>NZ_CP020474.1:0-353750 GCF_002080415.1 Roseovarius mucosus | reverse complement strand
CGCCGGGCGGCCTGTGCCAACGGGTGATGCTCTTGCACAAGCGCCTGAAGGCGGGCTTCAAGCACGTGGGTATAAATCTCGGTTGTGGCGACATCGGCATGACCAAGAAGCGTCTGAATTACGCGTAAATCGGCACCGTTGGCCAAAAGATGCGTGGCAAAGGCATGGCGCAGGGTATGCGGCGTGACCTTGTCGGGATCAACATGAGCTTTGACAGATATTTCTTTGATAAGGTTGTAAAATCTATGGCGCGTGAGATGTCCGGAGGCACCCCCTGAGGCGAAGAGATAGGGGGAGGATTGCACGCCTTTGGCGCGGCGCGCGCTCTCTTCGGCATCGCGAATCGCAAGCCAGTCGCTGAGGGCTGCGCGCGCGGGCGGCGAGAGTGGCACCATGCGTTCCTTGCCGCCTTTGCCGCGCACCAAAATCATGCGTGGATCGCCTCGCGCGGCACCAAGTGGCAAGGACACCAGCTCGCTGACGCGCATGCCCGTAGCATAGAGCAGCGCCACAAGGCAGGCGTTGCGGCTGCGCTCCGACGCTGTGCGCCCATGAGCGGGGGCCATGTCGAGCAAGCGGCTGACCTCTTCTTCGCTGAGGGTCTTAGGCAGGCGCTGTGCCTTGCCCGGTCCCTTGATGCGAATGGCGGGGTTATCCGCGCGCAACCGCTCATCAAAGGCAAAGCGGTAAAGCTGACGAATCGCCGAAAGCCTGCGCGCCCGCGTGGCCCGCGCGAGGCCCTGTGCATCGCAGAAGACAAGATAGCGATCAATGTCAGGCTGAGTGAGAGTTTGCAGCGCAAGCCCTTGATTTTCAACCCATTCGGAAAAGTCTTTGAGATCCCGTGCATAGGCGAGCAGCGTGTTTTTTGCGGCCCCAAGCTCGGCGGCCTGCGCCTCGAGAAAGAGATCAATCCAGCGCGCGGCCTCGGTCACCCGCGTGGGTCCAACAGCAGCAATTGTAAAGCCGCGCGGCGGGCGGTGTCCTCAAGCCCCAAGGTGCGCAGCGTGGCAATTGCCCCCGGCAGTGCATCGCGCGCCCGGTCGCCATGGCCGATCTGTCGCGCAGCGGCCAGAATCGCCTCGCCCAGTCGTCCGGCGTCGATCAGCGCCTGATGATCTGCCGGCGGGGCGCTGTTGGCGAATCCTGCGGCGATCGCACTTTGGAGTGAGGTGCGCGCCGCTTCGGCCGATGGGGCACCACGGGCGGTATCAATCAGGAACTGTTGATCCGACGAGGGCGAGGACAGCCGCGCAGAAGCAGTTTCATACTGCTCTGATAAAAGCATGATTTCAAAGACTTGCGAGGCGATGTTCTGCGGGATTTCTGCAGTATCAAGGCGCTCTGCAAAAAGCTCGGCAAAGATCACCTCTAGCCGTTGGTCGCGCGCGGCGCGCCAGGCTCTTGGCAAGGCTTCGACAAGGTCTTGTGATGCCCCTTCGCTTAGCGCCTGATCAAGCGCCTGAATTGCCGCAACCCGATCCCAGACGCCGCCTGAGGCAGCCGGGCGGCGATCTGTATAAAGGCCCAAAAGGCGCGAGGCAGGCACGGCACCTGTGCGCGCAAGACGTTCTGCCGCCTCGATTTCGGCCTTCCAGCCGGAATTGCCGCGCAAATCAGCCATGGCGAAGGCGCGCGGCAGATTATGGGTTGGGAGGGCCGTGCCGATAGCCTCAAACAGCCGAAATTGCAGCGCTGTAAGGGATTGGGGTGGTTCCGGCGGTTCGGTTTCCTCGATCAATTCGGGATCAAGGTAGAGAGCCAGAAGGGTGGCATCGGTTTCGGAGAGTGTGCCGAGGGCGGTCGCGCTGTGATAGGTGAGCGCGGCGGTGTTCCAGTCGCCACTGCGGGCGGCGCAGTAGATACGCGCGCCGATATCCGACGTCAGACGCGGCTTGCGGCTGAGCATGGCGCAGGCGGGGTCCTCTTGCCCGAGCAGAAGAGAGAGGTCAAACCATTGATCAAAAAGTGATTTCGTCATGGGTCCGGCCCGCTCTGCCATGGCCTGTGCGGGTTCTATCGCGCCAAAGCTGCGCAGCGCCTTGAGGCGTGCTTGCAGGAATGCGGCATCTGATCCGGCATCAAGAGGGGCATTCGCCTCGGCCAGCAGCAGGGTGTAATAGAGCGCCTGAATGGCAGGTAAAGGTTCGGATTCTAGATGTGACAGGGCACGCAAAAGCGTTGAAGTTGTGCTTTTTTCCCAAAGGGTTACTGGCAAGCCTGTGGTGGTGCTGGGCAGTAGGCCAACAGCATCCGCACGCGGTGCGTCCAGCGCGGTGACGGTCACGTTTGGTACGGTGACGGCATTGGCGGAGGGCGGTTCCGAGAATGAGGGGCGCGGTACGGTCGTGACGGCTGCGGTGCTGGCCTCATCCAACCACTCAATCGCAGAAAGCGGTTGCTGCGCGAGGGCGGCACCCGTCGTGGTCAATCCAAGGAAAACTACCGTGCTAATCCGTCTCAAGAATGATGTCCTGCCGAATCTCGGTCTGGTCAGGTGAGAAATCCGCGCCAAAGAATGGCCCGATATAGGCATAGGCCACTAAGGCAATGAAGCCTAGAATAGCCAGATAAATCAGCCACTTGATCAATCGCAGCATGTTATCCCCTGCCTGAATTGCCCGTTCTTTTTCCCAAGTTATAACTGGCCTTTTGCGCAAGATCACGTCATTGAGTGAAAAACTTTGTGAATGGGCAAGGGAGCGCCGAAAGTGTCGGGCAAAGGGCACTGGACATTGGGCAAGACGGTTGTGCTGGTGGGCATGATGGGGGCGGGCAAGACGGCGGTGGGCAAGGCGCTGGCGGCCCGGATTGGCGTGCCGTTTCTCGATTCGGATGCTGAGATCGAGAAGGCCGCGAATATGGCGATTTCCGAGATATTTCAAAGGGATGGCGAGACGTTTTTTCGGGCGCGGGAGACCGAGGTGATCGACCGTTTGCTCGATGGGCCGCGAGCGATCCTGTCCACGGGCGGGGGCGCGTTTTTGGCGGAGCGCAACCGGGATCTTGTGGCGCGCAAGGGGGTTTCGATCTGGCTCGATGCGGATCTTCCGCTTTTGTGGTCTCGGGTAAAAGGAAAGAATACCAGGCCCTTACTGCGCACAGCTCATCCATATGAGACACTTGCGGATATCTATAATGCCCGTGTGCCGATCTATGAGTTGGCAGAGATCCGGGTGCGGGCGCGGCCGGAGTACAGTGTCGAGGCAATGGCCGAGCAAGTTCTTAACGCGCTCAGCGCGCGCAAGGACGTATTGGAGTGGGTGGAATGACCGAAATCGTGCATGTGGGCCTGCCGGGACGGGAGTATGATATTCACATCGGGCCGGGTCTGTTGGGGCAGTCCGGGGCGCTGATTGCACCGCTGTTGCGGCGTCCGCGTGTGGCGATTGTGACCGATGAGACGGTGGGGCCATTGCACTTAGCAACGCTTTGCAACGGATTGGAAAAGAACGGTATTTCTTCGGTTTCGCTGACGCTTCCGGCGGGGGAGGCGACCAAATCCTGGCCGCATTTCGAGCGGGTGGTCGAATGGTTGCTGGAGGAAAAGGTTGAGCGCAATGACGTGGTGATTGCCTTTGGCGGTGGCGTGATTGGTGATCTGGTCGGGTTCGCGGCGGCGGTGCTGCGGCGGGGCGTGCGCTTTGTTCAGGTTCCGACGAGTTTGCTGGCGCAGGTCGACAGCTCTGTGGGGGGCAAGACGGGGATCAACGCGCCGCAGGGCAAGAACCTGATCGGAGCGTTTCACCAACCAAGCCTTGTTCTAGCGGATATCGAGGTGTTGGGAACGCTGACGGAACGCGATTATCTGGCCGGTTATGGCGAGGTGGCCAAATACGGATTGCTTGGAGATAGTGAATTCTTTCAGTGGCTTGAAGGCAATGCTTCACGTGCCGCAGCGGGTGATATGGCAGCGCGACTTTATCTTGTGACGCGGTCGGTTGAGATGAAAGCCGAGATTGTGACGCGCGATGAGACCGAGCAAGGTGACAGGGCCTTGCTTAATCTGGGTCATACATTTTGTCATGCCCTGGAGTCTGCCACACAGTATGATGGGTCGCGGCTCTTGCATGGGGAGGGGGTTGCGATTGGTTGCGCGCTTGCATTCGAGGTGTCGGCGCGGCTTGGCTTGTGTTCGCAGGAAGACCCAAGCCGGGTGCGGGCGCATCTGCGCGACATGAAGATGAAGGTTGATCTTTCTGATATTGCTGGAGATTTGCCAGATGCCGATGGGCTGATTGCCCTTATGGGGCAGGATAAAAAGGTTGTTGATGGCAAGCTGCGGTTCATCCTTGCGCGCGGGATTGGTGAGGCGTTCATCACCTCGGACGTGCCGCCGGATGTGGTGCGCGACGTGCTGCGCGAGGCGCTGCGCGGGCGGGGGTGACCCTTACGGACCTTACAAATCGTAAGCTGATTTTGTAAGGTCCGCTGTTACCGTTAGCCGCTCAGTCTGACAGCTTGACGAGAGCGTGACGTTTCTTACCCGCCGACAGCTTGATCGGCGATGTCAGGGCTGCGGCGTCGATCATCAGGCCCGCGTCGGTTAACGGTTCGTCATCCAAACGCGCGCCGTTTTCAGTGATCAGGCGCTTGGCCTCTTTGCCGGATTTGGCAAGACCGGCGCGCACGATGAGTTGTACGATGGAAATCCCCTCGGCCACCTCATCCGCTGTCACCTCGACGGTGGGCAGGTCATCACCCACGCCGCCATGTTCGAACACCTCGCGCGCGGTGGCCTCGGCCGCCGCCGCCGCCTCGGGCCCATGCAGGAGGGTTGTGACGGCGTTGGCGAGAATGATCTTGGCGGCGTTGATGTCGGAGCCTTCCAAAGCGCCAAGGCGGTCGCATTCTTCAACCGGCAGTTCGGTGTAGAGTTTGAGGAAGCGCCCGGTGTCGGCGTCGGTGGTGTTGCGCCAGAATTGCCAGAATTCATAGGGGCTGAGCATATCGCCCGACAGCCAGACCGCGCCGCCCGCCGATTTGCCCATCTTGCGCCCATCCGAGGTGGTGAGCAGCGGCGACGTGAGGCCGAACACCTCGTGGTCGATGACGCGGCGGGTGAGGTCGATGCCGTTGATGATATTGCCCCATTGATCCGAGCCGCCCATTTGCAGGACGCAGCCGTGGCGACGGTTCAGTTCAAGGAAATCATAGGCTTGCAGGATCATGTAGTTGAATTCGAGGAAGGACAGCGATTGCTCGCGGTCAAGGCGCGATTTCACCGATTCAAAGGACAGCATCCGGTTCACGGAGAAATGCCGCCCGATGTCACGCAGGAATTCGAGGTAGTTGAGCCCGTCGAGCCATTCGGCGTTGTTGAGCATCATGGCATCCTGCGGCCCCTCGCCGTAGGCAAGGTAGCGGGCGAAGACGCGGTTCATGCCAGCGATATTGTCGTCGATTTGCGCGGGTGAGAGCAGCGGGCGTTCATCCGAGCGGAACGAGGGATCGCCCACCTTGGTGGTGCCACCGCCCATAAGCGTGATCGGGCGGTGCCCGGTCTTTTGCAGCCAACGCAGCATCATGATGTTGAGCAGGTGCCCAACGTGCAAAGATTTCGCCGTGGCGTCGTAGCCGATATAGGCGGTGACGGTTCCAGCACTCAATGCCTCGTCCAGACCCTGATAATCGGTGCAGTCGGCGAGATAGCCGCGCGACATCATCACGTTCAGGAATTCGGATTTGGGGCGATAGGTCATAATGCTTGTCCCGGCTTGGTTTGCGCGGCATGTATATGCAGTCGGTGGGCAAAGGAAAAGGCCATGTTGAAGGCGGAGCGCCTCTGGGCGTTGGGGGCGATGTCGGGCACCTCTTTGGATGGGGTGGATGCGGCCATGGTCGAGACTGATGGCGCGACGATTTATGCCTTTGGCCCAAGCGCTTATCGTGCCTATTCCGCCGAGGAGCAAGCGGTGTTGGCGGCGGCGTTAGGCAAGTGGCCGGGCGAAGATTTGGCGGAGGCACAAGCGCTGGTTGAGAGCGCGCATCTGGAGGTTTTGAGCCGGTTTGACGGCGCGGCGCTGGTGGGGTTTCACGGGCAGACCTTGGCGCATGAGCCGCGCGGGCGGGGCACGCATCAGCTGGGGGATGGGGCGCGTTTGGCCGAGGGGCTCGGCCTGCCGGTGGTCTGGGATTTTCGCAGCGCGGATGTTCGGCTGGGCGGTGAAGGCGCGCCGCTGGCCCCGTTTTTCCATTTCGCCTGTGCCAAATGGATCGGGGCGACGGAGCCGCTGGCGTTTCTGAACCTTGGCGGGGTGGGCAATATCACTTGGGTTGATCCAAGTTTCGCGCGGCCTGAAGAGGCGGGGGCAGTGCTGGCGTTTGACACCGGGCCTGCCAATGCGCCGATCAATGATTTGATGCTGGCGCGGCGGGGCGAGGCGTTTGACCGTGATGGCGCCTTGGCGCGTCAGGGGGAAGTGGCGCAGGGGGCGTTGGAGCTGTTTCTGGACGAGCCTTATTTCCTGCGAATGCCGCCCAAGTCACTGGACCGGGACACATTTGCCGACATGATCGGATTGGTGGGAGAGTTGGGCGATGCCGATGCGGTGGCAACATTGACCGGAATGGCGGCGGCGGCGGTGTTGCGCGGCATGGAGCATTGCCCGCGCCCGCCGGTGCGATTGCTGGTGACGGGGGGTGGGCGGCATAATCGCGTGATGATGCAGATGTTGCGTGCCGCCCTTGATTGCCCGGTTGAGCCGGTCGAGGCGGTGGGGCTGGATGGCGATATGCTGGAGGCGCAGGCCTTTGCCTATCTGGCGGTGCGGGTGGCGCGGGGGTTGCCCACCTCTTGTGCCAGCACCACAGGGGTGCGGGCCGCAGTTTCGGGTGGAACAATCAGCCGGGTGGAGGGGGTGTGATGCAGTACGATCTGGATGAGGGCGCGGGGGCGGGGCTTCGGCTGGGCATGATCATGCTCAGCACGGATGAGACGGTGGAATATGAGGCGCGGATGGTGCTGGCGGGGCGCGATGTGAACCTGATGCATGCGCGTATTCCGGCGAAGGCCGATGTGACGCCCGAGGATCTGGCCAGCATGGCGCCCGAGATGACGCGCACGGCGGCGCTCTTGCCACGCGATTTGCGGGCGGTGGCCTATGCCTGCACGTCGGGAGCGACGATCATCGGATCGGACGAGGTGGCGCGGTTGATCAATCTGGCGCACCCGGGCGTGCCGGTGACGAACCCGCTGAGTGCGGTGATCGCGGCCTTGCATCGGTTGCAGGTGCGGCGGATCGCCATGGTGACGCCCTATGTGCGTGAGGTCAGCGGGCCGATGGCGGCGGCGCTCGGCGCGGCGGGGATCGAGGTGATCCATTCGGTTAGTTTCGGTCAGAAAGAGGATTGGACCGTCGCGCGGATTGCTGAAACAAGCACGCGGCGTGCGATGCTGGAGGCAGGGCGCGTGCCGGGGGTTGAGGCGGTTTTTGCCAGTTGCACCAATTTACGCACCTTTGGGGTGATTGACGCGGTTGAGGCGGAATTGGGCCTGCCGGTCGTGACCTCGAATCAGGCGCTTTTTTGGGATATGCTGCGGCGGGCCGGGGCTGGGGCACTGGGATGGGGGCCGGGGCGGTTATTCACGATGGACTATGGAAAGATCGACGCATGAAGAATGAACCGCTGAAACCCGCAACAATCGCCGCGCAGGCAGCGGGGGCCAAAGACAGCGCCACGGCGGGCGTGGTGCCGGGAATTTCGTTGGCCACGACCTATACGCGGGGGGCCGATTATGCCCTGCTGCGCCCCGACAATATCTATGGGCGCGATCAGAATGATACGGTGCGGCAGGCGGAAGAGGTGATCCGGCAACTCGAGGGTGCGGCGGCGACGCTTCTGTTCCCGAGTGGTATGGCAGCGGTGGCGGCGGTGTTTCGGGCGTTGCCCAGTGGCGCGCGGGTGGTGATGCAGAATGGCATCTACTGGGGCACGTTAAAGTGGGTGCGGGCCTATTGTGTGCGGCGCGCCATCCTGCTTGATGAGATTGACGCGGCGGACCCGGCGGCGCTGGCGGCGGCATGCCGATCCTCGGCGGATATGGTCTGGATCGAGACGCCGTCAAACCCGTGGCTGAAAACGGTCGAGATCGCCACGGCGGCGGGCATGGCACATAAGGCGGGGGCGCTGTTGGTGGTCGACGGCACAGCGGCGACGCCGGTGCTGACGCGGGCGCTGGATCTGGGCGCGGATATTGTCATGCATTCGGGCACCAAGGCGCTCAACGGGCATTCGGATGTGTTGGCGGGGGTGCTGTCGTGCCGCGAGCCGGGCAATCCGATGTGGCAAGAGATCGCGACAGACCGGCATGATGCGGGCGCGGTGATGGGGCCGTTCGAGGCGTGGCTGCTGATGCGCGGCATGCGGACGCTGCCGCTGCGGATGGAGCGGATGTGTGAGAATGCCCTCGCGGTGGCGCGGTATCTTGAGGAGCATCCGAAGGTTGAAACGGTGTTTTACCCCGGATTGGCCAGCCATGCGGGCCATGCCATTGCCACGCGGCAGATGTGTGGCGGCTATGGCTATTTGCTGTCCGCCCTGGTGGCGGGCGGGCGGGAGCGGGCGCTGGAGGTGGCGGGCCGGTTGCAGCTGTTCCAGCGCGCCACATCGCTGGGCGGGGTCGAGAGCCTGGTGGAGCATCGCCACACGATCGAGCCGCATACCGGCATTCCCGAGGGGTTGTTGCGGTTTTCCGTGGGGATCGAGGATGCGGGCGACCTGATGGCTGATCTGGCGCAGGCGTTGGAGGGGTAGGCTGGGTTTTTCTTGGGTTGTTTGAGGGGGTTGAGTGAGGTCCCGGGTCAGGCCCGGGACGGCCCCTAAGGAGGACACGCCCCGGCCTTGAGCCGGGGGGTCTTGCTTTTCGTCTATGAGGTCCCGGGTCGAGCCCGGGACGGGTTTAGTGCGCCGAGCGGATCGCGGTCAGGAGCGCGTGATGCAGGGAGCCCGCCGAGGAGCGGGGGCCGATCACCGAGATATGGCGCGGGCTGTGGCACAAGAGGAAGCAGCCCATATGCTCGACCGCGGCACGCTGCGCCTCGCCGCCCGTAAAGGAGCGGGTATTGGCGTTGGTGAGGCGTTCCAGCACATCGGCCAGCCCATCGCCGCTGAGGTCAAAGCGGCACCATGCGCCGGTTTGGTCTGTGACGCTTGCGGCCCCCTTAGCCTGCGCCTTGACCTGCTTGGCCAAATCCTCGTGGGTTTCAACCGGGGCTGACAGCATCCATTGATCCGGTCCCATCCAGAAGGCGGTGAGTGTGGCACCGCCCATGCGGGCCGGGCCGGGGGCCGGGGTGCCGATCAGGGCAGCTATGAGCGCGCTTGTCTGTGCCTCATGCCCAAGGCGGGCGGCGACAGAGGCCAAGGCGCGGTCGGTGACTTCGGTCAGGGTCACGGGGCCGTGGTTGTCGATACGGGGACGGGTCGCCCCGAGCGGGGTGATGGCGATGAGATCATGCACGGAGGCGCTCTCCTTCTGGATCGACGAAATGGGCGCTGACGACTTCGACGTCATGTTCGACGCCGGTCAGGGGGGACACAAGGCGCAGGGTTTCGCCCAAGCGGGTATCGCCGGATTTAAGGAAGGCCAGCGCGATGGAATGCCCGAGATTGGGCGAGTAGCAGGCGGAGGTCACATAGCCCTGATCATGAGCGGCATCGACCGGGCTGCCCTTGGTCATCAGATGCGCGCCTGCGGGCACGGGTTTGGAGCGGTCTACCGGGCGCAGGCCGACAAGGCGCAGCGCGTCCGGTGCATTGAGACCGTCGCGGCGCGAGAGCACGGCCCCGATGGAATCCTTGTTGGCCGAGACCATCTTGCCCATCCCGAGATTGAGGGCGGTGGTGGTGCCGTTGAGTTCGTTGCCTGCCGCGTGGCCCTTTTCGATGCGCATGACGCCGAGTGCTTCGGTGCCATAGGCCACCACGTCAAACTCGCGCCCTGCCTCCATCAACCGACGGATCATGGCATCGCCGTAGCGCGTGGGCACGGCGATTTCATATGCCAATTCGCCCGAAAAGGAGATGCGGAAGAGGCGCGCGGGCAGGCCACCGCAAACGGTGATCTCGCCGCAGGCCATGAAGGGGAAGCCGTCGTTCGAGAGGTCGAATTCCGGGTCCACCACCTTTTGCAGCAGTTTGCGGGCATTGGGGCCAGCGACGGAAAACTGCGCCCAAGCCTCGGTCGTGGAGATGAGTTGCACATCCATGTCGGGGCAGAGGCATTGGCGCACGAATTCCATGTGGCGATAGACCGTGACCGCGTTGGCGG
The DNA here is from genome assembly GCF_002080415.1 of Roseovarius mucosus. Lineage (NCBI taxonomy): Bacteria > Pseudomonadati > Pseudomonadota > Alphaproteobacteria > Rhodobacterales > Roseobacteraceae > Roseovarius > Roseovarius mucosus. The sequence continues at coordinate 343,477 of NZ_CP020474.1, read as the reverse complement.
TGGTGGTTGTCACCACGAAGTGATCCTCGGCCAGACGCGCGGCGGTGCCGTCATCCATGGCAATCCCGTCCTCGCGCAGCATGAGGCCATAGCGGACGCGCCCGACGGGCAGTTTGGCGAAGGCGTTGCAATAGATCTTGTTGAGGAAGGCGGCGGCATCGGCCCCCTGCACGTCGATCTTGCCCAAGGTCGTCACATCGCAGATGCCAACGGAAGCGCGGGTTTGCAGCACCTCGCGGTCGACGCTTTGCCGCCAATGGGTTTCGCCGGCGCGCGGGAACCATTGGGCGCGCAGCCACATGCCGACCTCGACAAAGACAGCGCCCTGTTCCTCGGCCCAGAAATGGCTGGGGGTTTTGCGGGTGGGGCGGAAATCCTTGTCGCGCGCGCGGCCCGCAAAGGCACCGATGGCGGTGGGCGTATAGGGTGGGCGGAACATGGTGGTGCCCACCTCGGGGATGGATTTGCCCGCCACCTCGGCCATGATCGCCATGCCTGCGGTGTTCGAGGTCTTGCCCTGATCGGTGGCCATGCCAAGCGTGGTATAGCGCTTGAGATGTTCGACGGAGGTGAAGTTTTCCTGATGCGCCAGTTTGATATCCTTGGCGGTCACGTCGTTTTGTTGATCGACCCAAGCGCGCTTGGCCCCCTGCACATGCCAGAAGGGGGTGATCGCCAGCGGTGTATCCTCGGCCTGCGGCAGATCGGGGCGCGTGGCGGTGTGGCCAAGGTCGGCCGCAATCTGGGCAGCGATATCAGCCCCCGAAGTCAGGGCGGCATGGGTCGAGAAGAGGCCGTTGGCCGCGCCCGCAACCACCATGCCCTGAGGCAGGGTGCCGCCGGGCACGAAGGCGTGAATATCCGCGTTCCATGTGGGGCGGCCACGCTGATGGCAGGTGAGGCTGACGTTGGGGTTCCAGCCGCCAGAGACGCCAAGCGCACCACAGGTCACGCTGCGACGAGTGCCGCGCGCGTCCGTCACCTCGACCTTGGTCAGGCCAAGGCGGCCTGAGGTATTGGTGATGGTGCCGCCCGCGATGACCTCATAGCCGGTGCCTTTGGGCGCATCGGGGCGGGTGTCGATCACGGCGGTGACGGTGACGCCCTTGGCCAGAAGATCCCGCGCGGTGCGATGGCCGTCGTCATTATTGGTGAAGACGGCGATCTCTTGCGCCGGGGTGGCGGCCCAGCGGTTGGCAAAGGCCCGCAACGCGCCTGCCATCATGATGCCGGGGCGGTCGTTATTCTCGAAGACGATGGGGCGTTCGGTGGCCCCGGCGGCGAGAATGGCGCGGGTGGAATAGATGCGCCAGAGGATCTGGCGCGGCTTGCCCTCGGGGGGGACGGGCAGGTGATCGCTGACCCGTTCCAGCGCACCGTAGATGCCGTGATCGAAGGCCCCGAGTACGGTGGTGCGGGTCATCAGGCGCACATTGGGCAGGGCGGCAAGCCGTTCGGCGGTTTCTGCCGCCCAGTCATGGCCGGGCTGCTGGCCCATGGCAAAGGTTTCGGCATTGAGGCGGCCACCGGGCAGGGAATCTTCATCCGCGAGGATGACGTTGAGACCGGATTCGCCCGCCGTGAGGGCGGCGGCCAAGCCTGCGGGGCCTGCGCCGATGATCAGCAGGTCGCAATGCAGATAGCCCTTGTCGTAGCTGTCAGGGTCGGCTTGCAGGCTGAGCGATCCCAGACCGGCGGCGCGGCGGATGATCGGTTCGTAGAGTTTTTCCCAGAAGGCCGCGGGCCACATGAAGGTTTTGTAATAAAACCCGGCGGCAAAGAAGCTGGAGAGGCGGTCATTGATCGAGAGCGCATCGAAGGCGAGCGAGGGCCAGCGGTTTTGCGATTGCGCGGTCAGGCCGTCGAACAGTTCTGCGGTGGTGGCGCGGGTATTGGGCTCGCGCCGCGCGCCGTCGCGCAGTTCCACGATCGCGTTCGGCTCTTCCGAGCCAGCCGAGAGCGGGCCGCGCGGGCGGTGGTATTTGAACGAGCGGCCCATCAGGCGCACGCCATTGGCCAGAAGTGCCGAGGCAAGCGTATCGCCGGGGTGGCCCTTCATCCATTTGTCATCGAAGCGAAAAGAGATGGCGCGGCTCTGGTCGATCAGCCCGCCCTTGAGGCGATTTACTTGGGTCATTTGGAGCGTCCCTCGCGGCGGGCCACGTCGCGGGCCAGTTCCACAGCGGTGATTTCATGGGTGAGCGTGTTGCGGGTGACGACCAGCCAAGAGCGGTCGCCCTGTTCGTGAAACCACAGTTCGCGATGTGCCCCGGCGGGATTGTCGCGCAGATAGCCGTAGTCGATGAACTGCGCCAGCGCATCGGGTGCGTCCGGGTCGGGGCGGTTGATAAGGGCGGCGTCGCCTTTGTAGACGAATTCGCTGGCGTCGCGGGGGCCGAGGAGGGGGTGATTGATCAGCATGGCGCGGTCTCCCTCAATGCAGGTTGGGCTGGTTGCCCATGCCTTTTTCGTCGATCATCAGCCCTTTGGCGAAGCGATCGAAGCGATAGGCGGTGGCGGTGGGATGGGGCGTGTCGGTGGCGAGCAAATGGGCATAGACAAAGCCCGAGGCGGGCGTTGCCTTGAACCCGCCATAGCACCAGCCGCCATTGAAATAGAGCCCCTTAATATGGGTGTGGTCGATGATGGGCGAGCCGTCCATGCTCATGTCCATGATGCCGCCCCACATGCGCAGGAGCCGTGCGCGCCCGATCATCGGAAAGATCGCCATGCCGCCTTCGCAGACATCCTCGACCACGGGCAGGTTGCCGCGTTGGGCGTAGGAATTGTAGCCGTCGATGTCGCCGCCGAACACAAGCCCGCCCTTGTCGGATTGGCTGCAATAGAAATGGCCTGCGCCAAAGGTGATGACGCCGGGCAGCACGGGTTTGAGGCCCTCTGACACAAAGGCCTGCAACACATGGCTTTCAATCGGCAGGCGCATGCCCGCATGCGACATGAGCCGCGAGGACGAGCCGGCAACGCAAGCGCCGACCTTTTTGGCACCGATGAAGCCGCGCGAGGTTTCAACGCCAAGGCATGTGCCGTTCTCGATGCGGAAACCCGTGACTTCGCAATTCTGGATGATGTCCACACCGCGCTGATCGGCGGCGCGGGCATAGCCCCATGCCACCGCATCATGGCGCACGGTGCCGCCGCGATGCTGCGCCAAGCCGCCCTTGATCGGGAAGCGGGCGTCATTCACGTTGAGGAAAGGGTAGCGCGCGACGATCTGCGCGGTGCTGAGCAGGTCGGCATCGGCGCCGTTCAGCATCATCGCATTGCCGCGCCGAATGAAGGCGTCGCGCTGTGCGTCGGTGTGAATGAGGTTCAGGATGCCACGCTGACTGACCATAGCGTTGTAGTTCAGGTCTTGCTCCAGCCCCTCCCAGAGCTTGAGCGAGAATTCATAGAAGGGTTCATTCCCATCAAGCAGATAGTTGGAGCGGATGATGGTGGTGTTGCGGCCCACGTTGCCGCCGCCGATCCAGCCCTTTTCCAGCACGGCGATGCGCGCCTGCTTGAATTCCTTGGCCAGATAATAGGCCGTCGCCAGCCCATGCCCGCCGCCGCCTATGATGACGTAATCATAGGACGCCTGCGGCGTGGCATCACGCCAAGCGGGGCCCCAGCCCCGGTGGCCGGTGAGGGCCTCTTTGATGACCTTGAATCCTGAATAGCGCATTGTATCCGACTCCTTTGCCCCAATTTCGGGCAAAAAGGGCCGCTATGGTATATCGAATTCGGTCAAAGCCGGTCACAAATCGGACTCTGTGACAAAATGATTGCGCGCGATGCCTAGTCGGCGCGGATCGCTTCGAATTCGAGGATGATCCCGACAGCATCGCCCACGAACTCGGGCAGGGCATAGGTGCTGCCGAAATCGCTGCGCAGGATTTCGGCAGTGGCGGAGATGCCAAGCGTCTCTTTGCCGTGGCAGCAGGGGTAGACCGCGCGTTTGTTCAGGGTCACGTCGAGGGTCACGGGCTGGGTCACGCCGCGAATGGTCAGATCACCCGTTACGGTGCCGGTTGTTTCAGAGGTGGGCGTGCTGTCGGTGGCGGTGAAGGTGATCATCGGATGGCCGCCCGCATCCAGAAAATCAGGCGAACGGACGTGTTCGTCCCGCTTTTCGTGGTCTGTGTTGACGCTCGCGGCACCGATGCGGGCGGTCACCTCGCCCAGTTCCTGCGTCTCGGGGTCGTAGACAAAGCTGCCCTCGATGTCGGAAAAGCGGCCCAAGACCTTGGCATAGCCTGCGTGCATGATGGTGAAGGCCACCACCGTATGTTCGGGGTCGATTGTCCATGTGGCGGGGGCGGCCTGAGCGGGATGTGCCAAGCCAAGCGCGAGCGTGGTGCAGAGTGTGGTGCCAAAAGCGGTCAGTCTGAAAGCGGTCATGCGGTCTCTCCCATGTCAGGCGGTGTTGGCGTGGAGGGGGGCGGATTGCAGCGCGGGGCGGCGATCTTCGGGGATGTCAAAGAGGCCGGTGGCCTGCGACCAGCGGCTGGGGCGGGGCAGGGTCGACAGCACCGCCACCGGAATCGAGAGGAGAAGCGCCAGCAGCACCGGCGCGCCAAAGATCAGCGCCCAAGGGGCCTGAATCCAGAACCACAGGCAAAGCGCGCCGCCAAGCAGGGTTTGCGGCCAGAGCACGCGCGCGGCCTCATGCCATTCGAGCCGGTCGCGGCTGCGTTGTTGCGCGCTCCAACCGATGCGCTGGCCAAACACGAGCCCGATGGCGAATTGTGTGAGCGCCACAGCCACGACAGGCGAGGTGAGCATGGAAAACACAATCTCTGCGAGGCCGCCCAAAAGGACACGCGCGCGCCCACCATAGGCCGCAGAGCGCGCGGAAGAGCAGAGCACCTGTGCAAGCCCCATGAGTTTTGGGCTGAGGCTGAGCGTCATGAGCACAGCAAAGAGTGTCAGACCGGCGGCGGCGGGAATGGCGTTGATCTGGTCTGCTGTGCCTGCGAGGGCGGCACCGATCAGAATAAAGGCAATCCATGCCGGGGCGCTGATATACATGAGGATGGCCAGCCCCAGTTGCAGGCGGCTCACAGGTTTCAGGCCGGGCATCGAGAGCAGTTTGAAGTACTGCATGTTGCCATTCATCCAGCGGAGTTCGCGGCGGATGAAATCCACGAGGCTGGGCGGATTTTCCTCATAGCTTTCGGATTCTTCGGCCAGAACGCGCACCTCATAGCCCGCGCGGCGCATGAGCACCGCCTCGACCTGATCGTGGCTGAGGATCGCGCCGGAAAGCGGCCCGCGCCCCTTGAGGACCGGCAGCATACATTGTTCGCGGAAGGGGGTGGTGCGGATCACGATGTTATGGCCCCAGTTGGGGCCGCAATCGCCCTGCCACCAAGCAGAGCCAAGCGTGTAAGAGCGCATGCCGTGGCGCATGCCGAACTGGAAGGCGCGGGTAAAGAGGCTGCGCGCGGGCAGGCCGGTGACAAGGCTTTGCAACATGCCGATTTCAGGGCTGACCTGCATGACGCGGATCAGCCGAAAGACCGTATCGGCGCCCATTTCGCTATCGGCGTCGAGCGGCAGGAAAAGATCGCTGGCACCTTCGGGGCTGTGCAGGAACTCGGCGATGTTGCCCGCCTTGTAGCCGGTATTGTCGGTGCGGCGGCGGTAGTGGATCGCGGCTGTGGGCCGTGCGCTGCGCCATTGCGCGATGCGCGCCTCTTCCTTGAGCGCGACATGGGCGTCATCGGTATCGCTGAGCACGTGGTACGAGAAGCGCCCGGCATAGGGGCTACAGGCGATTTCCTCTTCCAGACGCCGCAGGCGGGCGATGGAGGCGTCCGGGTCTTCGTTGCGCAGGGGCATGACGACGGCGACGCGGGCGGTGATGGCCTCATCCCCGCGAATGCGCGACAGGGCCGGGGTGACATGGGCAGCGGCCCCCGCACCGTGGCGCAAATCAAGCAGCAGGCCAAGAATGCTGTTCCAGAGGCCGATTGAGAGCCAGGGAAGCGTGAGCAGGAAGGCGGTGAGCATCGCGCCTTCCGCCCAAGTGATGCCTAGCGGCAGAAACAGTGCGAGCATCGCGGAAAAGAGCGCCGCGACCGTCACCACATTGAGCGCCAGCACAAGGCGGCGGCGGGTGGCGAGCGCGGGCGCGCGGCGCAGGCGCGGCGCGAGCGGCGTCACGTCGGGGGAGGTCGGGCGGCTTGGGGTCAACTCTGTCACGGTCACTCTCTCGATGCGGTTTCGCTGCACACAGTTATGGCGGCGCGACGGTAGGTCCAATGAATTTCTCGGGTGCGCGCGGTGTTTCGCCGATTTGGTGCTGAGGCTTGACGCAATCAAGGTGCGTGTTAGGTCTCGGCTGCCATTCAAAGAAGGAAAGTTCCATGTTTGCCGTCGAAGTTCGCGATCACATCATGATCGCCCATTCCCTGCCCAATCCAGTGTTCGGCCCTGCGCAGGGGGTGCATGGTGCGACCTTCGTGGTCGATGCCGCGTTTTACACCGAAGATATTGATGCGCACGGGCTGGTTGTGGACATTGGCCTTGCCTCTGACGCTCTGGCGCGGGTGTTGGCCCCGTTGCGCTATGGCAATCTGGACGACAAGCCCGAATTCAAAGGCAAGTTCACCACCACCGAATTTTTGTGTCATCACATTTGGACCGGCCTGCGTGACATTGCCCGGTCCGAGGGGTTGGGCGATGCGGGGCGGTTGCGGCGCATCCGGGTGAAGCTGCATGAAAGCCATATGGCGCGCGGCTGGTACGAGGCGGATATCTGAGATGGGGTTTGCCCCCGAATGGCTGGCGCTGCGGGAACCGGCGGACAGGGCGGCGCGGGATGCGGCGCTGTTGGGTCGGGCGGTGGCGCTGGCCGATGGGGCGGTGCTTGATCTGGGGTGCGGCACGGGTTCGACCCTGCGCGCCTTTGCCGGAGAGCGGGCGACGGGCGCGGGCTGGCGGCTGTTTGATCATGACGCGGATTTGTTGGCGCGGGCCGCAGCCTGGCATCCTGAGGCGGTGATCCATCAGGGGGATCTGGCCAGGGTGGAGGATCTGCCGCTTGAGGGCGTGGGTTTGGTGACCGCGTCGGCGCTGTTTGATCTGGTGTCGCGGGCGTGGGTCGAGCGATTTGCAGCACGGTTGGCGGGGGCTGGCACTGCGCTTTATGCGGCGCTGAGCTATGACGGGGTGATGCGCTGGCATCCCGAAGACCCTGATGACGCGATCGTGACGACGCGTTTCAACGCCCACCAGAGGGGCGACAAGGGCTTTGGTCCGGCGCTTGGGCCTGAGGCGGCAAAGGTGATGGCGGCGGTCTTTGAGGCGCTTGGCTATGAGGTGCATTATGCACCGAGCCCGTGGCGGCTGGGGCCGCAAGATGCGGAAATGCAGCATCTTTTGCTGGCGGGCATTGCGCAGGCGGCGGGCGAGGCGGAATTCGCCGGGGCCGAGGCATGGCATGGGCGGCGCGCGCAAGTTCTTGCCGATGGTTGGGCCGAAATCGGCCATATTGACCTTTTGGCACTGCCGCCGGCGCTGGTTCAGCGGGCATGACATTTTTGAAAAGCCGTCTATCTCTGATATGCACACGATAAAGGCGCGCCCGAGTGGCGCGTGTTCAACCATGGCGAAACGCCGAGACGTAATGCAAAACGGAGACCCGGATGCAAAGTGCTGATGTCACCCCCAAGGTCTGGGAGCATATTTTGGCTGCGCGCGCGGGGCAGGCGTGTTTATGCTGTGGAGACTGGGCACCGGGCGAGCGTGCGGCGATGGCGCTCTATGGCTCGATGATGGCCGCGCCCGGCACGCCGCAGGTCGTGGCACAGATCGGACAATCGCTGGATGGTCGGGTGGCCACGGTCACGGGGGACGCGGCGGATGTGTCGGGGCCGGATGGGTTGGCGCATCTGCACCGGATGCGGGCGCTGGTGGATGCGGTGATCGTGGGGGTCAAGACCGCGTTGCATGACAACCCGCGCCTGACAGTGCGGCTTGTGTCGGGGCAAAACCCGGCGCGGGTGGTGATTGACCCCTCGGGGCGGCTGCCCAATGACGCGCGGCTGTTCGCAGAGGATGGCACGCGGCGCATCGTCATTCAGGAGGTGGACAAGCCCCGTCCCGCCGGTGTCGAGGTCATTCAATTGCCGCGGAGTGACTGGATTTCACCCCCCGCCATTGTAAGTGCCCTGCGCAAGGTGGGCCTGCATCATCTGATGGTTGAAGGTGGGGCGATCACTATTGCGCGATTTATCGAGGCAGATTTGCTGGCGCGGCTGCATGTGGCGGTGGCGCCGCTCTTGATCGGGGCGGGACCGCAAGGATTGACGACGCGGCCCGTGGCACGTTTGGCGCAGGCGCGGCGGCCGGAAACGCAGGTTTATGGGTTGGGCACGGATGTGCTTTTTGATTGCGTCATGGGCGCGCGGGTGGCGGCAGAGGTCTGGCCCCATGCGCGCCAACCCGCTGTGCGGCTGGGGTGAGCGGCGTGTCTGAGGGCGCGCGCGCGCTCTGGATTGTGGCACCGGGGCAGGTGGAGGTGCGGCCTGTCACGGTTGCGCCCGGCGCGGATGAGGTTGTGATCGAAACGCTATACACCGGCATCAGCCGGGGGACCGAGCGGCTGGTCTTGGACGGCCGGGTGCCCGAGAGCGAGCATGGCACGATGCGCGCGCCCTTGCAGGAGGGAGATTTTCCCTATCCTGTCAAATATGGGTACTGCGCCGTGGGGCGCGTGACCGGCGGGGCTGCGACGGGGCAGGTGGTGTTCGTGCTGCATCCGCATCAGACGCGGTTTGCCTGTCCTGCACCGATGGCGGTGCCGGTGCCCGAGGGCGTGCCGCCGGGGCGTGCGGTGCTTGCGGCCAATATGGAAACCGCGCTCAATATCCTGTGGGATGCGCAGATCGCTGCCGGGGACCGGGTGGCGGTTGTGGGTGCGGGCACGGTGGGGGCGTTGGTTGGATATCTTGCAGCGCGGGTGCCGGGCACAGAGGTGACCTTGATTGATCGCGACGCGGCGCGGGGGCCTTTGGCTGAGGCGTTTGGCTGTGGCTTTGCGGCACCGGAGCAGGCCGAGGGCCGCGCGGATGTGGTGATCCATGCGACGGCCAGCGCAGCGGGATTGGCCACAGCGATCCGCCTTGCTGGGATTGAGGCGCGGGTGGTTGAGGCCAGTTGGTATGGCAGCGGCGATATTCCCGTGGCGCTTGGCGGGGCATTTCATCAGCGGCGGTTGCAGGTTGTCTCGTCGCAGGTGGGGCGAATTCCGGCGAGCCATGCGGCGCGGTGGGATTACCGGCGGCGGATGGAGGTTGCGCTGCGACTGCTGGCCGATCCGGTGCTGGATGCGTTGATTTCGGGGGAAACGCGGTTTGATGATCTGCCGCGCGCCTATGCGGGGATCTTGGCGGCGGCGGGGACGCTGTGCCATCGGGTGCGCTATGGCGACTGAGGAGGGGCGCGACATCGCCTTTGCCGTGCCGGGTGATCCGGGGTTGACGACGGGCGGCTATCTTTATGATCGGCGGTTGGGAGAGGCGCTGGTTGCGCGGGGTCTCAGGCTGCGGCATCTGCGGCTAGGCGATAGTTTTCCGCATCCCGATGCGCAGGATATGGCGGATGCCTTGGCGCAGCTTTCGGCGTTGCCGCGTGATTGCCCGGCCTTGGTGGATGGGCTGGCGTATGGTGCGCTGGATCCTGAGGGGGTGGCGCGGTTGGCGGCACCCATGGTGGCGCTGGTGCATCATCCGCTGGCGCTGGAGCCGGGGTTGAGTGCGGCGCAGGCTGCGGATATGGCGGCGCGCGAGCGGGCCAATCTGGGCCGGGCGCGGCATATCGTGGTGACAAGCGGGCATATCGCAGGCCTTTTGCGCGAGGCCTATGGCGTGGCCCCAGAGCGGATCAGCGTGGCGCGACCGGGGTTCGTGGCACCCCGAGCTAACGCAATGCCCGATGTGCCGCCACTGATCCTGTCGGTGGGATTGCTCGCGCGGCGCAAGGGGCATGATGTGCTGTTGCGGGCCTTGGCGCGGATTGCCGATCTGGACTGGCGGGCGGTGATTGTCGGGCGCTTGCATGAGCCCGAGACGGTCACAGAGTTGCAGGGGCTGCGCGATGTCTTGGGGCTGGCGGAGCGGGTCGAGATTGCGGGGGAGGTATCGCAATCGGATCTGGACTCGCTTTATGGGCGGGCGACGGTTTTTGCACTGGCGACGCGCTATGAAGGTTATGGCATCGTGTTTGACGAGGCGATGGGCCACGGGTTGCCGATCGTGAGCACGCAGGCGGGGGCGGTGCCGGATACCGTTGCCGCCGGTGCGGGAATTTTGGTGCGCCCCGAGGATGACGCGGCCTTTGCAGAGGCGCTGCGGCGGATGCTGAGCGAGCCTGCGTTGCGGGCGGGCTGTGCCTGCGCGGCGCGGAAGGCGGCGCAGGGTTTGGGCGATTGGGCAGCGGCGGCAGAGGTTGTGGCGGCGGCGCTTAACCGCCCTTAGACATCGGCGGAGTAGTCAAGCACGCGTTCGCGGTGTTTGCCGCGCATATCCGAGGGCGTGACGCCGTAGAATTTCTTGAAGGCGGTGGCGAGCGTGCCGGTCGAGCCAAAGCCGGTGGCGGTGGCGATGTCGATCAGCGGCAATTTCGTGCTTTGGATCAGGTGATGGGCACGGCGCACGCGCAATTGCTTGTAATAATGCCCCGGTGAGGTTTCAAACACCGCGCGAAAGCGGCGCTCGAGACAGCGTTGCGAAGTGTCCACCTCATCGGCGATTTCCGCGATGGAGAGTGGATCGGTCAGATTGTCCTCCATGATGGCGAGCGCATCTGACACGGCCTTGTCGTAGAATTTGTGAAACGCCTCGGGGGCGAAGGGCTGAGTGCTGGAGCTGGTGCGGATTTCCGGCAAGAGCAGGTGGCGGCCAATCTCGGTGATGTCGGACACGGGCAGATCACGGGCCAGAAGGCCGATGACAAGCTCTGCTGTGGCGCCGCGTCCCGCGGCCGTGATGATGCCGTTGGAAAATTCTGACAGGTTTTCCGTAAGGCGCGGTTGATCTTGGGTCTCGCGCAGCACCACGGCATCGGCCCAATGGGTGGTGACCGCGCCCGTCTCGATTTGGGTGCGGGCGATGAAGGTGGTGGAGGCATCCGCCAAGAGGATCACCGAGCGCCCGAGCCGCCGCATGCTGCGGATGCGGGCCATCCAGACGGCGGGATCGGCGGTTTTCGATGCGATGACAATCAGGAAATCGGCCATGCAGTGATCGGGGATCACCGGCTCTGCGCGCACGAGACAAACGCCGTTACCCTGAACGAGCCCCGGTCGGTCCGAGATGATCCGCCAGCCAAAATGCGCGGAGCCATGCACCATATTGGCGGTTTGCAGGGTGTGGATGACCGACGCAAGTTCGAGATCGCAGAATTTTCGCTGCACAAAGATTTCAAAGAGAACCTTTGGGTCCTCATGGGTGACAACGGGGCGTGGCGTCTGGTTGGTCATGGCGATTCTATAGACTGGAACGTGCGGGATAAAAACCTTGATTGAATGCGCGGCAGGATCAAGCGCTTGTTACAGGTGGGACATCGGGGCTGTTGCGCGGGGCGGTGCTCGTGTATTCTGCGCGGGAAAACGAACCGGGAAACGGCGTATGAGCAGGATCATTGGCATAGGGCTAGCGCTTGCGCTGGTGATGGGCGGCGCGGCTGTGCGGGCGCAGGAGAGCGTGTTTAGCGGTTTGGCGCGGCTGGAGGCGGAAACCAGCAGCATCACGGACAGCCGGCGCGGGGTGGAGGTGACCTTGAGCCTGTCGCAGGGAGTGCCCTATCGCGTCTATACGCTTGATGCGCCGCCGCGTCTGGTGCTTGATTTTCAAGAGGTGGATTGGCAGGGCATCGGGGCTGGGGATTTGATCGCTGGCGCGCGCGTCAAAGGCTTGCGACTGGGACAGATTCGGCCGGGCTGGTCGCGCATGGTGGCCGATCTGGACGCGCCTTATCCGCTGGAGCAGGCGGGGTTGGAGATTGACCGCGTGAGCGGGCGGGCGACGTTGAAGGTTGCCCTTGGGGCGGCGGATTCCGAGCGGTTTGCCGCCACTGCGGGCACGCCTGCGTTGCCCGGCTGGGACCTGCCCGATCCCAAGGATGCGCTGGCGGCGGTGCCTGTGGGGGTGCCGGGCGAGGGGCCGTTGGTGGTGGTCCTTGATCCGGGCCATGGCGGCATTGATCCCGGAGCACAGGAGGGAGAGCTGACCGAAAAGGCGCTGATGCTGCAGTTTGCGCAGGAATTGCGCGATGAATTGCTGCGCGCTGGCGGATTTGAGGTGGTGTTGACGCGCGAGCGTGACGAATTCGTGAGCCTTGAGCGGCGGGTCGCCCTAGCGCATTGGGCCGGGGCGGATGTGTTCTTGTCGCTGCATGCGGATGCGCTGTCGGGGGCGCAGGCGCGGGGGCTGTCGGTTTATACCCTGTCCGAGAGCGCCTCGGACAAGGCGAGTGCGGCGCTTGCCGAACGGCACAATCGTGCCGATATGCTGGCGGGTGTGGACCTGAGCGGTAAGGATGATGTGGTGGCAGATGTGCTGATGGATCTGGCGCGGGTCGAGACGCAGCCGCGCACCGCGCATCTGGCCCAAGCCTTGATCGAGAGCTTTGCCGCGCATGAGCTGCCGCTGTTGTCGCGCCCCCTGCGGGAGGCAGGGTTTTCGGTGCTGAAAGCCCCTGATATTCCATCTGTTTTGATCGAATTGGGGTTTCTGTCTAGCCCGCGTGATCTGGCGCGGTTGCGCGATGAGGAAGGGCGGGCCCGGATCGCCGCAGCGCTGCGCGCGGCGCTGACTGCCTGGCGCGACGCCGATGCGGCGCGCGCGGGATTGGTGCGGCAATGAGGGGGACGCGCGGCGATACCCGGCGGACAGTGACGCGACGCTTGGCCCATTCCCTTTTGACCCTGAGGCCCACTAGGCCTATACCCGGCGCAGCAAGCATGCGGGGGCCCTTGTGATACGTGCGATTCTCAGCCTTTTTGGGACTGTGTTCAGTTTGATCACGCTGGTTGTGGTGGTGATCGGCCTGAGCATTGGTGCCGTGCTGCATATCTATGGTCAGGATTTGCCGAGCCATGAGAGCCTTGCCAATTACACGCCGCCGACCATCAGCCGGATTTATTCGGGCGAGGGGCGGATCATCGACGAATTCGCGCGCGAGCGGCGGTTGTTCACGCCCGCTGAGGATATTCCTGATCTGGTAAAGCAGGCGTTCATCAGCGCGGAGGACAAGAATTTCTACACCCATGGCGGCTATGACGCCGTGGGTATCGCCTCGGCTATCGTGGATGCGGTGAAGTCGCGCGGGCGCAATGTACGCGGTGCCTCGACCATCACGCAGCAGGTGATGAAGAACTTCCTTTTGTCCGGCGACCGGCAGATGGAGCGCAAGATCAAGGAGATTATCCTTGCCACGCGGATTGAGGAAACTCTGAGCAAGGATGATATCCTTGAACTCTATCTCAACGAGATTTTTCTGGGTCAGAACAGCTATGGCGTGACTGCCGCGGCACAGACCTATTTCAACAAGACCCTCACGGACCTTGCGCCGCATGAGGCCGCCACCATTGCTGCGATGCCGAAAGCCCCGAGTGATTATCATCCGGTGCGCGAGAAGGAGCGGTTGCTGGAACGGCGCAATTTCGTGCTGCGCGAGATGTGGGAGAACGGGTATCTGACGCAGGCCGCCTATGAGGAGGAGCGGGCCGCACCGCTGCGCTCTGTGCAGAATGGGGATTTTCCGCCGTTCAGCGCCGAATTGCCGCCGCGCGACTATTTCACCGACGAAATCCGACGGCAGCTGAGCCTTGATTTCGGTGAGGGCGAGTTCTTTAGCGGTGGTTTGTCGGTGCGCGCGACCATTGATCCCGAATTGCAGGTTCATGCCGCGCGGGCGTTGCGGCGGCAGTTGGAAAATTATGACCGGGGGCAAGGACGATGGCGCGGCACGGGCGAGAGCCTGCCCGCCGAGGCGTTGGGGGATGAGGCCGCTTGGCGAGCGGCGCTGGCAAGCGTCAGCGTGGCCCGGGATGTGGATCTGGATGGGGTCTGGCATCCGGCGGTAGTGCTGGGCATCGGCGATCAGGCAATGCAGGTGGGCATTGAGGGCGTCGACGGCGTGCAGGAGGTGCCGCGCAGCGATATCAAATGGTTGCCCGGCGATTTCGAGGCGACCTTTGATCTGGGCGATGTGGTGCATGTGCGTGCCGTGACCCAGGAGGGGACCTTTGTGAATTGGTCGTTGCGGCAGGTGCCTGAGGTTCAGGGCGGCTTTGTCGCAATGGATGTGAACACGGGCCGCGTGATTTCCATGCAGGGCGGGTTTTCCTATCAGGCCTCGGTCTTTAACCGCACGACGCAGGCGTTGCGGCAGCCGGGATCGTCGTTCAAGCCGTTTGTGTATGCGGCTGCGCTGGACAGCGGCTATTCACCCGCCACCATCGTAATCGACGCCCCGATTGAGATCAACACGCCGCAAGGCCTGTGGAGACCACGGAATTCGTCGAACAAGTTTTACGGCCCCACGCCGTTGCGCACAGGCATCGAACAGTCGCGGAACCTTATGACCATCCGTCTGGCGCAAGAGGTGGGCATGGATGTGGTCGCGGATTATGCCGAGCGGTTTGGCGTCTATGAAAACATGGGCCGGTTTTTGGCCAATTCGCTGGGGTCCGAAGAGACCACGCTTTATAATATGGTTGCGGCCTATGCGATGTTTGCCAATGGCGGCGAGCGGGTGCGCCCAACGCTGGTTGATCGCGTGCAGGACCGTTATGGCAAGACAGTTTACCGCCATGATCAGCGCGATTGCGTCGATTGCGGTGATGCCGGAATCCCTGCGGATCGCGGCCCGCGCATCGTGTCGGATCGGGAGCGGGTGATGAATGCGGTCACGGCCTATCAGTTGACCTCGATGCTCAAAGGCGTGGTGGATCGCGGCACGGCGTCGGGGGCCATCAACCTGCCGGTGCCGGTGGCGGGCAAGACCGGCACCACCAATGACGCGCGCGATGTGTGGTTCGTGGGCTTTACCAGCAATATCGCGGCGGGCTGTTACATTGGCCATGACCAGCCTCGGGGCCTTGGACGGTCGGCCTATGGCTCGTCGCTGTGCGGGCCGGTGTTTCAGGATTTCATGGTCGAGGCTGTGAAGAAATATGGCGGTGGTCCGTTCGAAGTGCCCCCCGGCGGGCATTTCATCAAGATCGACCGGTTCACCGGCGCGCGGCTGCCGGATACTGCCGAGGGCGACAATGTGGTGGCCGAATATTTCCGCGACGGCGAAGAGCCGGTGTTTGGTGTGGCCTATGACGGGGGCTTTGCCATGGGCAATGACCTTGAGCTGTTCAGTGCGGGCGAACGCGAGCAGGTTCAGGAGGTTACGACCTCGACCGGCGAAAAGGCGCGTGTGGGGGGCAAGGCCAGTTTCGGGTCTATGAGTTCGGGCGGGCTTTACTAGGCTTCGGGCTCTCTTGCCCGGCCCGGCGCGCTGCGCTATCACCCGCACCTGACCAGACAAGGACATTCCGATGCGCGCAGAAACCCAGAACCTCGTGGCTGAGATCGAAAAGTCGTTGGAGCTCTTGCGGCAGCGGCTGGGGTGGGAAACGGCCCGCCACCGGCTGGAGGAATTCAACGCGCGTGTCGAAGATCCCACGCTTTGGGATGATCCCGCGCGGGCGCAGACACTGATGCGCGAGCGGCAGGCGCTGGTGGATGCGCTGGAGACCCATGACAGCATCAAGAACGAGCTAGAGGATAATCTTGGGCTGATCGAGCTGGGCGAGGCTGAAAGTGACGCCGAGGTCGTGGGCGAGGCCGAGGCCGCGATCAAGGCGCTGGCCAAGGTGGCCGCCGCCAAGGAGTTGGAGGCGCTGCTGGATGGTGAGGCGGATTCCAACGATACGTTTCTGGAGATCAACGCAGGCGCTGGCGGCACCGAGAGCTGCGACTGGGCGTCGATGCTGGCGCGGATGTATGTTCGCTGGGCGGAAAAGCGTGGCTATACGGTCGAACTGCAATCGGAATCGGCGGGTGACGAGGCGGGGATCAAATCCGCTGCCTATAAAATCAGCGGTCACAATGCCTATGGGTGGCTGAAATCCGAATCGGGCGTGCATCGTCTGGTGCGGATTTCGCCGTTTGATTCGGCGGCTAAGCGGCACACATCGTTTTCGTCGGTCTGGGTTTACCCGGTGGTGGATGACAATATCGAGATCGAGGTGAACCCGTCTGATATTCGCATCGACACCTATCGTTCGTCTGGTGCGGGTGGGCAGCACGTGAACACCACCGACTCGGCGGTGCGGATCACGCATATGCCCACGGGCATTGTTGTGACGAGCAGCCAGAAATCGCAGCATCAGAACCGCGACATCGCCATGAAGGCGCTGAAATCGCGGCTTTACCAGTTGGAATTGGACCGGCGCAACGCGGCCATCAACGAAGCCCATGATGCCAAGGGCGATGCGGGCTGGGGCAATCAGATCCGGTCGTATGTGTTGCAGCCCTATCAGATGGTCAAGGATCTGCGCACCGGTGTTGAAACATCGGATACCAAAGGTGTGCTGGATGGTGATCTGGATGAATTCATGGCCGCCACGCTGGCGATGAATGTGAGCGGCAAGAGCCGGGCCGAGGCGCAGGGGGGTGATTGACCCATGCGGGTCGGCCTGCGTAGGGTATGGTCCGGGCAAATAAGTAGGGAATCCGGGGGGCATCGCTGCTTTGCCGCTTTTATCCGCCGGGATGACCCATTAGATACGAAGCTGAAATTCCCGGGGACGACAACCGACCCCCGAGAAAGGGAGAAATTGAAATGCTGAACAATATTGGCCTTCCGGGGCTTCTTCTGATCGCGGTGGTGGTGCTTGTGCTTTTTGGGCGCGGCAAGATTTCGTCGCTCATGGGCGAAGTGGGCAAGGGTATCACCTCTTTCAAAAAGGGCGTGGCCGAGGGCACCAAGGAACTGGATGACACCAGCAAAGAGTCTGCTGAGACCGCGCGCGACGTGACCCCGACCGAAGACAAAGACAAGGTCTGATCCTTAAATGTTCGATCTTGGCTGGACGGAGCTTTTGCTTATCGGCATCGTGGCCTTGATCGTGGTGGGCCCCAAGGACCTGCCGGGAATGTTTCGGGCTGTGGGGAATTTTGTGGGCAAGGCCAAGGGCATGGCCCGCGAATTTAGCCGCGCGATGAATGATGCCGCCGATCAATCCGGCGTTGGCGACATTCAAAAAACCTTTAAATCCGCGGCAAACCCGATGAAGACCGCGATGGATGAGGTGCGCAAGACGACGGACAGCGTCACGCGCGATCTGAACGATGTGACCAAGCCCACACTGAGCCCCGAACAGCAGGCCTCGGCCGAAAAGGGCCGCGCCGCCACCGCTGAGATGGCAGAGGCGCGCAAGGCTGCGAAAGCCGAGGCTGAGGCCGCACCGGAAAAGGTGGCGTCCAAGCCCAAGGCCGCCGCGAAGCCCAAGGCTGCGCCGAAAGGGAAGACGTCCAAGCCAGAGGACGAGGCATGACCCCGCGCGACGAGATCGAGGACAGCAGTGCGCCGCTGATCGAGCATCTGGCCGAGCTGCGCACCCGGCTGATCCGGTCGGTGATCGCCTTTATCATCGGGATCTGTTTGGCCTTTGCCGTGGCCGAGCCGATTTTGCAATTCCTGCTAGAGCCGATCGAGGCGACATTGCGCGAGTTGGGCGACCCATCGCCCACGATGCAATATACCAGCCCGCAGGAATATCTCTTTACGTTGTTCCGCATTTCGATGGTGTTCGGCTTTGCGCTGGCCTTTCCGGTGATCGGGTTCCAGATGTGGCGCTTTGTGGCGCCGGGGCTTTATAAGCAGGAAAAGAACGCGTTTTTGCCGTTCATGATCGCGTCGCCGATGATGTTCCTGTTGGGGGCATCCTTTGCGCATTTGGTGGTGACGCCACTTGCGATGGCGTTCTTTCTTGGCTTTGCCGATGTGCCCTCGATCATTGCCGATCTGATGACCGGGTTGGTTGGGCCAGAGGTGGTGCCGGGGGCGGCGGCGGCCCCTGAGGCTACGGGCATTCGCATCACCTTTTTTGGCAAGGTCAACGAAAGCCTTGATATCACGCTGAAATTCATCATCGCCTTTGGGCTTTGCTTTCAATTGCCGGTCTTGCTGACGCTGATGGGGAAAGCGGGGCTGGTGAGTGCGATTGGTCTGAAATCGGTGCGCAAATATGCCGTGATCGGTATCCTTGTTCTGGCCGCGCTGGTGACGCCGCCTGATGTGGTGACGCAACTGATCCTTTTCGTGGTGGTTTACGGCCTGTACGAGATTTCAATCCAACTGGTTACTTGGGTTGAGAAAAAGCGTGAGGCGGAATTGCGCGCGCAGGGGCTGTGGTTTGACGAGGAAGAGGCGGCGGATGCTGCTGAGGCCGACGCGTCCGAGGAAAAAGGCAAGAATTGAATGAGTGATCCGTTGGACCGTATCGCCGCCGCGCTGGAGCGGATGGCCCCGGCACCGCTTTCGGCCCCTGATTTCGATACTGCGGATGCCTTTGTCTGGCATGTCAGCCCGGATAGGTTGGAGCCTGTGCGCCACGTGAGCCGGGTCGATATGGGCCTTTTGGTGGGGGTGGATCGGTCGCGCGATACGCTGTTGCAAAACACGCTGCAATTCGCGCGGGGGCTGCCCGCCAATAACGCCCTCTTGTGGGGCGCGCGGGGCATGGGAAAATCCAGCCTTGTGAAAGCGGTGCATGCGGCGGTGCGGGCAGAGGGCCTGCCGCTCAAGATCGTGGAATTGCAGCGCGAAGACTTGCCGTCGGTCAGCCGGTTGCTGAACCTCTTGCGCGGTGCGCAAACCCGGTTCTTGCTGTTTTGTGATGACCTCAGTTTTTCCCATGACGATCAGCATTACAAATCGCTCAAGGCGGTTCTGGATGGCGGGATTGAGGGGCGGCCAGACAATGTGGTGTTCTATGCCACCTCAAACCGTCGGCATCTGATGCCCCGCGACATGATCGAGAATGAGCGGTCATCGGCGATCAACCCGTCTGAGGCGGTCGAGGAAAAGGTGTCTTTGTCGGATCGGTTCGGGCTTTGGCTTGGGTTCCATGCCTGCGATCAGGATCAGTATCTGGCGATGATCCGGGGCTATTGCGATGCCTACGGTGTCGAGATTGACGAAGACACGCTGCGCGCTGAGGCGATTGAATGGCAGGCCACGCGCGGGGCGCGGTCGGGCCGGGTGGCGTGGCAGTATTTCACCGATTTGGCGGGGCGGCGGGGCGTCAGCGTCGCTTAGGGGCGGGATGCCGTGCCTGCTGCGCCTCAGGAATAGGCGATGATCCGACCGCAGAGCAGGACGGCGATCCACAGGCAAAGCGACAGTATGGCCGCCGCGCATTGGCGGGGGCGTGACAGGGCCAGCGGATGCAGATGCAAGGCCGCGTTCACCAGAGCCGCGACCAAAAGTGCGATTTTCCAGCGGAACCAGCTATTTGCCACATAGTCCGACGCTTGCGCCGCAAAGAGCAGGCTGCCGCAGGCAAGCGCGAGACAGAGCCCGCCAATCGCATAGACGCGCAGCATCCTGATCGCGCGCAGATCGCCGCGCAAGAGCCGGACATCCATGGGCACGACGGCCCCGATCAACAGGGCCAGACCAAGGATGTGACCCGCATTCACCAGCGGATATGTCCAGCGCGAGGCCCGCAGGGCCTGAGCGAAGGGCTGGGCCTCAAGCGTTGCCGCCCAATCCATCAAAGGCGTTCGGGGTACAGCTCAAAGAGCGCGCCTAAAAGCTCGATCGCCTCGGCCTTGACCAGACGGTCCTTGGGATCAGCGGCGCGTTTGCCAATGATCTTTATGTCTGTGCCGGGGGCAAGCATGGCGTCGGTTAGACCGGCGCGTTCGTTGCGCCAAGGCTGGCCGACCTCGGCCTTCCAGATCTCGCCCTCTGCGTCGATGGTCAAGACGCCATGCGGATTGCCCAAGCGTGCCTCGGTGATGAGGCCCCGCAATTCGAACCGCCCATCGTCGGTCCAGCGCCAGCCGTGATGGGCGTTGGCGGGCCGGGCAAAGAGGAGCGCGGGTAGGCCAAGCGCGATGAAACGGCGTGTCAGGGTCATAGCGGTCTCCTTTCGTGCTGTGCCAAGTAGGTGGGGGCGCGGCAGGGCCAGGTCAAATGAATTTTGCCTGACCATCTTGCGGCGCGGTTCTGTACGGGCGGCGATGTGCCGAGGACGGGCAGGGCGATTGTTGCATGTTCGCGCTATGTTCACAAAATTACCTTGGAAGCGGCGCGGCTCTCGCCTATGTGTGGGGAATGGTGATCCGGGGGGTCAGAATGGCCGATCTGAAATATATCGAGGTGCGCGGGGCGCGCGAGCATAACCTCAAGAATATCGACGTGGATATTCCACGCGATCAGCTGGTGGTGATCACCGGGCTGTCGGGCTCTGGCAAATCCAGCCTCGCCTTTGACACGATCTATGCCGAGGGGCAGCGGCGCTATGTCGAGAGCTTGAGCGCCTATGCGCGGCAGTTCCTCGACATGATGGAAAAGCCGGATGTGGATCATATCAGCGGTCTGAGCCCGGCGATTTCGATTGAGCAAAAGACGACAAGCAAGAATCCCCGTTCGACCGTGGGCACGGTGACGGAGATTTACGACTATCTCCGGCTGCTTTTTGCCCGCGTCGGCACGCCCTATTCGCCCGCCACCGGCCTGCCCATCGAGGCGCAACAGGTGCAGGATATGGTGGACCGGGTGATGGCGATGGAGGAGGGCACGCGCGCCTATCTGCTGGCCCCCATCGTGCGCGACCGCAAGGGCGAGTATCGCAAGGAATTTCTGGAACTGCGCAAATCCGGGTTTCAGCGGGTTAAGGTCGACGGGCAGTTTTACGAATTGGATGAACCGCCCACGCTCGACAAGAAATTCCGCCATGACATTGATGTTGTGGTGGACCGGCTGGTGGTCAAAGACGGGTTGCAGACCCGGCTTGCGGATAGTTTCCGCACGGCGCTTGATTTGGCGGATGGCATTGCCGTGCTGGAAACCGCGCCCAAGGAGGGTGACCCGGAGCGGATGATCTTTTCCGAGAAATTCGCCTGTCCGGTCAGTGGCTTTACCATTCCGGAAATCGAGCCGCGGCTTTTTTCGTTCAACGCGCCCTTTGGGGCCTGTCCCGAGTGTGACGGGTTGGGGGCGGAGCTGTTCTTTGATGAGCGGTTGGTGGTGCCGGATGAGGCGCTGAAGCTGGCGGATGGGGCGATTGCACCCTGGCGCAAGGGCAAGAGCCCCTATTTCACGCAGACCATCAATTCCATTGCCAAACATTACGAATTTGATCGCAACAGCCCGTGGAAAGACCTGCCTGCGCATGTGAAGCAGGTGTTCTTGCACGGGTCTGGTGAGGAAGAGATCGGATTTCGCTATGATGAGGGCGGGCGTGTCTATCAGGTGAGCCGGGTGTTCGAGGGCGTTATTCCCAATATGGAACGCCGCTATCGTGAGACCGATTCAAGCTGGGTGCGCGAGGAATTCGAGCGCTATCAGAACAACCGCCCTTGCGGGGCCTGCGGTGGCTATCGCCTGCGGGCCGAGGCGCTGGCGGTGCGGATTGCGGGCCTGCATGTGGGCCAAGTGGTGCAGATGTCGATCCGCGAGGCGCTGGAGTGGTGCCGCACGGTGCCGGATCATCTGGGCAAGCAGAAGAACGAGATTGCGCGCGCCATTCTCAAGGAAATCCGCGAGCGGTTGGGGTTTCTCAACAACGTGGGGCTGGATTACCTGACGCTGAGCCGCAATGCGGGCACGCTGTCGGGTGGTGAGAGCCAGCGCATTCGGCTGGCCAGCCAGATCGGCAGCGGGTTGACGGGCGTGCTTTATGTGCTGGATGAGCCGTCGATTGGCCTGCATCAGCGCGACAATGGGCGACTGTTGGAAACCCTGCGCAATCTGCGGGATCAGGGCAATACGGTGATCGTGGTCGAGCATGACGAAGAGGCCATTCGCACCGCCGATTACGTGTTTGACATCGGCCCCGGTGCCGGGGTGCATGGCGGCCGGGTGGTGAGCCATGGCACGCCTGACGCGGTGGCGGCTGATCCTGCGTCGCTGACCGGGCAATACCTGTCTGGCGCGCGCGAGATTGCGGTGCCCGAGGTACGGCGCAAGGGCAACAAGAAGAAGCTGACGGTGGTCAAGGCGACGGGCAACAACCTCAAGGAGGTGACGGCGACTTTTCCGCTGGGGCAGTTTGTTTGTGTGTCGGGCGTGTCGGGTGGGGGAAAATCCACGCTGACGATTGAGACGCTGTTCAAGACCGCCTCGATGCGCCTCAATGGCGCGCGGCAGACGCCCGCGCCCTGTGAGACGATCAAGGGGCTGGAGCATCTCGACAAGGTGATTGATATTGATCAGCGGCCCATCGGGCGCACGCCGCGTTCGAACCCCGCGACCTACACGGGGGCGTTTACACCGATCCGCGATTGGTTCGCCGGTCTGCCAGAGGCCAAGGCGCGCGGCTATAAGCCGGGGCGTTTCAGCTTTAACGTCAAGGGCGGACGCTGCGAGGCCTGTCAGGGTGATGGTCTGATCAAGATCGAGATGCATTTCCTGCCGGATGTCTATGTGGAATGCGAGACCTGCAAGGGCGCGCGCTATAACCGCGAGACGCTGGAAATCCGCTTTAAGGGCAAGAGCATAGCGGACGTTCTTGATATGACGGTGGAAGAGGCGCAGGAGTTTTTCAAGGCGGTGCCAAGCATCCGTGAAAAGATGGACGCGCTGATGCGCGTGGGGCTTGGCTATATCAAGGTGGGCCAGCAGGCGACGACCCTTTCGGGGGGCGAGGCGCAGCGGGTCAAGCTGTCGAAAGAGCTGGCCAAGCGGTCCACGGGTCGCACGCTCTACATCCTTGACGAGCCGACGACGGGGCTGCATTTCGAGGATGTGAACAAGCTGTTGGAAGTGCTGCATGAATTGGTCGATCAGGGCAATTCGGTCATTGTGATCGAGCATAACCTTGATGTGATCAAGACGGCTGATCATATTATCGACATTGGCCCCGAGGGCGGCGATGGCGGCGGCGAGATTGTGGCAGTGGGCACGCCGGAAGAAGTGGCCGAAGAGCCCCGCAGCCATACCGGGCGCTATCTCAAGGAGATATTGGCGGCGCGGCGCGTGGCTGCGGAATAGGGATGCGGCGCGCTGCGGCGATCTGTGGACGCGGCTTGGGGATCGCTTGGCTTTTGGGGCTTGCGGTCTGGATTGGGCTAAGCCTGCATTTCCAGATCGCGGCACCTTGGGTTTATCTGCTCTATCTGGTGGGAGTGTTCGTCTGGCTTGCGCTTGTGCGGATTCTGTTGCGGGGGCGTTTGCGCCTGGCCTTGGGGCTGAGTGCCGTGGTTTTGGCGGTCTGGGCGCTGTGGTGGGGCGGGATTGCGCCGCGACAGGACCGGGATTGGATGGCGGAAGTGGCGCGCGGCGTCACCGCAGAGCCGGCGCGCGAAGGCGCGGTTCTGGTGCGCAACATCCGGGATTTTCGCTGGTCAAGCCCGACCGAGGCGGTTGAGCGCTGGTATGATCTGGAGGTTCAGCCGGAGCAGATCACCTCTGTTGATATGATCATGTCGGTCTGGGATAGTCCGGAGATCGCGCATACGCTGGTCAGTTTCGGGTTTGCCGATGGGCGGCATATCGTGTTTTCCGGCGAGATCCGCAGGGAAGTGGGCGAAGAATTTTCGGCCATTGGCGGTTTTTTCAAGCGGTATGAGCTGGTGTTGATCGCAGCCGACGAGCGCGACATCGTGCATCTTCGCACCGATGCGCGAGGCGAGTCAGTGTCGCTCTATCCGGTGGCGATGGGTGCTGGGCAGCGCGCGGCGTTGTTTCGGGCGTTTCTGGACTATGGCAACGCCTTGGCCGAGGAACCGCGTTGGTATCACACGCTTTGGACCAATTGCACGACAATGCCCTATCGGTTGGTGCGCGGCATTGCGGAGGGTCTGGTGTTTGACCTGCGGGTCATCTTGTCGGGGCGGTTGCCCGGATATCTTTATGATCTGGGGGTTTTGCCGGGGGCAGGGACGGTGCCCTTGGCAGAGCTGAAAGCGCGCGCCGTCTTGCCGCCCAGCCCGGTTGACGGGCTGAGCAGTCAGGAGTATTCGCGGCTGCTGCGGCAGGGGTGGCGCGACTAGCGCCTTGTCGCGAAACGGTCAGTTCAGAACCGCCGCCGCAGCGCCGATCAGGTCGAGAATTTCGCGTGTTTCGCGGTTCACGCGGTAAATCTGATCGCCAACGCGGTAGTAGGTCTCGTTCCGGTCCAGACCGTAGCGACCGGGATTAAGCAGAATGATGTAATCCTCGTTGATGCGGTCGCCGATGCGGTAATATCCTTGCTTCTTCGCCTGACCGGGGGGCTGACAGCCGTTGTGTTTCTTGGCCAGTCCCGGCGGGCAATGGCCGTTGCCCGCAAAGGCCGGGGCCCCGCCAAAGGTGATACCCAATATCAACAGGATCATCGTGTGTTTCATGGCCTGTCCTTTCGTGTGTACGACAGACATGGGCCGTGTCACGCCCGGTGCCAAGACGGGGCGTGCGCCTTGGGCGAAACCTTGCCGTTATTTCTTGAGCGGGCAGGTCGAGAGGCCGAGGATCGAATAGAGCGGGCAGGAGGACATGAGACCTGTCACCAGCGGGATGATCCCGATCAGATAGAGCCAGCTATAGGCGCCCTCGCGGTTGAGCGCGAAACCTGCCAGCAGCGCGAGGCCAAAGAGGATGCGCAGGGCGCGGTCGATAGAGCCAACATTTTTCTTGAGCATGGGATCACCTATGGATTGAGGGGCGCGGAGGCCCGGTTGATGCGCCATAGTCGCATGCGGGTGGGGGCAGCGTCTGTGATCTGGTCACAGAGGGGGGGATAGATTGGTGGCTCAGGCGTTGAGTTCAACCCAGAGCGGGACGTGATCCGAGGGTTTGTCGCGGCCACGTATATCCTTGTCGATGCCGCAATCGGTCATCAGGTCTGCTGCCTGCGGGCTGAGCAGGAAGTGGTCGATTCGAATTCCGTCGTTCTTGTTCCAAGCGCCGGCCTGATAATCCCAGAAGGTGTAATGCCCCGGCCCCTGCACCTGCGCGCGAAACGCCTCGGTAAAGCCGAGGTTGAGGATGCGGCGAAAGGCGGCGCGGCTTTCGGGGCGGGCCAGCGCATCCTCGCGCCATGCGTCGGGGCGGGCGGCATCCTCATCCTGCGGGATGATGTTGTAGTCGCCGCCCATCAGCACCGGTTCTTCGCTGGCCAGAAGGTCGCGGGCGCGGGCGTGCAGGCGGTCCATCCATGCGAGTTTATAGTCGTATTTCGGCCCCGGTGCGGGATTGCCATTGGGTAGGTAGAGACCGCAGAGGCGCAACGCGCGGTGATCGCCGACAACTGTTGCCTCGATCCAGCGGGCCTGTTCGTCTGTGTCGTCGCCGGGCAGACCGCGCGTGACATCCTCGAGCGGGCGCTTCGAGAGGATCGCCACGCCGTTAAAGCCCTTTTGCCCATGGGTTTCGACGTTATAGCCGCGCTCTTCGAAAATCTCGCGCGGGAAGCCGTCATCGACGGATTTGATCTCTTGCAGAAGGACCACATCGGGGGACGCCTCGTCAAGCCAAGCGGGCAGGGCGTCAATCCGGGCTTTGATGCCGTTGATATTGAACGTGGCGATTTTCATGGCGCGGCCCCCTTTTGTCCTCTGGCAGTCTCTATCGCGCAGGGGGGCGGGGGTGACAAGCGGTCACATCGAAAACGACGTGCCGCAGCCGCAGGACGAGGAGGCGTTGGGGTTGTCGATGATAAAGCGCGCGCCAATCAATTCCTCGGAGAAATCAATCGTGGCCCCGGCAAGAAACGGCAGGGAGGTGGAATCAACCACGACCTTTTGCCCGTCGCCTTCGAGAATCAGATCGTCTTGGGCGGGCTCGTCGAGTTTGATTTCGTATTGAAAGCCAGAGCAGCCGCCGCCCTCGACGGCGACGCGCAGGGCTTGACCCTGATCGCCTGCACCGATTTCGGCGAGGCGGGCAAAGGCGCGGGGGGTCACCTTGGGCGGCAATTGCATCGGAATGCTCCTGACTGGTTCACGTTTGCTGTCAGGTGCAATATATGGGGCCTGACCTCTGGCGACAAGGATAAGCAGCGATGACGGCCCCCTATGCCTCTGATCCCGCGCAGGTGCGTGGGCGGCGTGTTGCGGAAGAGGAAAGCGCGTTTCGCTCGCCCTTTCAGCGCGACCGGGATCGCATCATCCATTCCAGCGCGTTTCGGCGGCTCAAGCACAAGACGCAGGTGTTTGTGGCGCATGAGGGGGATTATTTCCGCACACGGCTGACCCATTCCATCGAAGTGGCGCAGGTCGCGCGCACGATTGCGGGTGCGCTTGGGCTGAATGGCGAGCTGACCGAGGCGGTGGCGCTGGCGCATGATCTGGGGCATCCGCCCTTTGCCCATGCGGGTGAGGACACGCTGGATGCGTTGATGGCGCCCTATGGCGGGTTCGACCACAACGCGCAGGCGGTACGGATCGTGACATCGCTAGAGCGGCATTACGCCGAGTTTGACGGGCTGAACCTGACATGGGAGACGCTGGAGGGGTTGGCCAAGCATAACGGGCCTGTGACGCCCCTCCGGGGCGATGGGCCTGTGACGCCCCTCCGGGGCCATGGCCCTGTAACGCCCCTCAGGAGTGATGACCCTGTGACGGGGTCGTTGCCCTATACCTTGGCGGATTACAATGCGCGGCATGATCTGGAATTGCACACGCATGCCAGTGCCGAAGCGCAGGTGGCGGCCCTGTCGGATGATATCGCCTATAACAATCACGATCTGCATGACGGGTTGCGCGCGCGGTTGTTTGACGATGACGAAATCGCAGGATTGCCCATTGTGGGGGATTGTTATGCCGAGGTGGACCGGCTCTATCCCGGGCTCGATCGCAAACGCCGCAGGCATGAGGCGCTGCGCCGCGTGTTTGGGGTGATGGTGGGCGATGTGATCACGCGGTCACGGTATCTTTTGGAAGACGCTGCTCCGGCTTCGGTGGCGGAGGTGCGGCATCTGGGGCGTCCGGTGATCCGGTTCTCGGATGCGCTTTGGGGGGATTTAAAGCAAATCCGGGCGTTTCTTTTTGCGCGCATGTATCGCGCGCCCGAAGTCAACGACATGCGCCTGCGGGTGCATGGGGTGGTGAGCACGCTGTTTCCCCATTATCTGAACGCGCCGGATCACCTGCCCGAGGAATGGCGCCGCGACTTGGCGCAGGCGGCGGATGAGACCGCGCTGGCGCGGCTGGTTAGTGACTATATCGCAGGGATGACGGATCGGTTTGCCCTGCAGGAATATGCAAGCCTAACGGGTGAAGGCGCGCGTGATTTCTCCGATAACGGTGTCTAAGCTCTTATAACGAAAAAGTTTATACGCTTCTGCGTGCAGCCTGCGTTGTGTGCTGTGCGGCCTGATGCTAACCATCTCATGCTATTTGGGGCGCTTTGGTGATGGTGGGTTTCGCGGAGCATGTTGCGGGCAAGACCGTGCTGATCGCTGCGGCGGGCTGTGCGGCGGGTGTTGTGCTCGCGCAGGGGTTGGCGCGGGCCGGGGCGCAGGTGATCGTGATTGACCGTGAAGATCGGCGGTGTCAGGCACTGGCGCGGTTGGTTCCGGGGCGCATCGAGACGCTGGCGCTGGATGTGCTGCGCCCGTCGGTCTGCGCGCGGTTGGGGGCGCTTTGGGGGCAGACACCGATTGATTTGCTGATCCATTTGCAACCTTTGCGCATGGCGGCGCGCTTGGGGGCGGTGACGCTGGGCATTGCCGGGTTGAGCCGCGCGCTGCGCCCCGGTTTGCGGGCCGGGCAGGGCCGGAGCTTGATTGTCAACGCAGTCCCCTGCGCGGGGGCAGGGGCGGCGGAACGGGCGTGTCGTCTGGGTCTGGATCATTTGGGCGGCTATCTGGCGCAAGAGGCAGGTGGTGCGCAGCCGGTGCATACGCTGCGTTTGCTGCGGGCCGAGGGGCTGCGACGGGGTACGACGGCTGCGCTGTCGGTGGTGTTAGAGCCTGCTATATTTCTTGGCTTTGCACCCGGGGGCAAGGATGGGGTGCAGTCGTCTTGCGTGACGGTTTGCGCCGCTTGTGATTGACGCGCCGCGCGCCGTTGGATAACCCGAGCCAAGGCAGCAAGGATAGCTTTTATGAACCTTTTTACCGATATGCGCGACCTCGTGCTGGAAACGCTGGCGGCAATGCAGGCAGGCGGCCAGTTGCCCGCTGGGCTGGATATGGCCAGTGTGACGGTCGAGCCGCCGCGCGATGCGGCGCATGGCGATATGGCAACCAATGCGGCGATGGTGCTGGCCAAGCCTGCGGGCCTCAAGCCGCGCGAGATTGCCGATGCTTTGGCGGCACGGCTGGCCGAGGATGGCCGTGTCGAGAGCGCCGAGGTGGCGGGGCCGGGGTTTCTTAACCTGCGGCTGGTCCCTGCGGTGTGGCAGCGGGTGGCGCGTGCGGCGCTGACCGAGGGCACGGGCTATGGTCGCTCGACCCTTGGGGCGGGCAAGCGGGTGAATGTGGAATATGTCAGCGCCAATCCGACGGGGCCACTGCATGTGGGCCATACGCGGGGCGCGGTGTTTGGCGATGCTCTGGCGCGGCTGTTGGATTATGTGGGCTATGAGGTCACGCGCGAATATTACATCAATGATGGCGGTGCGCAGGTCGATGTGCTGGCCCGGTCGGTTTATCTGCGGTATCTTGAGGCGCATGGGCAGGCGGTGGCCTTTGCCGATGGCACCTATCCGGGTGATTACCTGATCGAGGTGGGCGAGGCGCTGAAGGTGCAAGTGGGCGATGCCTATGTTGGGCAGCCCGAGGAGGTTTGGCTAGAGCCGATC
This sequence comes from Roseovarius mucosus, assembly GCF_002080415.1. Taxonomy (NCBI): domain Bacteria; kingdom Pseudomonadati; phylum Pseudomonadota; class Alphaproteobacteria; order Rhodobacterales; family Roseobacteraceae; genus Roseovarius; species Roseovarius mucosus. The sequence continues at coordinate 314,512 of NZ_CP020474.1, read as the reverse complement.
CGCGATTTTGCCACGGACAAGATGATGGCGCTGATCCGCGAGGATCTTGCGGCGCTTGGCGTTGAGATGGACGTGTTCTATTCGGAAAAGTCGCTTTATGGCACCGGGTTGATCGAGGCGGCGATCGAGGATTTGCGCAGCAAGGGCTTGATCTATCGCGGTGTGCTGGAGCCGCCCAAGGGCAAGATGCCCGAGGATTGGGAGCCGCGCGAGCAGACGCTGTTCAAATCCACCGAACATGGCGATGATGTGGACCGCCCGATCATGAAGTCGGACGGTGGCTGGACCTATTTCGCCCCTGATATCGCCTATCATTATGACAAAATCAGCAGGGGCTTTGACCTATTGATCGACGTCTTTGGCGCGGATCATGGCGGCTATGTCAAGCGGATGAAGGCGGCGGTGTCGGCGCTGTCGAATGGCCGGGTGCCGGTGGATATCAAGCTGTGCCAACTGGTGAAGCTGTATAAAAACGGCGAGCCGTTCAAGATGTCGAAGCGCGCGGGCACCTTTGTGACGCTGCGCGATGTGGTTGATCAGGTGGGCGCGGATGTGACCCGCTTTGTGATGCTGACGCGCAAGAACGATGCGCCTTTGGATTTCGATTTCGACAAGGTTTTGGAGCAATCCAAGGATAACCCGGTGTTCTACGTGCAATATGCCAATGCGCGGGTGAATTCGGTGCTGCGCAAGGCGGCAGAGGCCGGAATTGCGGTGGAGGATGCCACATTGGCGCAAGCGGACCTCAGCGGGTTGACCCATGAGGCAGAGCTGGCGGTGGCGCGCAAGATCGCGGAATGGCCACGCTTGGTCGAGATTGCCGGGCGCAGCAATGAGCCGCATCGCGTGGCATTCTATCTCTATGATCTGGCGTCTGATTTGCATGCTTTGTGGAACCGGGGCAATGACGATGCGTCGTTGCGTTTCATCCAAGAGGGCGATGTGGCCACATCACAGGCGAAAATCGCCCTTGCGCGTGCTGTAACCGTTGTTATTTCCGCAGGCCTTGGTATTCTGGGCGTAACTCCGGCGGAAGAGATGCGTTAACGCACCAAGCCGGGGATGAGGCAGAACAGTACATCCCCGGCGACCATGTATCGCCGGAGAGCAAGAGGCGACATGGCAGATATGCACTATGCACGGCCCGAACCGGGGCCTGAGCGCGCAAAGCTCATTGTCAGGCTGACCAATCTGACCGGCGCGGCACTCTCGCTTGCGCTGATCGCGGGCGTTGGGGTGTGGGGCACCAAGATGGTCCTGCGCGATGTGTCAGGCGTGCCGGTGGTGCGCGCGGCCGAAGGGCCAATGCGCGAGGCGCCTGCCGATCCCGGTGGCGATGCTGCGGCCAATCAAGGGCTGTCGGTTAATGCCGTGGCCGCCGAAGGCACGGCAGCGGCCCCGGCAGATCGGTTGGTTCTGGCCCCTCCGCCGCTTGAATTGTCGTTGGAGGATGTGGCCCCGTTGACCCCGACGGCGGAGGTCGCAGAGGCCACCCCGCGTGCAGAAGTCACAGAGCCTGCGCCACAGGCTGTGCCGGAGGAGGTTCAGAACGCCTCAATCCTTGCGCTTGCGGATCAGATTGCGGCGGGGGCCGCGCCGATAGCCCCGCTGGAGGAAGAGGTGACGGGCCCGGAGGCGGTCGAGACCCCTGACGTAGAAGACGTGGCCGTTGCGCAAGCGGTCGTGCGCCCGCGTGCGCGCCCTGCATCGCTTACCTCGGTGTCCGAAGCAGTCGCCCTTGCGGTGGCGGCGGCGCGATCTGCGCCCTCGGATGAGGTGGATGCGGAAACGATCCCGCTTGGCACGCGGTTGGCGCAGCTTGGCGCGTTTGACTCGGCGGAAGTGGCGCGCGCAGAATGGGACCGTCTGGCGGGGCGGTTCGGTGATTTTCTTGATGGAAAGCAAAGGGTTATTCAGCGCGCTGAAAGTGGCGGGCGCACATTCTACCGGTTGCGGGCCATGGGCTTTGCCGATCTGGGGGACGCGCGGCGGTTTTGTTCGGCACTGGTCGCTGAGCGCGCCGAGTGCATCCCGGTGGTCACGCGGTGACGCGGTTTGGGGCGACGATCCTCGATGCGGAGGGTCTGCGGCTGACGACAGAGGAAAAGGCGTTGTTTCGCGACACGCGCCCGTTTGGGTTTATCCTCTTTGCGCGCAACATCGACAGCCCGGATCAGGTGCGCGCCCTTGTGGCAGAGATGCGTGAGGCCGCAGGGCATGATGCGATGGTCACGATTGATCAGGAGGGAGGGCGCGTGCAGCGATTGCGCGCGCCGCTCTGGCGCGAGTGGCCTGCGCCGTTGGATCAGGCAGAGGCGGCGGGCAGCCTCGCGGCTGAGGCGATGTATCTGCGCTATCGTCTGATTGCGGCAGAGTTGCACGCGCTTGGCATCGACAGCAATTGCGCGCCGTTGGTGGATGTGGCGGGGCCTGCGACGCATCCGTTCCTGAGCAATCGCTGCTATGGCGTTGATCCCGATACGGTGGCGCATCTGGGCCGTGCGGTGGCGAATGGATTGCTAGACGGGGGCGTATTGCCCGTGGTCAAGCATATCCCCGGACATGGCCGCGCCGAGGCGGATAGCCACCATGATCTGCCGGTGGTCACGGCGCTGAAGAGTGATCTGCAAGATACTGATTTTGCGCCTTTTAGAGCGCTGAACGACCTGCCTTTGGGGATGACGGCGCATCTGGTCTATAGTGCGATTGATGCCGCGCCTGCGACCCTATCCGCATCTATGATGCAGGTGATCCGGGACGAAATCGGCTTTGACGGGCTGATTATGACTGATGACATTTCCATGAAAGCGTTGCGTGGCACCTTGCCGGACCTGTCGCGGGCGGCCTTGCAGGCCGGGTGCGATGTGATCCTGCATTGCAACGGGACGCTGGCGGAACGGCAGGCGGTGGCAGAGGCTGCCGGCGAGATGACCGAGCCTGCGCAAATCCGTGCCGACCGGGCGTTGACATGGCGCAAGACCCCCCAAGAGATTGACATTTCCGCCCTATCGGCACAGCTTGATGCGCTGACGGGCGGGTGTGCGCATGAGTGAGGACGATTTCGACAGGGATGAGGGGCCGGTCAATGTCGCCGAGCGGTTGGCCGCTGAGGCGCTGATTGTCGATGTCGATGGGTTCGAGGGGCCGCTTGACCTTTTGCTGACGCTGAGCCGGACGCAAAAGGTGGACCTGCGCAAGATTTCGGTGCTGGAACTCGCGCGGCAATATCTGGCCTTTGTGGAACGCGCCAAGGCGCTGCGGCTGGAACTGGCGGCGGATTATCTGGTGATGGCGGCGTGGCTTGCCTTTCTCAAATCGCGGCTGTTGTTGCCGCCAGACCCGAGCGAAGACGGACCCTCGGGCGAGGAGTTGGCGGCGCATCTGGCGTTTCAGTTGGAGCGCTTGCAGGCGATGCGCGATTGCGCGGCGCGTCTGATGGGACGAGACCGGCTGGGGCGCGATTTCTTTGCACGCGGGGTGCCAGAGGACGTGGCGCGCCTGCGGCGTGTGACCTATACGGCGACGCTGCTTGACCTCATGCAGGGCTATGCCCGGATCAGGACGCGCGACGAATTCCGCCCCTTTGTGATGGATCGCGATGCGATCTTTACCATGGAGCAGGCGTTGGAGCGGATGCGGGGTTTGATCGGCTATGCAGGCACCTGGACCGATATCCTGAGCTATTTGCCAGAGGGGTTCACCACCGATCCGGGGCGGCGGCGATCGGCCACGGCCTCGACCTTTGCGGCGGCGCTGGAACTGGTCAAGGAAGGGCGGGCAGAGGTGCGGCAAGCGGAGGTTTTCGCCGCTATCGAGCTGCGGCGCAAGGATTAAGAGTATGTCGGAAGCACCTGAAGAAAAAGAAAAAAGCCTGTTTCAAGCGCCGCCCATTGGCGAGCAGGAGCGGATGATTGAGGCGATGCTGTTTGCGAGCACCGAGCCGCTGACCACCCGCGACATGGCCGAGCGGATGCCGCATGGCAGCGATCCTGCCGAAGCGCTGGTGCATCTGCGCAAACGCTATGAGGGGCGCGGCGTGCGTGTGGTCAAGGTGGGCGATGCCTGGGCCATCCGCACTGCGCCGGACCTTGGCTATTTGATGAGCCGCGAGACGGTTGAGACCCGCAAGCTGAGCCGGGCTGCGATCGAGACATTGGCGATCATCGCCTATCACCAGCCGGTGACGCGTGCCGAAATCGAGGAGATTCGCGGCGTGGCGGTCAGCCGGGGCACGGTGGATCAATTGCTGGAGATGGAGTGGATCCGGTTCGGGCGTCGCAAGATGACGCCCGGGCGGCCTGTGACCTTTGTGGTGACGCAAGAGTTTCTGGATCATTTCGGGCTAGAGAGCGCGCGGGATCTGCCGGGGCTCAAGGAGTTGCGGGCTGCGGGCCTGTTGGACAATCGCCCGCCGCCGGGGACCATGCCGCAGATGGGCAGCGAAGAGGACGAGGACGAGAGTGCGCCGGGACAAAACGAGCTCTTCGAGGACTGACGCGGCAGATCCGTGCCGTCGGCGCGATTGCGGCGGCGATTGAAGGGCGTCGGCCATGGATAAGAGGGATCGCCAGTCTTCCGCCAGAGTACCCTAAGCGTGCGGGCCGTCTTGGTTGCAGGCCTGCGGCGGCTACATTCTTCTTTTGCAATCCGAACCTGCGCGGCATCTGTCCAGTGCTGATGGTGGCCTTTATCGGTGAGATGTAAGATCTCGACTTTGAGTCTATACCGATGGCCGGAGAGGGTGTCAGATCCGGGGCAAAAATCCTCAGCCCAAAAGACGGCGCTTTCCGGATGAATACAATTGACAAGGCAAGTGCCGGTCTCAACTATCGAGCTGCGTGCAGGCGTCCGGTTGGGTTTTTCGGCCATCTACCCAGTCTAAAAGGAGAAATATATTCGTGCCGGAGAATGAATTTCAGGGTCTGTGCGCGATTTGCGGCCATGTGGGCGTATTTCGACGTGGCGATCACCGCTCTTTGCGCGAGTCCTATCCTTGCCCAAATTGTCGGTTCACGATGCGCTGGCGTGACCAGGCGGCCGTTATCCTTGATGAATTCGGACGCGGACAGGCTTTGTCGATTGACGAATTGGTGGCACGAGGCTTTCTGTCCAATGTCGCTGTCTATGAGCCAGCCTTGCGGGGACCTTTCGTTGCGCGTTTCAATACGCTGCCGCACTATACACGATCCTATTTTCGGCCCGACCTTGCGATCGGGGCACTAGCACCTGATGGCGTGCGTAACGAGAACCTGACCAAGCTGACCTTTGACGAGGACAGCTTTGATCTCATCATCACGAGCGATGTGATGGAGCATCTTCCCGATGTCGAAAGCGCATTTGCCGAAACCCTGCGCGTTCTTCGGCCCGGCGGGATTCACGTCTTTACCATTCCGAATGACTATCCCTTTCCTGACCGGACCGAACCGAGGGTTCGGGTAGAGGAGGGGGCGGAGGTGCACCTGAAGCCGGAGCGCTACCACAACGCTGGCGACGGGACGAAATGCTTGGTCTATACGGATTACGGGGCCGATCTTGCGGACATGATCCGCTCGCTTGGGGGCAGGCTGACCATCACGCGCCGCGGCGGTCCTGTCGAACCTCTCAACACCAACGCCACATTCATCCTGCGCAAGATTGCATCGGCGGGCAGACGGCGCCCGGTGTCCTCGCTCTCTGGTGCGGACAAACCTGTGGCCGAGGTGAAATCCGTTCAGGGTGCCCCCACGATCCGGACGGTTGACGAGGATCTTTGTTGCCCGATCTGTCACGGGACCGAGTTCGAGGATTTCAACGGTCGCTCCCATGCGCGGTGTTCATCCTGTCGGGGGGTGGAGCGCAACCGGCTTATGTGGATGGTGCTTGATCGACTGGGCGCTTTCGAGAAAGGCAAACGCATCCTTCATCTTGCGCCGGAGTTGGGACTGGCCCGAAAATTTGTCGAGCTTTCAGGGGATGCCTATCATGGTGCGGATCTTGATGCGGAGCGCTACAAGAGCAAGTTTCTCACGGTCCGAAAGCTTGATCTGTGCGTCGATCTGGCCGGCATCCCGGATGCAAGTTATGACCTGATCGTGCATAGTCATGTTCTGGAACATCTGCCTTGCTCAGTTGATGGCGTGCTGCAGGACCTTGACCGCATTCTTGCACCCGGCGGGTTGCATTTCCTGTCAGTTCCAGTCCGCGGCGAACACACGCTAGAGGATCTGTCGCCAGATCTTCGCCCGGTCGATCGACTGACGCGCTTTGGTCAAGAAGACCATATGCGTATTTTCGGGGCGGTGGATCTACAGGCGCTTCTGACCAAAGTATGGGGGCCGGGACAGCATCTGATCGTGCCTGTCGAGTTGTTCGCGCGCGACGATCTGCGCCGCGCCGTCATTCCGACGGTTGCTTGGCAAGGCGTGTCGGGTCACAGCATCTTTCACTATCGCAAGGGTGCCAGACCTCCGGCAGAGATGCTGACTACGCAGGTGGACGCGGCACCGCCGTCTGATGTGGGGCGGTCGCTGGCCCCAAATGTTGCGAGCTGGCCGCAGGGCGCAAAGCCCAAGACGCAAGAGGCCGATCTTGCCGCGAACGCCCCAACGGGATCGCGCGTCATCCTGGGCCTCGACGCCTTGCAGAGGGCTAATCCCTGGCCGGAGTTTCCATTGGATGAACACGCAGCGTTTCACCTTGCGCGCGACGCCGACGGTGATGGCGGTCGCGAGATTATCTTGCGACAGATCCTGAACCGGGACATCCGATTGATGGCCGAGGTGGGGTGTTTCCTTGGGGGGTCTTTGCTGCATTGGCTCAAGGCAAAGCCTGATCTGACGGTCATTGGGATAGACCCGTGGGATGGAGATTGGGCCAGCTTTGTCGAAGGGATGGCGCCCCATGCCAATCATCTGTCCGACGCTGAGATCACGCGCATCGCCCGCCTGCTGCGAAAGTACGGCAATTTCGCCGTTGCCCTGAACGCTCTACGCTTGTTCAAGGATCGCTTTGTTCCGGTGGGCTGTGCCTCTCCAGAGGCGTTGCACGACTTGCGGCGGCGCGACATCCCTATTGAGCTGATCTACCTTGACGGCTTCAAGAACCGCGACGAGCTTGATGTGGCGCATGACCTCTTTCCCGACGCCGTGTTGTGCGGCGATAACTGGCTGTGGCAGGACCAGACAGGTGCATTTGTCGTGCAACACAGCATCACGGCATTCGCGCAGGATCATGGGTTCGATATCGAGGACCTGCGGCAGTCTTGGATCTTGCACCGTGAGAGGTAGGCCGGGCGACCATCGGGTAATTGCCAAGGGGGGGGCGTCAGGACGGGGTCGCAGGCTCGAGCGTGAGAAGCGGGCCGATGTAGCTGCGCAAGGGCCGCTCTGGTTCGCCCTTGAGCAGTTTGATTTCGGGGGCTTCCAAGGTGGGGGATATCGTTATCTCACGCAGGTGGAGGCCGCGGTAGAAATCGAAGGCGACGGATCCGATTCTGGGTGCGTAGCTGAAAGGATCGACGGTGGAGACTTGCAGACTATGGCCCGATGGGTCGAGGCGCAGGTTGATGTGCCCGCCAGCCCGGTGGAACAGGTGGACGAGAGCCTGGGCATGATACTCTTGCCCAAATCGCAGGACTGCGCCCGTGTCTTCGAGACGCATGTAGTGGAGGGGCAAATCCATGCAGTCATGACGCTCCATCGGGTGGTCGTGCTGAATTGCATCGGTGTCGAGGAGACCGCGGCGCCAGATCGGTTTGGGCAAGGAAACGGCGTGGAACCAAGCAGCCTGATCGAGGCAGCGTTTCAGGAACGGGGTGACGCGGTCTGCCATGACCTCACCACCTTCGTAGGTCGTGTGGACATCATCGCGCAGGAGGCCCGCCACGACATCGGCCCCAACCTCGGCAAGCCATTCTTCGGCCATGTCCAAAAATGGGATGCGAAACTCCTTGCAGAATTCGCGGGTTTGGGCGTTGAAATCGTGATGAACCGGCGATGTCCAACGGCGGTGGTGAAGAAAAAAGGCCGGGTCGGCCCCGATATCCTGAGCCACAAGTGCCATGTCGAGAAGCAGTTCGCGCCCGCGCGCCGGGGTCGTCAGGGGATGCAGGGCAAAGGCCGACGCGTTTACCTCGAACAGAACGTGGCTGAATGGCCCGAGCTTTGCGGCGGCAAGGCGCAGGTAGGGGGGGATCACGTGCGGCTGTTGGGCGCCCAGCCCGACCCGAAGCACGGTAACGTCTGGTGTCTCGGCACGAAGCCGGTCGGTGGTGGGATCGGAGAAGCCGGATCTTGTGGCCACGTTAGAGAAGCCGATGATCAAGAGACGGCGGGTTGGCATTTAGGTCCCCTTGCAGCGATGTTGGGACACACCTTGCGCGGCGGCCAAACCATGACCGAGGCGCTGACGATACCCCCGCCCTTGATCAGACCTGAGGTTGCGCCATGACGCAATCGCTTTTCGAACACTGCGTGGCGCGTGCTGAAGGTGCCGCAGCGGCACTGCCAAGCCAAACTGTGCCGGGCAGGGTGCTGGCGCATGCAGCGGCACGGCCAGATGCGGCGTGCTATTTCTTTCACAACCCGGCCGGACCACCGGATGTGCTGAGTTTCGAGGATCTGGTTGCACGTGCGTCACATGTTGCGGGGGTCTTGACCGCAGCAGGCTGTAGCCATGGCGCGCGCGTGGCGTTGATCTTTGAGCATGGACCGGGTTTTGTGATCGCCCTGTTCGGGGCCTTCTTTGCGGGCTGTGCTGCGGTGCCGGTCGCGGTGCCGACCAATGAGACGAAAAGAACGCGGGCGGGCGCTATTTTGGCCGAGGCTGACTGTGCGGTTCTGCTGACGTCGCCTGCCATCGCCAAAACACTTGCCGAGGACGGGATCGGCATCGCGGCCTTGCCGCCGATCATTGCGCTCGACACCGTCGACCGTGCCGCATCGGTAATTCCTGACAGGATTGTGCCCGAGGATGTGGCCATCATTCAGTATACATCCGGCTCGACAGGGCATCCGCGGGGGGTAGTGGTGACGCAAGGCGCGCTCTATGCCCAGATGTGTGCGATAGACCTCTGTCTGCGAAGTGAGGGTGAGGAGCGCGTGGTCACATGGCTGCCGCCCGAACATGATATGGGGCTTATGGGCGGGCTGCTCTTCAATCTCTGGCGTGGCGATCCGACTTATGTTCTCGCGCCCGAAAGCTTCATACGGCGTCCCTATCTCTGGCTTGATACAATCAGCAAATGGCGCGGCACGGTTTCGGTTGCACCGAATTTCGCCTTTGACCTCTGCGTGCGCGGTATTCCTTCTGACCGCCTAAAAACCCTTGATCTCTCAAGCTGGCGTGTCGCGTTGAACGGGGCGGAACCTGTCCAGCCCGAAACCCTTGCCCGCTTTGCCGACGTGTTCAAGCCTGTGGGCTTTGATCCTCAGTGCTTTCTGCCGTGTTATGGACTGGCCGAGGCGACGCTCTTGGTGTCGGGTGCTGCACGCGGCGGCGGGGCCACGACCCACTGGTTCGATCCGGAGGCCCTGGAAGCAGGCAGGGTTGTGCCACTGGTGGCAGGAACGGGGCGCTGTCTTGTTTCGTCCGGCCCGGTTCGCACGACCGGCGGGGTCCGGATTGTCGAGCCGGAAACTGGCGTTCCCTGCCGCTCTGACCGCATCGGCGAAATCTGGATTGCAGGGGAAAGCGTAGGCTCTGGGTATCATGACCGACCCGAGGAAAGCGTTTCGACATTCCGGCAGTTCACCGCGACTGGCGACGGACCATATCTGCGCAGCGGGGATTTAGGATTTCTTTGGAACGATGAATTGTATGTGACGGGGCGCATCAAGGACATCGTGCTCTGGCGGGGACGGACCCTGCACGCGGCTGACCTGGAACTTTTGATCACCGGCGCAGATCCAGCCATCCGGCCCGGCCGGATCGCGGCCTATCAGCGGGACGCAGGAAATGTCGATCTGGTTGTTGAGATCGCGCAGGGCCGGCTTGGGGCGGATGGCGGCACCGGTGTGGCCGAACGGATCTGGCGCGACCTCATGGCAGGGTCTGGGGTTGATGTGGCGCGCGTGCGTCTGGCGCGGCCCGGAACATTGATGTGGACCTCAAGTGGCAAGCTCCGGCGCCGCGACACGCACGCAAGGCTGGAGACCGAGAGCGGGCTGCTGGTGCTCGATTGGGAGCCGGGACCGCTCAGAGCGCGCCGCGCACAGATCGAGGCGACCCGGACCCTTGCCGGGGCTATCGCGCAGAAGAGCGTAGGGCCGGGCGCATATCTGCGTTTTCTGACCGATTGGGTTGCCGCAGCGGTCAATTGCGCGCCGCAAGACGTTGATCCCCATCTGCCCTGGGCGGACCAAGGCATGGATTCCTTGATGATCACGGAAATGGTGGTGGATTTGGAACAGGCGGTTGGGCGCGACATTCAGCCCGAACTGCTTTTCGAAATTCCCACCCCGTCTGGCTTGGCGCTTGCGCTCGCGCAAGGTTCGTCATGAGGCCGGACGAACCGATCGCTGTTATTGGTCTTGCGTGCAGGTTCCCCGGAGTGGACGGACCCGAAGAGCTGAACCGGCTGCTCCGCTCGGGGCAGACAGGCATCCGCGACATTCCGCCCGACCGATGGGCCTTGTGGGGACTGTCCGAAGACCTGTCCTCGCGCGAAGGTTTTCCCGTCATGCGGGCCGGTACTCTGGATGATATCGCGTTCTTCGACCGGCGTCCGTTTCGGATCTCGGCGAACGAAGCCCCGCTGATCGACCCGCAGCAACGGCTTGCTCTGGAAACGAGCTGGCACGCGCTTGAGGATGCCGGGTTTTCGCCGGCTTGCCTTGAGGATGCGCCCATCGGCGTCTTCATGGGGGCTGGGTCGTCTGACTATGCGCTCCGGATGGCCCAAGCGGGCATATCCGGTGCTGGAAACCCCCATTGTGCGAATGGCGCGCAGAATGCTGCGATTTCGGGGCGTATCAGCTATTGCTTGGGTCTGACGGGGCCAAGCCTGACTATCGATACTGCCTGTTCCTCGGGGGCCGCCGCCGTCGCGTTGGCGGGGGACAATCTGCGCCTTGGTCATTGTGATGTTGCGCTTGCGGGCGGCGTGAATGCTCTTTTGTCGGTTGAGCCCTTTCGGGCACTTTCCGGGATGAGTGTGTTGTCGGCCAAGGGTGAAACCCGCAGTTTCGACGCGACCGCATCAGGCTTTGTCCGCAGTGAGGGCTGTGGCGTGCTGGTTCTGAAACGGCTGTCATGCGCGTTGGCGGCTGGCGACCGCATCCATGCCGTCTTGCCCGGCTGGGCCATGGGACAGGATGGCCGCAGCAACGGGCTGAGCGCGCCCTCGCGCCGGGCGCAGGCGCGCGTCATTCTGCAAGCGGTGGAGGCGGCCGGACTAACGCCCACCGATATCGGGGCCATCGAGGCACATGGATCTGCCACCGTATTGGGTGACACGATTGAGATATCGGCATTGGCAGACGTCTTTGGTGATCGGGTTGACACAAAGGTTGTCGTGGGATCGGTGAAGGCGACGCTCGGCCATCTAGAGGCTGCGGCTGGGGTGGCCGGTCTGATCAAGGCCATCTTGATGGTCCGCGACGGTTTCATGCCAAGGCAGCCCTGCTTTGCGACGCCGTCGCCACGGATCAACTGGGACGAGGTGCCATTCGAGATTGTGCGGGATCAGAGGGTCTGGCCCGGTCCCCGCCGGGTGATGGGGGTCAATTCCTTTGGCATGAGCGGTCTGAATGCGCATATCCTTGTGTCCAATGCCGACATGTCACTCCATCGGGCGTTGCCTGCCGGTGGTCGTCATCTTTTCCTGCTGTCCGCCGCATCGCCCGACAGTCTGAGAACGCGCATAAGCCAACTGCTGGAGACGCTCCGCGCGCCGGGCGCCGATCTGGGAAAGATCGCCTTGGCGACGCGGCGCCGATGGGTCGGACTGAGCTACCGATCCGGATTTGTCGCGGCATCGCTGGAGGAGGCGCAGGAGGCCCTCACGCGCAGTCTCGCGTCGCCCTCTCCGGGGCCCGTCGCACCGGCGGCAGAGATTGCGCTCAATATCCCCTCAGACCGGGCTGATCTGCATCGGGTGTTGCAGCAGGTCTGGCCCCGCTACGCTCTTGGCTTGTCGCAGGCGGCGGTGCCCGATCCGGGCACCCGTCCCGAGACGATGGAAGACGCGGTCCTTGCCCTGCACCTTGCCGGCGCGACGCTTTGCCTGGATGCGATCAGCCCGTCAGCCGCGGGTGGAGCGGACCTGCCGGGCTATCCTTTTGACCGACAGCGGCACTGGTTCGACGCAGTACGACCGGCCCGAGCACCTAGGGGATGAGACATTGACCTTTTATCAGCGACTTAAGGCAGGCTGGGCCAACGCGGATGCCATTGCTTTTGACGACGGGGTGGTCACGCTTACCTATGGTGAATTGGACGCAGCGACGGGACGCGCGGCCTCGGCGTTGCTTGCCCAAGGTCTTGAACCCGGTAACCGGGTTTGCCTTGCCATGCAGAAATCGCTGGCGCAGATCGTCGTGCTGCTTGGGGCTCTGAGGGCGGGGCTTGTGGTGCTACCGCTGAACCCGGATAGCCCCGCAGAGGTTGTGGCGGACCAGATTTCCCGAACCGGGCCTGTTCTGCTGATCGGGGAGCGCGAGGACGGATGGCGCGCGCGGACGGAGAGCGGACCTGCGGCGGTGTCCCGATGTCTTGACGCTGATCCCGCAAGGCCGCACGATCCCCTCCACGCGACGGAGCACACCGACCCGGACAGATTTTCCGTGGATGACGAGGCCGGTGCCATCATCCTGTTTACCTCTGGCAGCACCGGGAGGCCCAAGGCCGTGATCCACAGTCACGGTGCCTTGTTCGCCAACACGGATGCGCTGAGGATCATCTGGGATCTCGACGCGTCCGATCGCCTGCTGCATGTCTTGCCGACGACGCATGCTCATGGCCTGATCGTTGCCCCCATGCCGATCCTGCTGGCAGGCGGCACCGTGGTTTTGCGACCCCGCTTTGATCCGGGCGATGCTGTCGCGTGGTTGCCTCGGGTCACCTGCTTTATGGGCGTGCCCTTTTACTATGGGCAGTTGCTTCAGCATCCGCAGTTCACGGCGGGCGCGGCCCGACAGCTGAGGCTCGCTATCTGCGGCTCGGCTCCGATCCTTCCAGAGGTCCGGGAACAGGTCGAAGACAGGCTGGGGCTGCCGTTGCTCGAACGTTACGGGATGACAGAGACGCTGATTATGACTGCCAACAGCCCCGCACGAAACCGGGCCGGATCGGTCGGTCTGCCTCTTCCGGGGTGGAGCCTGCGCATTAGGTCCCTTGTGACGCACGAAACCGCGCCTCCGCAAGAGATCGGAGAGGTAGAGGCCCGCGGCCCTCTCGCACTGCCCAGCTATCTCGATGACTGGGCGGAAACGGCGCGTAAAACCGCGCCTGACGACTTTTTTCGTACCGGAGATGTCGGATGGGTCGACACGGACGGCTTTCTGCATATCACGGGGCGTGCCGATGACCTCATCATCTACGCAGGCCTGAACATCCAGCCCTCCGAAGTCGAGGCTGCGCTTGTCGCGATCGACGGGGTCGTTGATGTCTGCGTGTTTGGCGTTCCGCATCCGCACGCAGGCCAGGCTGTCATGGCCGCGGTTGTCTCGGCGGCGGGCACAACCCTGACACCTGCCGCCATCCGCGCGGAATTGATCGGCAAATTGCCCGCAACCAAAATCCCCAAGCGTGTCTATGTCGTGTCGACCTTGCCCCGAAACGCCATGGGCAAGCTTCGGCGCGATCTTCTTCGCAAGGCCTTCGAGCACGGCACCTTATGACCCATCCGGTCTTTCGGCGACGGCAATCACGTATGCTTTGATGGACCGCTCAAGCCCGCGCGCATAGGCGGCCATCGCGTTGCGTTTCAGCATCCTGACAAAGGGTAGGGTGGTGTCTGCGTGAATATCCTCGACTGTCACGGGCATCAGACCTGCGGCTTCGAGAGCCGAGCGGTAGGCCCCGACCGTGGGAAGAACATTCTCGTGGGGCACAAAGCTCGTTGGCTTATCAACAAGGACATCGGTAAGGATCAACCGCCCACCGGGACGCAAGAGCCGACGCGCCTCTTCAAGGAATTGCTGGCGCGTGCGGAAATGCATGGCGGTCTCGATAGCATGAATGCAGTCGAAGGTATCATCCTGAAAGGCGATGCTTTCGGCGCGCATCCGTTGGAAGGAGATGCGCGGGCCTGCGTAAAGACGGCTTGCATGGTCAATCTGCGCGCTGGAATAATTGATCCCGATCACGTCTGCCTGCGGATAGGCGGATGCGATCTGCGCCGTGCAGGCCCCCAGCCCGCACCCCACATCAAGCACGCGGCGTGCCCGCGCGCGGTTGGGATCTTGTGCGATGTGGCGGCGGACCAATTCGCGGGCCGCTTCGCCGGGATGGTCAATCCGCTGCCCATCTGCGTCATGCCAAAAGCCAAAGTTGTAGAGGTCGCTCTCACCATAGAACTGCCGGAACCGTGGATGGAAAATGGCGGTGTCATAGGCTTGCTCTGACAACCGGAGGCTTTCGTTCGCGTCTTGATCTGCTGGGTGTGATTGCATAGCATTAGTTTTTGTTGAATACTGCTGTGCAGGCAATACACAATCGCATTCCAGCTCTGAAAGGTCGATCATGCCCTCTGAAACGCAGCAGCCGGCACGTGCCGACGCGAAGAGCATCGAAACTTGGATGGCAAGTTACATCAGTTCTGTGATCGATGTGGCGCAAGACCCGTTTCCGTTGGATGATCGGTTTGACACTTACGGTTTGGATTCGGTCGAGATCACCATCATGTGCGGCATGATGGAAGAAGAGTTCGAGATCGAAGTGAACCCCGATCAAGTGTTCGACCACCCAAGCGTCACCGCCTTTTCCCAACATCTGGCCAAGCGCTTGGACGAGCGGTCCGTCGCCGCCTGAAGAGGCGTGATGATGGTGCAGTGGGGCGGGCCCTGTGAATGGCAGCAGTCCTTGATTCTGCCGCCGCTGCGGTTGCCTGTCATCCGGACATCAGGTGCTCGGGCGTTGTCGGAGCCTCTGACGGGGGGGTGGGCAAAAATGATACGAAAGTTGCGGATTAATTCTGACTTGCCCTCAAATCGGCACGTTTAGGCATTATGTTGATGCCAGAGGCAGCAAGAGGAGTGGCGCGATGAACGCCAATCAGATGATCAACATGGTGGTGCGGATGATCCTGCAACGGGTGACGCGCAGTGGCATGAATGCGGTAAGCAAACGCATGAGCGGCGGCGATGACGCGGCGGCCCGCAAGACCGTGCAGCGGGGGCGGCAGGCGATGAAGATCGGTCGCAAGATGGGGCGCTTCTGAGGCGTTACGCCTTGAAATGCTTGGACAGTTTCAATCCTTGGCCTTGGTAGTTCGAGGCAATGCCCGCGCCATACAAATGGTCGGGCACCTGATCCATGCGTTCATAGACCAGCCGCCCGACGATCTGGCCATGTTCCAAAACAAAGGGGGCCTCGTGGCAGCGGACCTCAAGCACGCCGCGTGATCCGGTGCCGCCAGCGGCGGCATGGCCAAAGCCTGGATCGAAAAAGCCTGCGTAATGCACCCGGAATTCGCCCACCATGGCCACGTAAGGGGCCATTTCGGCGGCGCATTCGGGCGGGATATGCACGGCTTCTCGACTGACAAGGATATAGAACGCGCCGGGATCAAGGATGATCTGGCCGTTTTCGGAATGCACCTCTTCCCAATAGGCGGCGGGATCGTAGTGGCCGATGCGGTCAAGGTCGATCACGCCGGTATGCGGCTTGGCGCGGTAGCCCACCAGCGTGCCCGAGACAGGACGCAGATCGACGGAAAAGCCAAGCCCGTCGTCGATCATCGCGGTGCCATCCACCAGCGGCGTTTGTGCGTGGAGCGCGCGCAGGGCATCATCCGAAAGCACCGCCTGACCGGCGCGAAAGCGGATTTGATTGAGGCGCATGCCGGGGCGGACCAGAACGGAAAAGGAGCGTGGGCAAATCTCGGCATAGAGAGGGCCAGCATAGCCGGGCGTCACGCGGTCAAATTCCACACCACCATCCGTGATCAAGCGCGTCAGCAGATCGAGTCGCCCGGTCGAAGATTTGGCGTTGGCCACAGCCTGCACGCCCATGGGCAGGGCAAGCGATTCCATCAGCGGCACGACATAGACGCAGCCTTTTTCCAGCACGGCCCCGGCCTTGAGGTCGATGCGGTGCATCTCGAACTCTGCGAGGCGGTCCGTGACCGTACGCCCGGCCCCGGTCAGAAAAGAGGCGCGCACGCGGTAGGCCACCTGACCCAAGCGCAGATCGAGGCTGGCGGGCTGGACCTGTTCGGGCAGGATCGCGGGCGTGCCCGACAGGGTGCCCGTTTCGATCATGGCGCGGATTTGTTGGCTGGAAAGAACCCCGGTCATCTCTGCCCCCCCTCTCGTTGCGCCCCGCGATTTGGTCAGGGTGCCCGAGGGGCCGAGGCGGGCAGGATCGTCGGTAATTATGGTCGGGCTAGCAGGACTTGAACCTGCGACCTTCCGTCCCCCAGACGGACGCGCTACCAGGCTGCGCTATAGCCCGACGATGGGCCGTTCATAGCGATTTTGACCGCAGGGGCAAGAGGTAAATCCCGAAATCGGGCAGGGATTTAGCGGTCTTTTGTGCCAGAGGCTGCATGGGTCCGGAGGGCCGCGACCAGCGGGGCCAGACGTGCGGCCAATTGCGGCGATACCGGGCGGGGCAGGGCGCTGAGGGCCGTGAGCAAACCCGGAGCGGCAGCCACATCATCAGACGGATCGGCGGGCAGATCAGAGGGCGCGCGTGGATGCGGCGCGGTTTGCGTAGGGGGCGCGTCCGGTTCCAAGGGCGGAGTTTCATCCTCTGCGCCCGCTGCGGTGTCGCCCTCGGGTTCGGGTTCCGGCGCCGTGTGAAAAGAGGGGGCTGTTTCGGACAGTTCTGGCGCGGCGGGTGGTGCCTCGTGAGGCGTCTGGTCTTCTATTGGCGGTAAGGCAGGCGCGTCCAAGTCTTCTTTGGGCGCGGGGGCCTTGGTCTGCGGCGAAAGCGGGGCCTCTGCGTCTGCCTCATATGCGCCGTCCTCCAGTGCCTCAGGCTCTACTGCGACCTCAGCCGTGTCCTCTGGGTCAGCGGCGGGGTCATCGGCCCCGTCGGGGCGGGTAAAGGCCAGCACATCGGCGGGGCGGGCGGGAATAGAGGGCACATCAAGCGCAATGCCGCTGAGCGCGCCTTGGGCCTCTTCATCCAAGGGCGGCGACATATCGGACACTTGTTGGATGCCATTCTCGCGCAGGAATTTCTGCGCGCCCTTGATGGTCATGCCTTGATCGTGCAGCAAAACCTTGATGCCCCCAAGCAAGGCCATATCCGCGGGGCGATAGTATCGGCGCCCACCTGCGCGTTTGACCGGCTTGATCTGCGTGAACTTGCTCTCCCAAAAGCGCAGAACATGCGCCGGGACTTCAAGCCAATCCGCGACTTCGCTGATGGTTCGAAAGGCGTCGGCGGCTTTGCCCATGGGCGGCGATATCCTTAGCTTTTGGTGCCGTCGGCGACGCGGTCTTTCATGAGGTGAGAGGGCCTAAAGGTCAGCACACGGCGCGGGTTGATCGGCACTTCTTCGCCAGTCTTGGGGTTGCGGCCCACGCGCGCTGTCTTGTCACGCACCGAGAAGGTGCCGAAAGACGATATTTTAACCTGCTCGCCGCGCACCAGCGCGTCGGACATATGGCCCAGAACGCTTTCGACCAGTTGGGCCGCATCATTGCGCGATAGCCCCACCTCGCGAAAGATGGCCTCGCTCAAATCCATCCGTGTCAATGTCTTGTCAGTCATCACATCCCCGCGATTTTTTTCGGTTACTTTGCGGCGAAGAATTTTACGAGTCAATCTCAACCACTTAGCGGCAGCCGTTCACCCGCGTGTTTTCGCCCATTTTCCGACGTTTTACCAGCGCAGGGCCACCGCACCCCACGCCAGACCGCCGCCAATCGCCTCGGCAAGGAGGAGATCGCCGCGTTTGATCTTGCCCGAGGCCACGCCAACCGAGAGCGCGAGGGGGATGGAGGCGGCGGAGGTGTTGCCATGATCCTGCACGGTGACGATCACGCGTTCCATCGGCAGGCCCAGTTTTTTGGCCGTGCCCTGGATGATGCGGATATTGGCCTGATGCGGGACGATCCAATCCACGTCTGAACCGCTGAGGCCAATTTTTGCCAGGGCTGTTTCGGCGGTTGAGGCCAGTTTTTCCACCGCTTGACGAAAGAGCGGGTTCCCTTGCATGCGCAATTTGCCCGCCTCGCCGGTGGTGGACACGCCGCCATCGACATAGAGCATGTCGCGGTAGCGCCCGTCGGAATTCAGATCGGCAGAGAGGATGCCGCGATCCTCGGATGTACCAGCCCCCTCTTCGAGGCCCAGCACCAAGGCCCCTGCGCCATCGCCGAACAGCACGCAGGTGGAGCGGTCTGTCCAGTCCATGATGCGGCTGAAGGTTTCTGCGCCGATCACCAGCACGCGCTGCGCCTGACCCGACAGGAGGAGGGCGTTGGCGGTGGTGAGCGCGTAGATAAAGCCTGCGCAGACGGCCTGCACGTCAAAGCCGAAGCCGCGGGTCATGCCCAATTCGCTTTGCACCATGGTTGCGACCGAGGGAAAGGTCAGATCCGGGGTAGAGGTGGCCACGACGATACCGTCGATGTCATCGGGCGTGAGGCCCGCATGTTCGAGCGCGGCGCGGGCGGCGCGCACGGCAAGATCCGAGGTGGGTTGATCCTTGGCCGCGAAATGGCGGCGTTCTATGCCAGAGCGCGTGCGAATCCACTCATCCGACGTGTCGAGGGTTGCTTCGAATTCCGCGTTGGGAACGATACGTTCAGGCAGATAATGTCCGATGCCTTGGACGACGGCGCGCAGTGTCATTCAGATTCGGCCTCTGGTTGGGGCTCTGGGTGGGCATCCTGATCGAGCAGGGCGGCGGAGGCAACCCGCGCCGCCAGCCGTTCAGAAAAGCCGGATTGGGCCAGCTCGAACGCCAGCTTGATCGCCGAGGAGACGCCCATGGAATCGGCGGCACCATGCGATTTGACCACGGTGCCGTTCAGCCCGAGGAAGACCCCACCATTGGCGCGGCGCGGGTCGATCCGCTTTTTCAGGCGCGCAAGCGAGGTATAGGCCAGCACCGAGGCCAGCCGCGAGAGAAAGGAATAGGCAAAGGCCTCGCGCAGAAGGTCGGCGATCAGTTTGGCGATGCCTTCGCCGGTCTTCAGAGCGACGTTGCCGGTAAAGCCGTCGGTGACGATCACATCGCATTTGGTGCCGGGCAGGTCGCGGCCTTCGACGAAGCCCACGAAATCGAAATCTGCAATCCGGGCATTGGCGGCGATAAGATCATAGGCCTCTTTCAACTCGGCGCGGCCCTTGTGCTCTTCGGTGCCGACATTGAGCAAGCCAATGCGCGGGCGCTCGAGCCCAAAGCCGTTGCGGGCATAAGACGCACCCATCAGGGCGTATTGCATGAGGTCCTTGGCATCGGCGCGGATATCCGCGCCACCGTCGAGCATGATGTTATGCTTTTGCGGATTTTTCGAGGGCCACATCACGGCAATGGCCGGGCGGTAGATGCCCGGCAGTTTGCGCAGGCGCAGCACAGACATGAGCATGAGCGCGCCGGTATTGCCGCAAGACACACATACGGTTGCCTCGCCCATGCGCACCGATTCGAGCGCGGACCACATAGAGGTGTCACGCCCGTGGCGCACCACATGCGACGGCTTGTCGTTCATAGTGACGACTTCGGGGGCATGCCGGATTTCGCACCGTTCGGCCAAGCCGCGACGCTTGGCTATCAGACGCTCAAGCTCTTCTTTCGGGCCGTGAACGATAAAGCCGATATCGGGGTTTTTGGACGCAGAATAGGCAATGCCGGCAACAACCGTTGCCGGCCCCTGATCCCCGCCCATGGCGTCAATCGAGATGATGGTGCGTCCTGCACCCGCCTTGGAATGGTCCCTGCGAGCGGTCATGCAGCAAATCGCCTATTGCGGGTTCAGGCCGCGTCGTCTTCCAGGTCGATTTCTTCCACCAATGCCACGACCTCACGGTCGGCATAGTGTCCACACGCCGAGCACACGTGATGCGGGCGCTTCAGTTCGCCGCAGTTGGTGCACTCGTTCGGGTTGCCTGCAACCAGCGCGTCATGGGCGCGGCGATTGTTGCGGCGCGATTTCGATACTTTGTTCTGTTGGACGGCCATGTCGCAACCTCAATTCCTGTGGGCCGATCTGGCCCTGTTTCACGGGTGTTCGCGGCTCTTAGTATGTTACGAGCCGCCGGTTCAACCCCAAATTCCGGTGAGAGCGGGAAAATACAGAGATTTAATGCCGGGGCAAGCGATTCTTGGCGTGCGGCGGGATCATTCCGTGTCGGGCTTGCCCAGCTTGTCGCGCAGGCCCGAAAGGGCGGCGAATGGTTTGGTTTCCTCGTCCTGCATCGGGGTCACGCCCTCTTCGGCCACGGTCAGTTGACCAAGTTCGGCCCCATCCTTGCGAGGATAGGGGGGCAGGGCGAGGCTCAGCGCCTCGATCATCACGCGCGCAAGGTCGATTTCCGTGCCCAGCGGTTCGAGTGTGTCATCCTCGGGCATCTCGATCTCGGCGCCCGGATCCGGGGCGTCAAGCCGCGCGTCGGGGGAAAAGCGGCGCATCACCGACTCGTCGATGCGGGTCTGCACAGGTTCAAGCGTGACGACACAGGGCTGCGAGACGGTGGCACCCAGTTCGGCCTGCAAGAGCCAGTCGGCGCGCCCCTCTGCCGTAAGCGTGCCGCGCAGGCTCAGCTTGCGCAGAGCCAGCACCCCAAGATCGCTTGCGATGCGAGCCATCTCTGCGGCGTCGGGGGCGATATCGAAGGTCACGGGACGGCGCGCCGAAAGGTCGGCCACGCGGATCGCTCGGGTGTTTTGCGGGTGTTGTGACATCTTTCCCCTCGCTTCCTTTCTTGAACCATTGCATCACCTTGCTGTAAACGGGATAAAAGCCGAAGCAGGCCGATACAAGAGGGCAGAAATGACAGCGATCCGAAACCGAGTGATCAGCGCCTTGGCGCTGTGCTGTCTGATGGTCGTCACGGGCTGCGCTGCCACCTATCGCAATCACGGTTATGTTCCACCCGAAGAAGATCTGCAAAACCTCGTGGTGGGCGTGGATAGCCGCGCCACTGTGGATGATGTGATCGGGCCGCCATCGCTCTCGGGGGTGCTGGCGGATGGCAATTATTATTATGTGCGCAGCCGGGTGCGGGAATATGGCATGTTCCGCCCACAGGTGGTGGAGCGCCGCGTTCTGGCGATTTCCTTCAATGACAATGACACGATCGCCAATATCGAGGAATTCGGGCTTGAAGATGGTCAGGTTGTCCCGCTTGCGCGGCGCGTGACCGATTCTTCGGTGGTCAGCAACGGCTTCTTGCGTCAGCTCTTGAGCAATATCGGCAATATCAACCCTGTCGAAGGGTTCGGCAACTAGGCCGGGTCATGCCGCTGTCACAGCTTGCGTGCTAGAGCGACCGGGACTAGGGTCGCTCAGCGCAGACGAGGTCGCGGCATGACAGGGCTTGGCAATCAGCGGTATCAGGCACGGATCGGCACCACGCCCGAGGATCGGGTTGCTGCACAACGGTTGCGCGCACGGGCCTTTCTGGGCGAGGCCGATGGGCTGGATTGCGACCGCTTCGATGAAATCTGCACGCATGTTCTGATTGAAGAAACGGGCAGCGGCGCGTTGGTGTGTTGCTTTCGGATGCTGATGCTGAATGGCGGGGCCGAGATTGCGCAGAGCTATTCGGCGCAATTCTATGACTTGTCAGCGCTTGCGGGATTCGAAGGCAAAATGGCCGAGATGGGGCGGTTCTGTATCGCACCGGGGCGGCTTGATCCCGATATCTTGCGGGTGGCATGGGCCGCTATGACGCGGTTTGTCGATGACAATGGCGTTGAGATGCTGTTTGGCTGCTCCTCCTTTCATGGCACCAAGACCGAGACCTATCTGGATGCCTTTGCCATGTTGCGTGAACGGCATCTTGCGCCGCGACGCTGGTGGCCGCAGGTCAAGGCCCCGGCCGTGTTCCGCTTTGCAGAGCGGCTGCGGCGACACAAACCCGACCTGAAGCTGGCGATGCGGCATATGCCGCCCCTCTTGCGCACCTATTTGATGATGGGCGGATGGGTCAGCGATCATGCGGTGATCGACCGGCATCTGAACACCTTGCATGTGTTCACCGGTGTCGAGATCGGGGCCATTCCGGCGACGCGCAAGCGGCTGCTGCGCGCGCTTGCCGGTTGAGGTCCCTTGACGCTGGCGAGGCGGCAGGATAGCCCGCGCCCATGGCACGCGCACCTCTTTTACAGCTCACCGACATTTCGCTTACCTTTGGGGGTGAGCCTGTGTTTCATGACCTCTCGCTAGTGGTGCAACCCGGCGACCGGGTGGCGCTTGTGGGGCGCAACGGGTCGGGAAAATCGACGCTGATGAAGGTGATGGCCGGTCTGGTCGAGCCAGATCGCGGGCTTCGGGTTGTGACGCCGGGGATCAGCGTGGGCTATATGGAACAAGAGCCCGATATGGTCGGGTTCACCACGCTCGGCGACTATGCCGCAAGCCTGTTGGACCCGGCTGAGGCCTACCGCGTTGAGATGGCGGGTGAGGGACTGAAATTTGATCCTGCGCGCCCGGTCAGCACGGCGTCGGGGGGCGAGCGGCGGCGCGCGGCCCTGGCCAAGCTGATGGCCGAGGCCCCGGATCTGATGCTGCTCGACGAGCCGACCAACCATCTTGATATCGAGGCGATTGCCTGGTTGGAAAATGAGCTGCGCGAGACGCGCAAGGGCTTTGTTCTGATCAGCCATGACCGTGCGTTTTTGCGTGAACTGACGCGCGCAACCCTCTGGATTGACAGGGGAATGACGCGGCGACAGGAAAAAGGGTTCGAGAATTTCGAGGCTTGGCGCGACAAGGTTTGGGATGATGAGGATCAGCAGCGCCACAAGCTGGATCGCAAGATCAAGTCCGAGGCGCGGTGGGCGGTCGAAGGCATCAGTGCGCGGCGCAAGCGCAATCAGGGTCGGGTGCGCGCCTTGGCCGAATTGCGCGCCGAGCGTAGCAGCCAGATCCGGCGTCAGGGCACGGCGGCCATGGCGTTTGATTCGGGGCCAACGTCGGGCCGCAAGGTGATCGAGGCCGTCGATATTTCAAAGGCTTACGGTGACAAGCTCATCTTGCAGAAGTTCAGCATCAAGATCCTGCGTGGGGATCGCGTGGCCTTTGTCGGCCCCAATGGGGTGGGCAAGACGACATTGCTCAAGATGCTGCTCAAAGAGATAGAGCCCGACAGCGGTGCCGTGACCCATGGCACAAATCTGGTGCCGGCGGTCTTCGATCAGGCAAGAGCGCAGCTTGACCCCGAGATGACCCTTTGGGAGAGCCTGACGGGGGATGCCGATATGCGCGTCTCTGGGCAGGCGGATCAGGTGCTGGTGCGCGGGCAGCCCCGGCATGTGGTGGCCTATCTCAAGGATTTCCTGTTTGACGAGCGGCAGGCGCGTGCGCCGGTCAAGTCGTTGTCCGGGGGAGAGAAGGCCCGGCTTTTGCTGGCCAAGCTGATGGCGCGCGAAAGCAATCTGTTGGTCTTGGACGAGCCGACCAACGATCTCGACATCGAGACGCTGGACCTCTTGCAAGAGTTGCTGGATGATTTCGACGGCACCGTCCTTTTGGTCAGCCATGACCGTGATTTTCTCGACCGTGTGGCGACCACGACCATCGCGATGGAGGGGGATGGCCGGGCCACCACCTATGCCGGGGGCTGGTCGGATTACCGCGCGCAGCGGGGCGCGGATGCCGCCATGGAAGCTGATAAAAAGGCAAATAAAACAGACACCAAGTCACCGGAGTTGAAGCAATCCAAGGCCGCTGTCACGCGGCTCAGCTTTACGGAAAAGCACCGATTGGAGGAGCTGCCGGCCGTGATGGCACGGCTTGCCGCCGAGATTGGCAAGCTCGAAGAGCTGCTTTCGGATGCCGCGCTTTTTACCCGTGAGCCGGTCAAGTTCAAGAAAGCCACCGAGGCGCTGACCGCCCGTCAGAGCGCCCTGGCCGAGGCGGAAGAGGAATGGCTGGCCTTGGCGGAGCGCGCAGAGGGCTGAGCGTTACTGCATCCGCAGCGCGCCATCGAGGCGGATCACCTCGCCGTTGAGATAGCCGCAGTCGATGATGAAGGCGGCAAGCCGGGCATATTCTGCCGGATCGCCCAAGCGTTTGGGAAATGTCACCTCAGCCGCCAAACTGTCCTGCACCTCTTGTGGCAATCCGCGCAGCATCGGCGTCGCAAAGGTGCCGGGGGCAATCGCCATAACACGGATGCCTTCGCGCGCCAGATCGCGCGCCATGGGCAGCGAGAGGCCAACAATTCCCCCCTTGGAGGCGGCATAGGCGGCCTGGCCCTTTTGCCCGTCAAAGGCGGCGATGGAGGCGGTGTTGATGATCACGCCGCGCGCGCCGTCTGCGTCGGGCGTGTTCAGCGCCATTTGCGCCGCGGCCAGCCGTGCCACGTTGAACGAGCCCACAAGGTTGATGTCGAGCGTGCGACGAAAGAGATCGAGCGGGTGGGGGCCGTCGCGGCCCAGCACCTTGGCGCCGGTGGCGATGCCTGCGCAATTGATTGCGGCGGTGATCCGTCCCATGGCGGATGTGGCTGCTGCGATGGCGGCGGCGACTGATGCCTCATTTGTCACATCGGTTTCGACGAAATATGCGCCAATGTCGGCGGCGATGGCCGCGCCACGCTCTGCATCGCGGTCGAGCAGCGTCACCTGAGCGCCCATGGTGCGGAAATGCCGCGCGGTCGCCTCGCCCAACCCCGAGGCCCCACCGGTGATGATCGCGGCTGTATCCTCTATGCGCATGGTGCCCTCGTTTGTTTTAAATGAACATATGTTCAAATACTGCGTGCGACCTGTCCTGTCAAAGACTGTCTTGGGCCTCTTCTTGGTACAAATACTCGACTCCGTCGCTTACCCTTTGCGCTGTCGCAGGCGGGTGATGACCCCCAGCGTCAGCACGGTCAGCACGATGCGGTAGATATGGTGGATCGTCACGAAGGCCGGATTTGCCTGAAGGCTGAGCGCCACCAGCGCCATTTCGGTGACACCGCCGGGGGCAAGCGTGATGAGGAGCACATCAACCGCCTCGCCTGTCATCTCGTGCAGCGTAACGGCCAGCACCACACCCAAGGCCAACATGGACCCGACCGCCGCCAAGGCCAGCGCCGTTCCGCGCAGCAAGAGGCCACGGCTGAGCCCGGTAAAGCGCATGCCCAGCGCTGTTCCAAGCACGATTTGTGCCATATTTACAAGCCATTGGGGGATGTCAAAGCTGAGCCAGCCGCTAAGTGACAGGGCTGCGGCAAGGGCCATCGGCCCGGTCATCTGCCCCGCTGGCAGGCGCAGCAGATGGCCTAGCCCCAATCCCCCCAGCCCCGCCAGCACGATCAACGGCAGGTCGGACCAGGGCACATCCGGGCGGGCCATGGTCATGCCCGCCGAGCTGCCCACAGGGGCCCCAAGCCAGAGCGAGAGGCCAAGGGGCAGGGCCGTCACCACCACGATGATGCGCAGGAATTGCTGCATCATCAGGCGGGTCACGTCGGCACCTGCTGCCTCGCCCATTTCGATGCTTTCATAAAGCCCGCCGGGAGTGCTGGCGTAAAAGGCGGTGGTGGGGTCATAGCCGCCGAGATGCCGAAAGATCGTATAGCCCATGGTATGGGCCAGAACGACGAAAAGTGTGACAGCACCGAAGGTTAGCGCGTAGTGATGGGCCTCGGTGAATAGGGCGGGTGTGACTTGGGCCCCGATCATCAGGCCGATGATGGCGATGAACATCAGGCGCAGTTTTTGGGGAAAGCGGTAGCCAGAGGGCAAGCGTTCGGGCAGGGCGGTGGCGATCAGGGCAGAGATCGCCAACGGACCCAACAGGAAGGGCAGAGGCAGGCCAATGGCTTGGCCCACAAAGCCCGAAAGAGCAGAGCAGGTCAGCAGGAGGAGGGTGGTTGCGTGGATCGGCATGGCGCCTCTTCAAGCACCGGGCGCGGGCGGGGGCAAGGGGCGGTCAGAGGAATTTGACGAATTTATCAAAGGGCATTTCACGCAGGCGTTGCCCCGTGGCGGCAAAGATCGCATTGGCCAGCGCGGGGGCTGCGGGGGGCACGGGTGGCTCTCCGATGCCCTTGATCTTGGGGCCGTTTTCCAGCCCGCGCACGGTGATTTCAGGGCATTGATTGATGCGAAGCGATTGAAATGTATCGAAATTCATCTGCTGTGCTGCGCCACCGGCATAAGTGATCTGACCGTGCATCGCATGGCCCAGACCAAAGAGGACACCGCCTTTGACCAGCCCTTCGAAGTTGATGGGATCTAGGATGCGGCCCACATCGGCGGCGACGAAGACGTGGTCTAGGCGCAGGCCGTTTTCGGTGTTTGTGACCTCGACGACTTGCGCGCAGGGCACACCGAAGGAGAGGCAGAAGGCCACGCCACGCCCTTGATTTTCGGAAAGCGGGCTGCCCCAGTTCGACATCTCGCCCACCGCCTCGAGCACCTGCCGCGAGGGGGCGTGATTGCAGAGGCGCAGGCGCTCGGCCAAGGGATCGGCCCCGGCGGCGTGGATCAATTCGTCAAGCAGGCTGTCGTGAAAAAAACCGTTGGACGAGGCCCCGACCGAGCGCCAAGACGAGATTGGGGCCAATTCGGGCGCACGGTATCCGGTGACACGGTAGTGAGGAATATCAAAGGGTTGATCCCATGCCCCGGCGACGATTTGCAGGTCTGGACCGGGGGCGGGGATGCCTTGGCGGCCCATTTGCGAGGCGAGAACCGAGGGCATGGCGATGCCCAGATCATAGGCCGCGACCTGACCGTTGGCGACGCGCCCGCGCCCGCGCGCCATAGCGATCTGGCGGGGGAAGTCGTGGGTCATATCCTCTTCACGGGAATAGGTGAGTTTCACGGGCCTGCCGGGCAGTTCCATGGCGATGCGAGTGGCGTGGCGCGTCACCTCGTCTTCGAGGCGGTGGCCAAAGCTGCCGCCGATCATCAGGGCGTGAACGTGGATTGCGTCAGGCGTAAGGTTTGTAAGCTTTGCCACGTTATTTTGTACAAAGCGCGGCACTTGGGTGCCGGTCCAGATATCGACCCGGTCGGGTGTGTAGAGCACGGTCGCGTTCAGCGGCTCAAGCGGGGCGTGGGCGAGGTAGGGCGCGCGGTATTCGACCTCAAAATCGGAGCCCTCTGAGAGGGCGGTTTCCACATCGCCCGCGTCGCGGAATTGGCTGTCTTGGCGGTCGGGGGTGAAACTGTCGGAGAGGGCCTGCCAATGGGCGTCCATCTCGGGCGGGATGGGGGCGGGGCCCCATTCAACGGGGATGGCGGCGACCGCCTGCATTGCCCGCCAAGTGTTGTCGGCGATGACGGCGACGCCTTCGGGTAGGGCCACGACCTTGATCACGCCGCGCATCGCGAGGGCGGGGGTGGCATCATGGCTAAGGCGTGCGCCGCCCATAGCAGGGTTGAGGCGCAACGCGGCATGGGCCATATCTGGGAGGGTGACGTCGATGCCGTAGCTTTGCGTGCCGGTGGATTTGGCGACGATGTCGATCCGTTGCATCGGTTGGCCGATCAGGCGCCATTCGGAGGGCGCGCGCAGGGTGACATCGGTTACGGGATCGGTGTTTGCGGCCTCGGCGGCAAGGCTTTGGTAGCTGAGACCGGTGCCATCGGGCAGGATCACCGCGCCACGGTCGGTGCGTAAATCGGTTACGGAGATGTTATGCAGCCGCGCGGCGGTGGCTTTGAGCGTTTCGCGCGCGACGGCCCCGGCGTGGCGCAGTTTGTCGTAACTATCAGGCACGGTGGTGGACCCGCCGGTGATCTGCATGCCCAGAAATTTCATCGGCGCGTCGGCAAGGCCGCGCACGGTTTCGGCAAGCCAGCTATCGTCGGTGGCGCGGAAGGGCACGGCATCGCCCGACAGGGCGGTGTTGTAATAGGCGGGGCTGGGGGGGCCGGGATCGGTTTTGATCTGGTCCAGATCCACATCGAGTTCTTCGGCGATCAGGGCCGCCTGGAGGGATACCGCCCCTTGCCCCTTGTCGGCGCGGGGGGTGGTGAGGGTGATCGCGTCCGAGGTGATCAGCACATAGGGGGTGAGGGCCGTCGCCCCCTCGGGCAAATCGGTCAAGAGCGGATTGGCATAGGGCGTCTTGTACCGCCAGACACCGAAGGCCACGCCGCCCGCAATCGCGGCGGAGCCGATCAGGAATGTGCGGCGGGCGATGGTTTTGGCGCGACCCATGAGTCATGCCCCCTTGAGCGTGCGCGCGGCGGTTTTGACCGCCTCGCGGATGCGCGGATAGGTGCCGCAGCGGCAGAGATTGCCGGAGAGTGCGTCGTCAATCTCGGTATCGGTGGGATCGGGGGTTTCACTCAGGAGGCTTGCGGCCTGCATGATCTGGCCGGACTGGCAATAGCCGCATTGCGCCACCTGATGCGCGATCCACGCGGCCTGCACGGGATGCGGCACGTCGGGGGTGCCCAGCCCCTCGATCGTGGTCACAGGCCCCCAGACATCGCCCACCGCCACCTGACAGGAGCGGGTGGCCACGCCGTCAATATGGACGGTGCAGGCACCGCACTGGGCGATGCCGCAGCCATATTTCGGCCCGGTGAGGCCCAGAACATCGCGCAGCGCCCACAGGAGCGGCATCTCGGGTTCGAGATCCTCAAGAGAATGTGCGGTGCCGTTGACGGTGAGTTGCATGGGTGGCCTTTGTGACAGGGATAGGGTCAAGGATAAACTGATCGGTTCAGTTGTCCAGATGGCATGGCAATTGCTGTTTCACTCGGGCGCAAAGACCGTATAGTGAGGGGCAATGATCCAAGAGACCGGAAAACGGATGCAGGTTGTCATTCACGCAGGCGCCCATCACACTGACGAGGACAGGCTGATCAACTGCCTGTCCGCCAATCGCGAGATGCTGGCGCGTCACGGAACCAATGTTCCCGATCCGCAGCGCTATCGCCGTTTGGTACGCGATGTATTGCACCACGCGCAGGACTCGGGGCTTGCCCCGGATGCGCGTGATGTTTTGGTGGATGCGATCAGCAACGAGGGGGCTGTGGATCGGCTGGTCCTGTCCAATCCGGGGTTTTTCGGCACGCCCAAGATGGCGGTTAATGGCGGCGTATTGTACGGCGCGGCCGAACATCGGTTGAACCTGTTTCGGCAGTTGTTTCCGGATGATCATCTGGAACTGTTTATCGGGGTGGTCAATCCGGCGACGTTCCTGCCGCCTCTTCTGAAAGAGACAGACTTTGACACGGTGGAGGCGCTGTTGCGGGGCCATGATGCGGCGCATCTGCGCTGGTCCGAGTTGATCACGCGGGTGCTGCGGCATCATCCGGATATTCCAGTGACGGTATGGTGCAACGAAGATACGCCACTGATCTGGAGCCAGGTTGTGCGGGAAATGGCGGGCATTGATCCGACGGTCGCATTTGAAGGGGAATTCAGCCTGATCGAAGAGATCATGACCCCGGCGGGGCGTGAGCGGTTTCGCGGCTATCTGGCGTCGCATCCCGGCCTGACCGAGGTGCAGAAGAGGCGGGTGGTGGCGGCCTTTCTTGACAAGTTCGCCGATGAGGCGGCGATCGAAGAAGAATTGGATGCGCCGGGCTGGACCGATGCGCTGGTGGCCAAACTGACGGAACTCTATGATGAGGACCTGTATACGATCCAACGCATGCAGGGTGTTCAAGTTATCACGCCCTGAGCACGCGATTTCTGCTTGCAGAGGTGGAAAGGCTTGGCTAATCAGGCGCGCAAGCCCCTATAGCTCAGCTGGTAGAGCAACTGATTTGTAATCAGTAGGTCCGCGGTTCGAGTCCGTGTGGGGGCACCACAAATCCGGCATTTGTTGTTGAATATCAATGACTTAGGGTATTTCTGGTTGTCTCAAGGTGACACAGAAGGTATCGCAATGTCTGTAGTCGTCCTAGAAGTCGGAGCATATGTGCTCATGGCAAAGTACCTTTTTCAGAAAAAGGGCAGTGACCTGTTCTATTTTCGTCGACGGATTCCCGATGATGTTCGACGCCATTATCCGAATCGGACCAATAGTTACTTGATCGAATCCTTGCAAACCAAGGACAGGGCTTCCGCTGCCAAGCTGGCCCATCGCAAAGCTTTGGAACAAGATGCCTTATGGAAAGCAATTCGAAGTGGAGATGTAGCGGAGGGGCCGGAACGTATAGAAGCGGCAAAAGCGCTACTTGCGTCCTATGATCTAAAGCCGGGACAGCATAAGTCGTTTGAGGCGGTAGGTTTGGAGCCAGACGAGTTTTTAGAAGAACTGCGGTTTCAAGCTGGTGCTCGGGATTCGACAGAGAGTAGGCCCAACTGGCATGAAGATTTGCCGCCAGTGCATAGGCTTGCGGGCGACCTTTTTTACGGGGCAAAAGAACCGATCTTCCTTTCGTCAGCTCTTAAAGAATTCCAAAGCCTGAAAGGTGAGGATGAATCGTCTAGAGCGGGAACGGATCGAGTACGTGTCGTCAACGATTTCATTGAGTGTTATGGCGATCTTCCGATTGTTCAGTACAGCCGGGAAAATGCCAATGCCTTTGTCAAACACTTGGCCGCAAAAGGTAACAAGACAGCGACCATCCAGCGCCGCATAAACTCTATCCGTCCTGTCTTCAGGACAATGTGTAGGGAATACGAGTTAGAGGATCGGCGGATTTTTGAGGGGATTAATATCCCTAACCTCGGGCAAGATACCAAGGACCGACTTCCCTACACCTTGAATGAGATTTCTATGATCCAGAAAGCCTGTAGGGCACGGGATGATGACATTCGATGGATCATTGCGTTGCTCTCGGACACTGGGATGAGGCTCAGCGAGGCAACAGGGCTGATGACCAACGATTTGGTTTTGGACAGCCCAACGCCTCATGTCATCCTTAGGCCAAATAAAGTCAGGCGACTGAAAACGAATGGTTCTGAAAGGACTGTTCCATTGGTCGGGGAGGCATTGTGGGCGGCAGAGCGAGCCGTACAAAAAGCTCAAAATGGGTTCCTGTTTCCACGCTATATCGACTTCACTAAAACACCGCCTTCTCACAAGGGCACATATGCATCCAATGCGCTGACCAAATGGCTCAGAGGCTTATCCATCGCTGAAAAGGATCAAAAGGGAACACATTCCTTTCGGCATAGCGTGCAGGATCGGCTGAGAGAGGCGCAGGTGCCAGAGGAGATCAGGAACGTCATCTGTGGCTGGACCAACAAAGGCATCGGCTCGGCTTATGGGCAAGGCTATAGCATCGCTAAACTGACCGAACACATGAGAAAGATTGCTCTTGATAGTTCCGATTGATGGGACGTGCAGCCCAAATCCCTTTCGAGACAAAGAACAACGCGCGGTCCTAACCAACCCTCATCAAATGGTTGCTTTGGACTGGGTCCAATGCAGACACGCAACGCGAGAGAACGCCGAAGGAAACGGAGGCAGGCATGAAGATCAAAACCCCTGACAGAGATGTACTGAACAAGGCCAAGATGGCAAATTTCAACCGTGCAGCAAAGACTGCCCCGGCGAAGAACTGGGTTGACTGGCTGGTCAGGCAAACCTTGGCTTACGAAGCTGCGCATGACCCTCGAAAACGAGTGCGTCAAAGGAAAGCCCATGATGGATTTGAAGCAGCCATAGGAGCCTTGGGTGCTGATCTACTCCGAGCCTATGGGCATGAGGAGGCGGAGGGGTTCATGTATCGGCCAATGCATCGGGAAGAACTGGCGGACACCTTTGTTACCTCTGACAGTTTTGATAAGCTTATAAAATTCTGGGGAGGGCTTGGCTGGCTGGAAATGACGGGCCACATCAATTCAACTGACGACTGGGAAGGCCAAGACATACCGGGATATTCCAAAGTGAGACGATACCGGGCAACTGCATCCTTTGTCGCGTCAGCACAAGAATTTCAGCTTACGCCAGACACGATGACCGACAACTTCGAAATCAGTCACAAACACGCTGATCTTGTTCAGGTTCGAAAAACAAGCAGGAGGGCATATGGTCAGAAAACAAGTGGACAGCGTGTTCGGCCAAAAGGGCCAAAGGTCGCCGATCAGAAAAGGCTCATGCAGCGCCTAAATCAGGGACTCTTGGCTCATACCTACAGCTTAAAGGAGCCGCCGATGATGCGCCGTTTGTTCAACTGCGCTGATCGTGCTGGTTTTGATTTCAACCTCGGTGGCCGGTTCTACTGCATATCAAGCGACAATTGGATGGACATGCCAAAGCCGGAACGCAAAAAGATCATGATCGACGGAGAGACTACCTCTGAAATCGACGTAAGCGCCAGCCACCTTTTCATTCTCTATGCGCTACATGGTGAGCATCTGGACTATGGCTCAGACCCGTATCGCGTTGCTGACTATCCCCGTGAAGTCATCAAGCAAATCGTTGTGTCAATGATTGGCGCAGGCAAGGTGCCGGAAAGATGGCCAAAGGATTTCAACGCCGCATATAAGGAGGAGCATGGGCATCTGCCAAATGATGACTACAAGCTCAAAGACGTGGTTACGGCAATATTGAGGAAACACCCAATCCTAAAGAAACTAAAGAAAGACAAGCTCGACTGGGCAAATCTTCAATTCGAAGAATCTGAGTGCTTTCTTTCAACCATGCTGGAGCTTCATGAATTATACGACGTCACGTCTCTGCCCATCCATGACAGCTTGATCGTCCGACAATCTGACAAGACAATGGCTGAAAGGGTTTTGGGGCAAGCCTATAAATTCAGGTTTGGGCATGTCCCAAAAATCAAAACGGCATAGGGGTGAGTGAGGGCCTAGGGGTCGAAGGTCTAGTCTAGGGGATATACTATTGTAGGGGCTATGATGGTATTGAAATAGACACCTCATCTACGACTGATTTTATTCATTTAAGGAGCACATTGGCATTACTATGAAACGTAAGAGCGTTTGGACCTAGGCCGCCGTGCTCTGGGCAAATTAAGAAGGCTCCTATCATGCAGCATTAGACATTACGCGCGCGGAGCTGCCGTTCTCTGCACGGCGCACAAATGACTGGGATGCGCAGAAACTGGACTTTGGAAAGTTCGGCGCGGTGGCTCTCTGCAGTCATTATACCGGTTGGCCTTGGTTTTCGAGTTGCATCTGGCTTCCTACCCTTTCATTCAACATGCGCTCTTTCCACCCGCGCAACTAAAGCGTGATTGAATTCCATAATCCTTCGGATAGATTGCAGCTCGGACACTAGAGAGTATTTTTTAGGCAGATAGAATATGACGGTCAATTCTAAGCAAGGTTCCATTT
Organism: Roseovarius mucosus; assembly: GCF_002080415.1. Classification (NCBI taxonomy): domain Bacteria; kingdom Pseudomonadati; phylum Pseudomonadota; class Alphaproteobacteria; order Rhodobacterales; family Roseobacteraceae; genus Roseovarius; species Roseovarius mucosus. Next base: position 281,036 of record NZ_CP020474.1, on the reverse strand, counting down.
GGCGACGTTGGGACCTCCACCTCCATACCCCTGAAACAAAGCTCGCCAATCACTACAAGGTCGAGGTTGGGGATGTCTGGGATACATATTTGGATGCCCTTGAAGCTTCAAACATCCAAGTCTTTGGCCTCACAGACTATTTTAGCTGCGAGAACTACTTCATTGCCGTCAAGAAATACCGCGCGCGTTTTCCAGAGGGCAAGAAGGTTTTCTTTCCGAATATTGAACTCCGACTTTCGGATGCAATTGGAAAAGCGGGCAACAGCCCGGACATGCATGTGCTCTTTGACAACAATCCAGACGTTTGCCCTCAGGCGAAGATCGAGACCTTTCTTCAAAACCTCAAAACTCATCTCACTGATGCGAGCGGTGTTGAGGTTTCCTGCGCTGATCTCGCCTCCAAGGGAAATTACGATGAGGCAACAGTGAGCCTCAAAGATATTCGTAGCGCACTAATGAAGACCTTCGGTGAGTCGAAGCCCTACCTTCTGATCTTCCCAGCCAAGAATGATGGGATGAAGTCGCAGGATACGGGATCACCGCGAAAAGTCAGCATTGCTGAAGAAATCGATAAGACTGCGCATGGTTTTTTTGGTGGAAGCGATAGCACCGGGTATTTCCTTGAAACGGAGCGATACAAGGAAGGAGAGGCAAAGAAGAAGCCAGTTTTTGACGCTAGCGATGCACACAGTTTTGATGACCTAGAGCGCCTCAGTGGTGATGTTACCGGCTATGAGGCAACTTGGATCAAAGCGAACCCTAGCTTTGAGGGCCTCAAGCAGACACTCTTCGAGCCGGAAGCTCGGGTGTTCATCGGAGAGGAACCTCCTGTACTACAGCGGAGGAGTAAAGAAGCGACAAAGTTCATTGATCATTTGAGAATAGAGAAAGTTCCGGCCTACGGGAACGAGAATGGATTGTGGTTTAGGAAGGTCGATGTTCCGCTCAATCCTGAGCTCACAGCGATTATTGGTAACAAAGGAAGTGGAAAAAGCGCTCTAGCCGACATTCTCGGACTTCTAGGAGATTCCCGCGCAGAAGATAGCTTTTCGTTCCTAGCAAATTCTCGCGGAAACATAAAATTCAAACAGCGAGGGTATGCGGAAAACTTCCATGCAACGCTTACCTGGGCGGATGGAAATTCAGTTTCAAAGAACCTCAGCGAGGGCGTTCGGCTCACAGAACCCGAAAAGGTCAAATACCTCCCTCAGAACTACTTCGAAACGCTGACCAATGAAATTCAAGAAGTTCGCCAGTTTCAAACCGAGATCGAAAACGTTGTATTTTCACATGTTGAAGAGACTGACCGTCTAAACCAGAGCAGCTTCAAGGAACTCGAAGAGCTTAAAACCCAGGAAAGCCGAGAAAAAGTCAGTGACTTTAAGCAGAAGCTTCGCGAGTTGAATCATAGGCTTGACGAGCTAAAGAGCCGAAGTAAGCCAGAATTTAAGGACACGCTGCAAAGGGAGCTTGAAAAGCTCAAGGCTGAGTTCAAGGCGCTCGAAGCCTCCGCACCGGCTGAGGTTCAAAAGCCTTCTGAAGAGAGTCCTGATCAGCAAGCTATCAACGGGAAGATCGAAGCGTTCAGTACATTGCTTATTGACCTTGAAGCGCGAAGAAAGGAACTGACTGGAAAACTTGCAAATGCGAAGGAACGGTCAGAAAAGCTTAAGCGTTTGTTCGGCAAACTCAGCGAACTCCGGGTCTATGTCCAGAGTGAAAAGGAGAGTTTCGCGGCCCTCTGCAAGGAACTTGGCCTCAAAGCAGATGAAATCATCATGCTCAGTTTCGACACCTCATCGCTTATTCAGCTCAACAGTTCGATAAAGGATGAAATTGCAACGCTCACGACAGACAGCAATCTTCAATTCCCCGAGGAAGAAGTATTTGGGAAAGCGCGAGAATACTATAGCGTTCCAGACGTTGACGCGGTGATAGAGGCGCTGAAACAAAAGATTTTATCGTTAAGAGAGCAACTGAGTGCTCCGGGTAAGAGGTATCAGACCTATCTCCACAAGATAGCTGAACTCGAAAAACAAAAGGCTACTCTTCTTGGGGATGAAGAGCAGCCCGCACCAAAAACGATCCGTCATACGGAAAACCAAATCACGTATATCGAGCAACAGCTCGCATCGGAAATTGCCGCACTCGATGCAGAGCGCAAGACCATTTCGAAGAATATCTTTCAAGCGAAAGAGCTGATCCTTTCCTTCTATACGGAACTCAAGCAAAGCGTCGAAGACAAGCTGTGCATCTTCAAGGAAGACAATTTTCACGTAAGCCTTGAGGCGTCCTTTGTTCTTACCACCAACTTTTCTGACCGATTTTTCGAGTTTATCAGCAAATCGGCTCGCGGCCCATTCCAGGGAGATGGGGAAAAGGTCCTTCGAGACTTCGTATCCGAAGTGGATTGGGGGAATTTTGAGTCTGTCTATAGTTTTTGCGAGATGGTCCTGGAGAAAGTCGAGGAACATGATGTTGCAAAGCAAATCAGGCAGAATAAAACGGGCAAGGAATTCTGTGACTTCCTGTTTTCACTCGATTTCATCCAAACGATGTACGAGTTGCGGCTTGGGGACAAAAACCTTCCCCAGCTATCTCCAGGCGAGAAGGGTCTTCTTCTCTTGGTTTTCTATCTTCATCTTGACATGGAGAACACGCCTCTCGTTATCGATCAGGCTGAAGACAACCTGGATAACGACAGTATCTTCTCTGTCCTTGCTAAGTGCATTCGTAGCGCGAAAAAGAACCGTCAGGTCATCTTGGTGACACACAATCCCAACCTGGCTGTTGGGGCGGACGCTGAGCAGATAATCTATGTCCAGCTAGAGAAGCACAAAAACTACAAATTCTCTTACGAATCTGGAGCTATCGAAGAACCTCGAACCAATGGCAATGTGGTGAAAGTTCTTGAAGGTACGAAACCGGCTTTCGTACAGCGACGGCTTAAGTACCAAATCTAGCGATAACCTGGTCAAAACTCGACCTAAATATCCGCCGCGGTCTATGAGCTGCTGCGAAGGGCTGGTTTCCGCCCTGGCACCCGAAAACCCATGTCCACTTTGGGCTGGAACCGTTCATACGCGGCACTAGGCACGAAGGCCGTTCTATTCTGCTCCTAAGCCTTCAGAATGTCGTCGATAACAAATCTCAATAATAAGTCCAATAATAACACCTCTTTTTTGAAGTCGATTTTTCTAACCCCCCACCCCTTCCAGAACTCATGAAAAACCCAATGCCCAGCGCCTCAAAGGCCTGCCAATAGACCTTGCCCATGTGTCAGCCTCAGAAGGTGGCGCGATAGCCTGTAAGTGAAGTCGGTTTCGGCTTTTGGCAGACACCCTGCCTCAACATCTTAACTATCAATGGCAGACAAGGAGGGCAATCAAATGCTCATCGGATACGCACGGACATCGACCCTAGAACAGAAAGCAGGCTTAGAGGCTCAGAGAGAGTCACTGAGGGTCATTGGCTGTGAAAGGGTGTGGGAGGAGCAAACAAGCTCAGTCGGCCTCAGGGAGTCGCTCAGGGACGCTGTGGGCTTCTGTCGGGATGGCGATACTTTGGTGGTGACAAAACTGGACCGATTGGCACGGTCTGTGCGACATCTCGGGGAAATCATCGAAGAGCTTGACGGCAAGAATGTCGGCCTTCGCATCCTCGACCTAGGCTTGGACACCACTAACGCTACGGGCAAGCTGATGCTCAATGTCCTAGGGTCTGTCGCTCAGTTTGAACGGGAAATGATGCTGGAACGTCAGCGCGAAGGCATCGCCAAGGCAAAGGCTCTGGGCAAATACAAGGGGAGAAAGCCCACTGCAATCCTGAAGGCCGATGCAGTTCAAAGCCTCTTGCGTGCTGGAGAGACGAAACGAGGAATTTCAAAAAAGCTTGGAATTTCAGAGCGCTCAGTTCACCGCATCTGTTCGATGAAGTGAAGTTTGAGCGTCTTTCAAGGGCAAAACCTACAAAGCTGCACACCATCAAGGATCACTTTCCTTTTTGAAAAGCAGCATACACACGCAAACAAAAGAGGAAAACATGAACATGAAAGCTATGATGCTTATTTGGGTGCTCAACCTATTTGCTTCGACAAGCCTATGGGTTCCAGAGGCCAATGCAGACTATCCAAAACCCCTTTCTGAACATGTCGGAGAAAGCGACCTGTCTTACATCGCGAATAGATGTGGTGGTTTGGTCGTTTCGATACTGTCTGTCTCTGGCGAAGAAAGCAGCGTTTCAAGCCATTTAGCCAGCATATACGAGTTCTATCAAGGGTACTCGGTGCTTTATCTAGGAGAAACGCAAGGCTTGTCAGATGGCGATGCAGTCAGAAGCGTTTTGAGAAACTTCAAGGAATTTGCGCGCGTTTACGTAGAGTACTTGAATGCTTCATACGTCGCGACAGGGGAGTATGTTACTGACCCGCTTGTGCTGGGTGACATCTCGACGTGTTCGGGGATCAAAGACCATATACAAGGCAACTGAGAGTAGGCCTCTGAGTGGTCAGTCTATCGCGTAACAGCGATGGCTGTATGGATGTTGTTGTTATTGCCTCTTGGTTGGCTACATTTAGTGGAGGACTAACGCTGGCCAAGGGGCAACTTACAACGGCAATCTGTTATTAAGGCGCATCCACTGTTCTTTTCTTCTAAACAGGTCACCCAAGCCTGTGCTCAAGGCCGACAAGGACGCGGGCACGATCACCCTCGACAGTGAAACCACCCTATCGGGCATCCCCGAGGCGTGCTGGGACTACAAGCTGGGCAACCGCTCGGGGCTGGAATGGATACTTGACCAGTACAAGGAAAAGACACCCAAAGACCCGACCATTCGCGAGAAATTCAACACCTACAAGTTTGCCGATTACAGGGAACAGGTGATCGACCTGATCACAAGGGTCACTCGGGTGAGCGTCGAGACCATGGCCATCACAGAAGCCATGAAAGCGGCCAAGAGGGAATCGAATCCAGAGGTGGTTGCTCAGGAATGATGATTCTACTGGGGCGGTCTTGGATGCAAAGGTCTGAGAAGAGGTGACACAAAGGGTAGCAAGGCAATTTGAGGCGTCTTGATAAATACATAAATATCATATAGATAAAGGCAATATTCCCTGCAATCTTCACCGTGTGGGGGCACCATTTCCCAAAATGTGATCAAGACGGCGGCAGGCTTAGGCCGGTCATGCGGATGTGTGGCCGGGGATGTTATCCACAGCTATTCAGAGATTCGCGGCTATCTTTGGAGAGTCGTGTTTCCAATCTGGCAACAGAGACGTTTTGTGTGGTGCATTGTTGCCGAATTTTCCGCTCTGCCTTTTTTTAAACACAGAGGCGCCCTGAAGCCCGTGTTTGCGCGGATATGTCATGGGATCCGAAACAAACACACGCTATGCGTGTGAGTCGTGCTGAAATCCGAGCGTTTTTCTTTAATTTCGCGTAATTTTTGATGAATCCCTGCCCAGAGACAGAAACAGTTGGCGTGTCTTGGGAGGGGGATTTGTGGCGATAACAAGGCCAAAATTAACCTAAGAGGCGTATTTTCGGCACGTTTGCGCCAGATTCCACTTGGGCCAGACTATTCAAAAGGATAATGTCTGGACAGCCCATCTGGGGGGTCATGTCTGTAGGTCGCGGGGGCGACCGCACAAAACCAACGCGATGTTTCGTGGAAAGCTGCCGCAATCCCCGACTCTTTAATGATCGCTGTTATTGGAAGTTTTGGGCTGTTTCGTCCCGTTGTGTAATGCCGTTGGGCATTCCTTCCCTTTGGTTCTGTGCCGGTCGCTCTTGTTCCGTTGAATCGGGATCGATGCAGGCGTTTTGAACAGGGTCGCAAGCATGTGTCGGTGAGGCACGGGAGATGGAACATGGCAATTAACAGAGTCGACGGCGACAATTCCGGAAATAGAATTGATATTGCCTACGCGGGCGATCCCGAGGGGGATCGGATTGATGCAAATGATGCGCCCGACGGGTCTAACGATGACGTCGTGGACGGATTTGGCGGCGATGACACCATTCTAGCGGGTGCTGGTAACGATACGGTATTTGCCGGATCGGGAAGCGACTCGGTCGAGGGCGGCGCGGGCAATGATCTGTTGGTGGGCGACACGCCCGATGCGACGGCGGGTGCGCGGGAAGTGTTCCAGTGGAGCGAGGCGCCCGATCCCAATGGTGCCGATCCGATCGACGCGGGCGATCCAATCACAGCGTTTACCCAGAATACCGGCTCTGTCGATGTGACCTTTTCGGTGCTGACCAGCACAGTGACCGATGATACCACCTTTGCTGACAATCCGCAGAATGTGACAGGGGTTGTCACGGATGGCACCGTGGCTGATGGGGGCAGTTCGCTGTCGGCGGATCTGGCGGCGCCGGGATCGACCGATCTCAAGCTTGAATTCTCGTCCGAAGTTTCGAATGTTTCGTTCAATATCAATGACCTTGATGGCACAGAGAATGTGCAGATCTTTGCCTTTGACGCGGCGGATAACCTGATCCCCGTGACCCTTGTCGGCGGCTCTGCCGTGACGGTGCTGAGCGCGGAGCAAGCGATGGGTGCGGGGTCGGGCACCGATGATGGTCCGGCGCATAGTCTTACGGTTTCGATTGCGGGACCGGTATCGCAGCTTGTGATCCGGTATTCTGATGCCGATGGCACATCGGATGGTCTGAATGTCACGGATGTATATTTCGGGCTGACGGGGGGCGTGGTCGATGCCGGATTGCCGGGCGACGATACGCTGGTTGGCGGCGAGGGTGACGATACGCTCTTGGGTGAGGCCGGGAACGATGTTCTGTCGGGCGGTGCCGGTGCGGACAATATCTCTGGCGGGGCTGACGAAGACTTGATCATCGGCGGCACGGCAGGCGATGTGGTGGATGGCGGCAGCACGGGCGTGGACAATGACACGCTTGATCTGCGCGGTGCAGGCCCCCTGCGCGTGGTGGATGAGACGGTTGATCCGGATGGCAATTCGACCTCTGGTCGGGTCGAATTTCTGGGCAGCGATGGGGCTGTGACCGGCGACATGACCTTTGCCGAGATCGAAAACCTGATCCGGCCCGACAATACCGTGCCGGATGCTGTCAATGACGACGGTGTCACGACAGGATTTGAAACAGAGGTTACGATTCCGGTTCTGGCCAATGATACCGATGCGGATTTCGACCCGCTGTCGGTGACAGGAGCCACGGATGGGGCCAATGGCACCACCACGGTCAATGGCGACGGCACCGTGACCTATACGCCGAACGCCGGGTTCAGCGGCACGGATACGTTTGATTACACGATTTCGGATGGCAATGGCGGCACCGATACGGCCACCGTGACAGTCACGGTGGGCATCGCCCCGCCGCCGCCGCCGCCCACCCGTGACGGGATTGTGGATGGCACTGCTGGAGACGATCTGATTGATCTGGGCTATGCAGGCGATCCGGACGGCGATTTCGTTGACAACGATGACGCGCTTTTGCCGGGGGCTGCGCCGAATGATGACAGCATCCGGGCGGGTGCCGGGGATGACGTGGTCTTTGCCGGGGTTGGCGATGATCAGGTTGACGGGGCTGACGGGGCTGATCTGATCTTTGGCGAGGATGGCTCTGATACGATTGACGGCGGCGCGGGCAATGACACCATTGATTCCGGCACTTCTACGTCGACCTTGCCTTTGCCTGATCTTGGTTTTGGCACCACGGTGCCGGCCGATCTTGATCCCGAGAATGACCGCGATCTGGTGTTTGGCGGTGATGGCGACGATGTGATCACCACCGGCGACGATGCGGATACGATTTCCGGCGGGGCCGGGGCGGATTTGATCGACGGGGGCATTGATGCCGATGTGATCGACGGCGATGACGGCAATGACACGCTGATCGGTGGCGAAGGGTCTGACACGATCAACGGCGGTGCCGGGGACGATGTGATCTTTGGCGGGCTTGAAGAAGGCTTTCCCGACTCGATCAATATTCCTGATGCGACCGATCCGGAGCCGGGCAATGGCCGGGACCTGATCGACGGTGGCGATGGCAATGACACGATCTTTGGTCAGGACGATGATGACACAATTCTCGGCGGTGCCGGGGATGATGTGATCGACGGTGGCATTGACGACGATTTCATCGTGGGCGCTGACGGCAACGACTCTTTGATTGGTGGTCAGGGGGATGACACGATCACCGGCGGTGCCGGCAATGACACGATCAGCGGTGGTCTGGGTGCAGATCGTCTTGTTGGCCTCGATGACCGCGATGTGTTCGTCGATGTTGGCGCGGGTGACACGATTGATGGTGGCACCGGCGGCGACGATTTTGACACGCTCGACCTGCGCGGTCTGGGTCGGTTCGAGATTGTCGGGCAAACAACGGACCCGGACGGCGATTCGACCTCGGGCACGGTCAACTTCCAGGATCGTGATGGGACGGTTACCGGATCTTTGGTGTTCGGCGAGATCGAGAACCTTATTCCTTGCTTTACCCCCGGCACGGCGATTGCCACGCCGCGTGGCGAAAAGCTGGTGGAAGAGTTGAAGGTTGGAGACAAGGTGATTACCCGCGACAACGGTCTGCAAGAGATCCGTTGGATCGGTCAGCGGGGGCTGAGCGGGGACGAATTGGCGCGCTCGCCGCATCTGCGCCCAATCCTGATCCGTGCCGGTTCGCTGGGGCATGGTTTGCCGGAGCGGGACATGCTTTTGAGCCCGCAGCACCGCATCCTGCTCAATTCGGATCGTGCCGCGCTCTATTTCGAAGAGCGTGAGGTGTTGGCCGCGGCCAAGCACCTGATCGGGATCGAGGGTGTGAGCCAAGTCGAGACACGCGCAGCGACCTATATCCACTTTATGTGCGATCAGCATGAGGTGGTTCTGTCGAACGGCACCTGGACCGAGAGTTTCCAACCCGGTGAGCAGGTTCTGGACGGCATGGGCGCGGCACAGCGGGACGAGATCTATGACCTCTTCCCGGAGTTGCGCGCAGTCGAGGGGATCGAAGCCTATCAGGCGGCGCGGCGCTCGCTCAAGCGGCATGAGGCGCAATTGCTGGTACGCTGAACGGCGGGCCTGATTGTTATCAAAACGTGGACAATCCCGGTTAAGAGCCGGGATTGTTTCGTTTTGATGGGTGGTTTGCGAGGGGCAGCTGGGGCAGGGGCGTGAGGGGTGTTTTGTGCGCAGAGGGGCGGCAAAGCACCGCATCTTGCATCGACACGCCTAGGCAAACGCCCCAGATTTTTGGGCCAGCGGGCAGATCAGATTGTTAGAAGAATTTCAGCTGGATCAAGGGGATAAGTGGCGGACCGAGGAGGATTCGAACCCCCGACCCCTTGATTCGTAGTCAAGTACTCTATCCAGCTGAGCTATCGGTCCGTGAGGGCAGCAATTAGACTCTGACGTCGGGCAATGCAAGGGCGTTTTGGAAGAAATTATGACGTCGCGCCGAAATTTCCCTTGGGCAGGGTGATACAGAAGGCGGTGCCCGTGGCGTCGCTGCGTTCGAGAATGAGCGTGCCGCCATGGCCGCGCACCAGTTCTGCGGCGATGGTCAGGCCAAGGCCGCTGCCGCCCTTGGTGGTGCCGCCCTGAAAGGGTTTGAAGAGATGTTCGCGCGCCCGTCGTGGCAGGCCGGGGCCGGTGTCCGCAACGCGGATCATCCATTCGGCGGCATCCTCATCGGCCATCACGCTGATCTCGCCGGGGCGGCCACTATTGACGATGGCTTGGCGGGCGTTGCGCACGAGGTTGCCGATGATGCGATAGAGCTGTTCGGCATCGGCCAGCACGACGAGGTCGCCGGGCACATCCTCGGCAAAGCTGACATCGGCATCGCCTGCGGCGAGACGCTCGCTGTCGATCACATCGGCCACGACATCCGCGAGATAGAGGCGGGCAAAGACGGGCCCCGGCTCTTCGGCCTTGCCATAGGCCAGCGTGGCTTCGCACAGATGCACGGCGCGGGTGAGGGCGTTGATGAGTTTGGGGGCGAGGCGTTTGACGGTGGGATCTTCGCTGGTTTCGATCCGGTCGGTGAAAAGCTGGGCGGAGGTGAGGATATTGCGCAGGTCATGATTGACCTTGGCGACGGCCCCGCCCAGCTGGGCGAGATGCTCTTTTTGCTTGAGGGCGCCGGTGAGTTGGGTTTGCAGAGATTGCAGGGTTTCCTCGGCCTCGCGCAGTTCCTTGACGCGGGCGGTGGGGCGCAGCACGCGGCGCACATCCTCGGGGGCGGCGGCATAGGTCTGCATGGCGGCAACCACGCGCTTGATCGGTTTGACGAGGGTCACGCGCACGGCGAGAAAGAGCAGCACAGCCGTGAAGATGGAAATCACCAGCGAGAGCCAGAGGATGCGCAGGCCGTAGTCGATCATCGCTGCGCGCAAGCCGGAGGAATCGAGGGTGATCTCGATCAACATCCCGCCCATGCGCACCGGCTCGCCGATGACACGGATGATCTGGCGGTCGGGTGTGACGAGCCGCATCATGGCATCGCGGATCAGGGTAATGGCGGGGGCGTCGCGCAAGTCGAAGGTTTGCGCCACGGGTTCGGGCACGGGGGAGGACAGGATCAACTGGCGGGCATCATCGCGCAGCAGCACGACGTTGAACACCTCGGCGTTGCGCAAGAGTTCTTCTTGCAGGTCAGGCGTTACCTCTTCATCGGCCAGAAGCACGAGCGAGGCGATTTGGGACCGTTCCAGCCGGGTCAGCAGGTAATCTTCGCGAAAGCGGGCGATGGAGGGGACAAAGATCAAAATCTCGGCCAACATCACGAAAATGGCCGTCAGGATCAGGAAGCGCCCGGAAAGCGAATTCAGCAAAATGTCCCCTCCCGAGGATGGCTGCGATCAGGGTAGCCAGCGTTGCACAAAGCCAACGATACGCTTGACGCCTGCGCTGTCAAACAGGCGGGGCGAGAAATAGGCCCCGGCGGCGCGTTTGTTGATTTCGCCCATGGTGGGGTAGGGGGCAACCATATTGGCCACGTGTTTCATCTTGAGCCCGTTGGCGAGGACGAGCGCCCAGAGATTGATGAGTTCGCCCGCTTGCGCGCCCGCGATAGAGACACCGACGGGGCGGCCGCGCACCACCATGACCTTGATCAGACCGGCTGTTTTGCGGTCTGCAATGGCGCGGTCGTTGTGGGAATAATGGAAGCGGACGACTTCGAGATTGCCGCCGTGTTCCTGCCGCGCCTGAGCCTCGGTTAGCCCGACTTGGGCCAGTTCGGGATCGGTGTAGGTGGCCCAAGGAATGTGATCGGTGCGATTCTTCGCGGGCAGACCCAAGAGCGCCTGACGGATGATGAGGCCCGCGTGATAGCCCGCAACATGGGTGAATTGCAGCCCGCCCGCGACATCGCCAATGGCATAGACGCGGCGGTTGGTGGTGCGCATGGACGCATCGACCTTGATGCCGCGTTTGGTGGTTTCGATGCCTGCGGCGTCGAGATTGAGGCGATCTGTGTTGGACTTGCGGCCCACGGCCATGAGCAGGTGAGAGCCTTTGAAAATGCGCCCGTCTTTGGCCTCGATCTCGATGGTGCCCGCCTGTCCGCGAATTTCGGCGGCCAAGGCCCCTTCTTCGATCTGGATGCCCTCGGCGCGGAATTGGTCGATCACCACGGCGGCCATTTCGGGATCGTCATTGCCGAGCACCTTGGCCCCCTCGATCACCGTTACGGCGCAGCCCAAGCGGCGGTGCGCCTGCGCCATTTCCATGCCGATCGGGCCGCCGCCCACAACGAGCAGATGGTCGGGGCGTTCGCGCAGATCAAAGAGGGTTTCGTTGGTTTCATAAGGCACGGTGTCGAGCCCCGGAATGGGCGGGACGAAGGGCGATGAGCCGGTTGCAATGACGATGCGGCGGGCGGTGATGATGTGCTCGCCGGCCTTGACATCGGTCGGTGAGAGGAATTCGCCGTAGTCACGCAGAACGCGCACGCCCAAGCCTTCGAAGCGCTCTTGGCTGTCGACGGGTTCGATCTGGGCGATGATATCTGCCACATGGTCCTTGGCGGCAGCGTAATCCACCTTGGGGCTTTGGTCCGCGATGCCGAATTGGGCGGCGTGCGATTGGGCATAGGCCGCTTTGCCGCTGGCGATCAGCGCCTTGGAGGGCACGCAGCCAAAGTTGAGGCAGTCGCCGCCCATCTTGTGCCCTTCGAGCAGGATCACGTTTGCGCCCATTTGCACTGCGCCAGCGGCCAGCGACAGGCCGCCGGAGCCGGCCCCGATGACCAGAAGATCGGTCTTCAATCGTGTCATGTTCAGATTTCCTTTTTGCCACGCAGGGCCTTGAGGATCATCGGCATGGCGGCAAGCGCGCTGAGGCCCAGAATAGGCCCGATGATTTGGGGTTCCCAGAGCAGGGAAAGATCGGGGGTTCCACCCCGGTCAAACACCTCGCCCAAGCCCACGCCAATCCAAGTGAAGACAACGGCACCGGGAATGATGCCCAACACGGTGGTGAAGGCGAAGTTGAAAAAGCGCACGCCGACCAGAGCGGGCAAGAGATTGGCCACGAAAAACGGCACGGCTGGAACGAGGCGCATGAGAAAGAGCACGCTGATCTCGTTCTCATGCAGCCCTTCCTTGAGCCGTTTGAGCGTGCCATCGGAGGTTTCGAGCTTGGCGGCTAGGGTTTGGCCCAGCCCGGCGCGGGCCGCAAGAAAGATGGCGAAGGCCCCGAGTGAGGCGGCGATCACGTTAAAGCCTGTGCCCAGCACGAGGCCGAAGAGAAAGCCGCCCGTGACCGAAGCCACCGCCGCGCCGGGAAGCGAAAAGGCCACGATCACGAAATAGATTGCGATGAAGGCGAGCGCCATCAGGGTGATATTCGCGTCGCGATAGGCGAGGAGCGCCTCGCGATTGTCGCGCAGCGTATCGAAGGTGAGATAATCGCGGAGCGTGATGAACCCGACCACCGCTACGATCAGAATGATCGCCAGCGGCAGATGCCGTGCGACGGAGGGCTTTGCCCGTTTGCTGTTGCCTGTACTGTGATCCATGATCGCTATCGTCTCGCTTTGGGTTGGGCCTCTGACATCTAGTTGCATGCTGCGGGTGCCCTGCGCCAGTGGCCTCACGCGGGGGTGATCATGGGTGATGGGATGACGCGGTGTTGGGCCTGTGTTATGCAGAGTTTGTAACATTCATTGGCCCGGTTGGAGCATGTTTTTGTTGCAAATCTCTGGCCCGGGGTTTGACACGGGAAAATGGGCGCTCTATAGGACGGGCTTCGGATAGATATGATCGTTGCGCGATTCCTCAGACGCGTGGCCCAATAAGTCGGAGACGGAGCGATGAAACGCACCTTTCAACCCTCGAACCTCGTTCGCAAGCATCGCCACGGTTTCCGTGCGCGTATGGCAACCAAAGCTGGCCGCAAGATTCTGAATGCGCGCCGTGCACGGGGCCGCAAGTCGCTCTGCGCATAAGCGCGCGCGATAGCGAGACGAAAATGACACCGCCGGAGGCCCCCCGCAGTGATGCAGGGATAACGCCACCGGCGGTTTCGTCATGTTCACCGCGAGCCACTGAGCCGCAAGGCCATGTACCGGAAAAATGGACAGTGCTGCGCAAGCGCGCTGATTTTCTGGCGGCGGCGCGGGCGCGGCGGCAGGGCACCGGATCAATGCTGGTGCAGGGGCGTGACCGGCGCGATGGTGATACGGCAATCCGGGTTGGGTTTACCTGTTCCAAGAAGGTTGGCAATGCCGTGGCGCGCAACCGTGCCAAGCGGCGGCTGCGCGCCTTGGCGCGCGAGCTTTTGCCCGCTCAGGGCCTGCCGGGATGGGACTATGTGCTGATCGGCAAGGCGGAAGAGACCGGCGCGCGCCCCTATGAGGCGCTTAAGCGCGATCTGTCTTATGCGCTGCGCAAGCTGTCGGGGGGGGCATGAGCCCGCTTGCGCATGTGCTGGCGCTGCCTATTCGGGCCTATCGGCTGATCCTGAGCCCTTGGGTGGGCTGGCATTGCCGCTATCATCCGACGTGCAGCCAGTATGCGCTGGACGCGCTGGAAAAGCATGGCGCGTTGCGCGGGGGGCTGTTGGCGGGCTGGCGTATCCTGCGGTGCAACCCCTGGGGACAATGTGGCCATGACCCGGTGCCCGAGCCGCGCAAGAGGCGGGGCGCTGCGGAATAAAAGGACGAATCGCCCTTTTACCTCATGCCTATCCATGCAATAGGGAAGCGCCAAACGAGCTGTCCATGGAGATATGCGATGGAGATTCGCGAGGCCCTCACCTTTGATGATGTTCTGCTGGTGCCGGCGGCATCGAGTGTGCTGCCCAACACGGCGGATACACGGACGCGCGTGACGCAATCCATCACGCTGAACATTCCACTTTTAAGCTCGGCCATGGATACCGTGACCGAGGCGCGCATGGCGATTTCCATGGCGCAATCGGGTGGCATGGGGGTGATCCATCGCAACCTGACCATCGAGGAACAGGCGCGCGAGGTGCGCCGCGTGAAGCGGTTCGAAAGCGGGATCGTCTATAATCCCATCACGCTCAGCCCCGATCAGACGCTGGCCGATGCCAAGGCGCTGCAGGACCGCTATAACGTCACGGGTTTTCCGGTGGTGGATGAGACCGGGCGCGTGGTGGGGATTGTGACCAATCGCGACATGCGCTTTGCCGAGGATGACCGCACGCCGGTGCGGGTGATGATGACGAGCAATGATCTGGCGATCCTGCAAGAGCCTGCGGATCGCGACGAGGCCAAGAGCCTGATGAAGGCGCGGCGGATCGAGAAACTGCTGGTGACAGACAAGGCGGGCAAGTTGACCGGCCTTTTGACGCTGCGTGACACAGAGCAAGCGGTGCTCAATCCGACGGCCTGCAAGGATGATCTGGGTCGGTTGCGGGTGGCGGCGGCGTCAACCGTCGGCGATGCCGGGTTCGAGCGGTCGCAGGCGTTGATTGATGCGGGCGTCGATATGGTGGTGATCGACACTGCGCATGGCCATTCCGAGGGCGTGGCGCGCGCTGTTGAGCGGATCAAGGCGCTGTCCAATGCCGTTCAGGTGGTGGCGGGCAATGTCGCCACAGCCGAGGCCACGCGCGCCCTGATCGGGGCCGGGGCCGATGCCGTCAAGGTGGGGATTGGCCCTGGCAGCATCTGCACCACGCGGATGGTGGCGGGTGTGGGCGTGCCACAGCTGACCGCTGTGATGGACAGCGCGCGCGCCGCTGGCGACGTGCCGGTGATCGCCGATGGCGGGATCAAGTTTTCGGGTGATTTCGCCAAGGCGATTGCGGCGGGTGCGTCTTGTGCCATGGTGGGCAGCATGCTGGCGGGCACCGATGAAAGCCCCGGTGAGGTCATTCTATATCAAGGGCGGTCGTTCAAGGCCTATCGCGGCATGGGGAGCCTTGGGGCCATGGCGCGCGGTTCGGCGGATCGCTATTTTCAAAAGGATGCCGCCAGTGACAAGCTGGTGCCCGAGGGTGTCGAGGGCCAGGTGCCCTACAAAGGCGCTGCGGGAAGCGTGATCCATCAGCTTGTGGGGGGGCTGCGGGCCGCGATGGGCTATACCGGCTGTGCCACGGTCGAAGAGATGCGCCATAACTGCCAATTCGTGCGGATCACCGGTGCGGGTCTCAAGGAAAGCCATGTGCATGATGTGCAGATCACCCGTGAGAGCCCGAACTATCGGATTGGCTAGGGTTTTCATTGTGTTGTGCGGTGTTCTTGAGGTGAAGCGGTGACGCCCGGCGCGCGCGTCGCCGCAGCCATCGAGGTTTTGGAGCGTATTCGCGGGGGCGAGCCTGCGGAAAAGGCGCTGACCAATTGGGCGCGGACGGCGCGCTATGCTGGCTCCAAAGATCGCGCGGCGTTGCGCGACCATGTGTTTTCGGTGCTGCGCTGTTGGTGGTCTTGTGCTGCGTGGGGTGGCGGTGAGGATGGCCGCGCCCTCTTGCTGGGCAGTTTGCGCCTGCAAGGGATTGATGCAGATACAGTTTTCACAGGAGAGGGGCATGCGCCCGCGCCGCTGACGGAGGTTGAGCGCGTGTTGGCTGTGCCGGATGCGACTGCGGTGCGTGACTTGCCCGACTGGCTCTGGGAGCGGTTTGAGGCGTCTTTGGGGGCCAATGCAGAGGCTGCTGTTGAGGCTCTGCGCGTGCGGGCCCCGATCATGCTCCGGGTGAATGCAAGGCGTGCCACGCGCGCGGCGGCGCAGGCGCGGCTGGCCAGTGAGGGGATCGTGGCACAGCCGGTAGAAATTGCCAGACATGCGCTGCAAGTGATTGACGGCGAGAGGAAAATTACAACATCGCAGTGCTATGCCGAGGGCTGGGTCGAGCTTCAGGATGGCAGCAGTCAGGCGGCAATGGAGGCGCTTGAGCTGCCGGACGGGGCGCGGGTTCTGGATTATTGCGCAGGTGGCGGCGGGAAGGTTCTGGCCTTGGCCGCGCGCGTGACTGGCGCGTTCTTTGCCCATGATGCGGCCCCGCAACGGATGCGCGACCTGCCGGTTCGGGCGGCGCGAGCCGGGGTTGATGTGGGCCTTCTCACGCAGCCCGAGGGGGAATTTGACCTTGTTTTGTGCGATGCGCCCTGTTCGGGCAGCGGCACTTGGCGGCGCACCCCCGAGGCGAAATGGGCGTTGACACCGGAGCGGTTGGAAGAGTTGACGCGGCTGCAGCTGCGTATTCTGTCAGAGGCCGCACCGTTGGTCGCCCCGGCCGGACGATTGGTCTATGCGACATGCTCTGTCTTAAAAGAAGAAAATCAAGACGTTATAGCGCGTTTTGCAAGTGAAAATCCCGAGTGGACGGTGCGCGAAATGCAGCACTGGCCGATTTCGGAAACGGGTGACGGGTTTTTTCTCTCTCAATTAGAGAGAGTATGTTAACAATCCATCAACCTTGACGGGTGGATTTGGCCACCGTTAAGTCTGGCTTAACTGTTCGTCCGTAAAACGGTGCAGGAATCGTGAAGCGAGGGCACGGCGTGGCGTTCATCCCGCAGGCAGGAGGACAATTTCAGCAAGCGGCGCGGCGGCTTGGGCCGCGTGCCGGTCTGTTGATGCTGGCGGCGGCGTTTTTTGCGGCTACGGCCTTCTTTGTGCCACCGGGTCAGGGGCAATGGCTTTTGGTGCTGGTCGCGGCGACGCTTGGCGGTGTCGCGCTCTGGGTTATGGTCATCACGAGGGGGATCAACCGGCGGGCCAAGGGAGGGCGGCAGGCGGTGGCGCATCTGGCACAAGACATGCTGGAGGCGGATCCGGTGCCGCTGGTTTTGACCGGGGGCGCGGGCCATCTGATCCATGCCAATGCCGCCGCGCGGCGCCTGTTGGCGGCGGATCGTGCAACGTCGCTTGTGGGTGCGCTGCGCGAAGTTCTGGCCAATCCCGAACCTATCCTGTTTCGGATGGAGGCGCGCGCGCTGGCCAAAGGGGCGGCGGTTGAGGATTTGGTGACGCGGGGCGGGCATCTGCGTATCGGTGTGCATCGGAGCGGCGACGAGCATTTCCTATGGCGGATCGAAAAATCTACTGAAAATGTGCCGCGCGAGGCCGAGGCGCAGGCCCTGCCGATGCTTACATTGGGCCGTCGCGACGCGGTTCTCTTTATGAATGCGGCGGCGCGGGATCTGGTGGGCGAGCGGGTACGGACGCTGGACCGGCTGTGCGTCACGCCGCCGCTGCGCCCCGGTGCGGTCAATGACATCGCGACCCCGGATGGCCCCATGCCCTGCCTTGTGGTGGTGCGCGAGGGGATGGCGGGGCGGCGTGAGATGTTTCTTTTGCCGGGGGTCGAGGGCGGCGCACGCGCGCCGGATGGCTGGGCGTTTTTCGATGCGCTGCCGGTCCCTCTGTTGAAGGTGTCGGCACGGGGGCTGATCCAGCTGTCAAACCGGCCTGCCCGCGAATTGCTGGGTGTTGAAAGCGTGACAGCCTTGAGTTTAGGAGATACGCTTGAGGGTCTGGGCCGGTCGATCACGGATTGGCTAGGGGATGCGGCGGCGGGGCGTGGCACGGTGCATGCCGAGTTTCTGCGCGTACGCCGCCAGGATCGCGAGGTTTTCGTGCAGGTCACGCTGAACCGTACAATGGAGGGGGACGAGCCGGTTTTGATCGCGGTGCTGAGCGATGCCACCGAGCTCAAGACATTGGAGGCGCAATTTGTCCAAAGCCAGAAAATGCAGGCCATCGGGCAGCTTGCAGGAGGGGTTGCGCATGATTTCAACAACCTTTTGACGGCGATTTCAGGGCATTGCGACCTCTTGCTCTTGCGCCACGATCAGGGTGATCCCGATTACGGTGATCTCATGCAGATCAACCAGAATGCCAATCGCGCGGCGGCGCTGGTCAGCCAATTGCTGGCCTATTCGCGAAAACAGACGTTGCGCCCCGAGGTGATTGACCTGCGCGACACGCTTGCAGATCTCACGCATTTGCTAAACCGGCTGGTGGGAGAGAAGATTTCGCTCTCGCTCAGCCACGATCCAACGCTGGCCGCAATTCGTGCCGATAAGCGGCAGCTGGAACAGGTGCTGATGAACCTTGTGGTGAACTCGCGCGACGCCATGCCAGCGGGTGGGGAAATTCGGATTGTTACCCATAACCTGACCTTGACCGAGGCACTGTGTCGGGATCGGGCCGTGGTCCAGCCGGGGCGGTATGTTTCGGTGCAGGTGATCGATGCAGGAGCGGGGATCGCACCGGACAAATTGCAAAAAGTGTTCGAGCCCTTCTTTACCACCAAGCGCACGGGTGAGGGCACGGGCCTTGGTCTCTCGACAGCCTATGGCATTGTAAAACAGACTGGCGGTTTCATCTTTGTGGATAGTACTCTGGGCGAGGGCACCTGTTTTCAGTTGCTGTTTCCGGCCTATCTGGGCGAGCCGCAGAGCGTGCGCGAGGTGCCCCGCCTGGCGGTATCGGAAACGCGCGGCTGTGGCGTTGTACTGCTGGTGGAAGACGAGGCCCCTGTGCGCGCCTTTGCCAGCCGGGCGCTGCAATTGCGCGGCTTTACCGTGCTCGAGGCTGAATCGGCGGAAGAGGCTCTGGAAATCCTCGAGGATCCGGATCTTCAGGTTGATGTGTTTGTGACCGATGTGGTCATGCCGGGGATCGACGGGCCTGGCTGGGTGCGGCGGGCGCTGACGACACGCCCTGCGGCACGGGTGGTGTTCATGTCGGGCTATGCCGAAGAGACCTTTGGCGACCGGCAGGCATGCATTCCGCAATCGGTTTTCCTGCCCAAGCCGTTTTCGCTCAATGAATTGACAGAGACGGTGCAGCGCCAGTTGAGGTAGGCGCCGAGGTTGGGAGGGTGCGGGCGATCAGGTCTGCGCGTCTGGCTCGGGCTTTGCTCGGGCGGGTTGGGGCGTATAGGCACCGCCGGCACCGATCCCGGACCAGAGCGTGAAATCCTCGGCATATTTGCGCCGAAGCCGGGTCTCGATCCGAGGTGAGAGGCTGAGGGGCAGGGCGGGGGAGCGGTTGAGCGGTGCAGGGTCGACCGCCACGCCAAGCCGAGCCGCGAGAAAGCTGCGCAACCCCGGCTGATCCTCGTAACGGAAAAGATGGGTAACCTGGGCCCCGCTGCGTTGGGGCTCTAGAAACTTGGCCTGACTGCCGACCCGGGCGTAAGCTGGTGGCTCGCCGGTGCAATAGGCGCTCACGAAATCATCAAAGCTAAGCCCCTGGGTGCTGTTGGCGTGGCCGGCAAGTTCCGGGCGCTGGCGGTAGCGATACCAACTCCCAAGCCAGTCGCGCGGTTCACGCATCACGGCAACGATATCAAATGGGCCGTCAAAGAAGCGCTCGATCATCGGTCGAAAGAATCGGTTGTAGCGAAACACTGGCGCATGTTTGAGCTCGGGCGGGGCCGAGACGGCAATCGCGGCATGGGGGGCGAGGGCGGTCTCATAGGCGGTGCTGCCGGTCTTGGGGACCGACAAGAGCACCAGCCGCGCCTTGGAAAACACCAGCATTTGCGCCTCTCGCAGGGAAATTTCATCGGTTTCGGCTTGTGTAAACTACTTGTTAATCTTGCGCGCCGAAAGTGGGGACATCAGAATTTTCTTGAAATGTTCACATTTTGTCCGCATAGAGATGAGAACAAGAGGTGAACGCAGGCAATGATTGCCGCCCGTGACAGGGTGTGGAATAAGGGACCGAACAAATGGCAACGGCAGATCTTCTCTCGATGGATAACAAGCGGAACGCGGACAAGCAAAAGGCGCTCGACAGCGCGCTGGCGCAGATCGAACGGCAGTTCGGTAAAGGCTCGATCATGAAGCTGGGCGGCGACAACGCCGTCAAGGATATCGAGGCCACGTCGACCGGCTCGCTCGGGCTCGACATCGCTCTGGGTATTGGCGGAATTCCCAAAGGCCGGATCGTTGAGATTTATGGCCCCGAAAGCTCTGGCAAGACCACGCTGACACTGCATTGCGTGGCCGAAGAACAGAAGAAGGGCGGGGTTTGCGCCTTTGTCGATGCTGAACACGCGCTCGACCCGGTCTATGCGCGTAAGCTGGGTGTTGATCTGGATGAATTGCTGATCTCGCAGCCCGATACTGGCGAACAGGCGCTCGAGATTGTCGATACGCTGGTGCGCTCGGGCGCAGTGAGCATGATCGTGGTCGATTCCGTCGCCGCCCTTACGCCCAAGTCGGAACTTGAGGGGGAAATGGGTGATAGCAGCGTGGGCGTGCATGCCCGCCTGATGAGCCAAGCAATGCGCAAATTGACCGGCTCGATCAGCCGCACGAATTGCACGGTGATTTTCATCAATCAGATTCGCATGAAAATCGGTGTCATGTTTGGCAGCCCTGAGACCACGACCGGTGGGAATGCCCTGAAATTCTACAGTTCCGTGCGCCTCGATATTCGGCGCATCGGCTCGATCAAGGACCGGGACGAGGTGGTTGGCAACACAACCCGCGTCAAAGTGGTCAAAAACAAGGTGGCGCCCCCCTTCAAGCAGGTGGAATTCGACATCATGTTTGGGGAAGGGATCAGCAAGACTGGCGAGTTGATCGACATTGGCGTCAAGGCGGGCGTGGTGGAGAAATCTGGCAGTTGGTATAGCTATGGCGACCAGCGAATTGGACAGGGGCGCGAAAACACCAAGGGGTTTCTGCGCGACAATCCGGCCATGGCGATTGAGATCGAGGACAAGATTCGCGCCTCGCATGGGCTTGATTTTCACATGACCGAAAGCTCTGATGACGGCGATGTAATGGAGGCTTGAGGGCCGCTGAGGCGGAACTTGACCGACTGCAAGAGGCCCGTGCGCTGCGCGGGCCTTTTTCTTGCGGTGGACATGCCCGGACGGCCCCGTTAAATCAGCGGAACGCAGGCCCACACACGCCCCGGAAAGAGATGCCCATGCCCACGCTGAATGAAATCCGTTCCACCTTTCTGAGCTTTTTCGAGCGTAACGATCACCGCGTTGTCGAAAGCTCGCCGCTCGTGCCGCGCAACGATCCGACGCTGATGTTCACCAATTCCGGCATGGTGCAGTTCAAGAACTGTTTCACTGGCGTGGAACATCGCGATTATGTGCGCGCCACCACCAGCCAGAAATGTGTGCGCGCGGGCGGCAAGCACAATGATCTGGACAATGTGGGCTATACCGCGCGGCATCACACGTTTTTCGAGATGCTGGGCAATTTCAGCTTTGGCGATTATTTCAAGGAACAGGCGATCCCCTATGCTTGGGACCTCTTGACCAAGGATTTCGGGATCGACAAATCCAAGCTCTTGGTCACGGTCTATCATACCGATGACGAAGCGGCGAACATCTGGAAGAAATACGCAGGCCTCAGCGATGACCGGATCATCCGGATCAAGACGGATGACAATTTCTGGTCGATGGGATCGACCGGCCCCTGCGGCCCCTGCACCGAGATTTTCTATGATCACGGCGACAGCATCTGGGGTGGCCCGCCGGGCAGCGCGGATGAAGATGGGGATCGGTTCATCGAAATCTGGAACCTTGTTTTCATGCAGAATGAGCGGTTCGAGGATGGCTCGATGCGGGCGCTTGACATGCAGTCGATCGACACGGGCATGGGCCTTGAGCGGATTGGCGCGCTGTTGCAGGGCAAGCATGACAATTACGACACGGATTTGATGCGCAGCCTGATTGAGGCGAGCGCGCATGCGACAAGCCAGGATCCCGATGGGCCGGGCCGGGTGCATCACCGGGTGATCGCGGATCACCTGCGCTCGACCTCGTTTTTGATGGCCGATGGGGTGATGCCGTCCAACGAGGGGCGCGGCTATGTGCTGCGCCGGATCATGCGGCGGGCGATGCGGCATGCGCATATGCTGGGCGCGAAGGACCCGGTGATGTATCGCCTTGTGCCCGCGCTGGTGGCACAGATGGGGCAGGCATTCCCCGAACTGGGCCGCGCGCAGGCGATGATCGAAGAGACGCTGAAGCTGGAAGAAACGCGGTTCAAGCAGACGTTGGAGCGGGGTTTGCGCCTGCTCGATGACGAGTTGACGGGGATGGAAGAGGGCGCGGCGCTGCCGGGGGCGACGGCGTTCAAGCTTTATGACACCTATGGATTTCCGCTCGATCTGACGCAGGATGCGCTGCGCGAGAAAGGGCGCGAGGTGGATACCGACGGCTTTGACGCAGCCATGGCCGAGCAAAAGGCCAAGGCGCGGGCGGCTTGGGCGGGCACGGGCGAGGCGGCGGATCAAGCGGTCTGGTTCGATATTGCCGAGGAAAAAGGCACGACTGATTTTCTGGGCTATGACACGGAGCGGGCCGAGGGACAGATCGTGGCGCTTGTGACCGAGGGCGCGCGCGTTGGCAATGCGGCCAAGGGGGCGAGCATTCAGATCGTGCTGAACCAGACGCCGTTTTATGCGGAGTCGGGCGGTCAGGTGGGTGATAGCGGCACGCTCAAGACCGAGAGTGGCCGCGTGCGCGTGACCGACACCAAGAAGGTGGCGGGGCTTTTCGTGCATATGGCTGTGGTTGAGGAGGGCGAGATCAAGGCGGGGCAGGCTGCCCAGTTGGAAGTGAGTCACACCCGCCGCAGCGCGATCCGGGCCAACCATTCGGCGACGCATCTCTTGCATGAGGCGCTGCGCGGTGCGCTTGGCGAGCATGTGGCACAGCGTGGCTCGCTGAATGCGGAGGACCGGCTGCGGTTCGATTTCAGCCATGCCAAGGCGCTGAGTGCTGCGGAGTTGGAGCGGGTCGAGCGCGAGGTTAACGACTATATCCGCCAGAACGCGCCGGTTGAGACGCGGATCATGGCCCCCGATGACGCGCGTGCGCTTGGCGCACAGGCGCTTTTTGGTGAAAAATACGGCGATGAGGTGCGCGTCGTGTCAATGGGGCAGGCCGAGGGATCGGGCAAGGGTGCTGATGGTCGGACCTATTCGATCGAGCTGTGTGGCGGCACGCATGTGCGGCGTACGGGGGATATCGGTGTTTTCGTGGCGCTTGCGGAGTCGGCGTCGAGTGCTGGCGTGCGCCGGATCGAGGCGCTGACCGGTGCGGCGGCGTTCGATTATCTGAGCGGGCAGGCGGCGCGTTTGGGGCAGGTGGCCTCGGACCTGAAGGCGCGGCCCGAGGATGTGGCGGAGCGCGTCAAAGTGCTGATGGAGGAGCGCCGCGCATTGGCCAATGAGGTGGCGCAGCTGCGCCGCGAATTGGCGATGTCAGGCGGGGCCGGGCAGGGAGGCGGCGCGGAGGCGCGCGAGGTGGGCGGTGTCAAGCTCATCGCGCAGGTGCTAACGGGCGTGCAAGGCAAGGATCTGCCGCCGCTTATCGACGAGCATAAGGTGCGGCTTGGCTCTGGTGCGGTCTTGCTTATTGCCGATACCGGCGGCAAGGTGGCTGTAGCGGCGGGTGTGACCGAGGATCTGACCGACAGGATATCGGCGGTGGAGATGGTGCGCGCGGCGGTGGCCGAACTGGGCGGCAAGGGCGGCGGTGGCCGCGCGGATATGGCGCAGGGCGGCGGTACGAGCATGGACGGGGCGGAGGCCGCGATTGCGGCGGCCACCGGGGTTATCGAGGGGGTCATGACCTCCTAGGGAGGATGGATGAGCGCCTATATCATTGCCCGGATCACGGTTACGAATCCGCTGGATTATCAATCCTATGCCAGTCAAACCGTGGCGACAGCCGAAAAGTTCGGCGGGCGGTTTCTGGTCAAGGGGGGCGCGCAGCAGGTGCTGGAGGGCAATTGCCCCGACCGGCATGTGATCATCGAATTCCCCGACCGGGCAAGGGCACTGGAGTGGTATGGCTCTGACGCCTATCGCCGCATTTTGCCACTGGCGCTGAACAGCAGTGAGCGTGATATCGTCCTTGTGGACGGTATCTAACTGAAACTACAGGAGAGTTCTACAATGCCTGCCCTCTGGATTGCCCATGTGACCGTGACTGACACCGAGGCCTATGGCCGGTATGCCGCCCTTGCCGGGCCTGCGATTGCCAAGCATGGCGGCGTGTTTATCGCGCGCGGCGGGCGGTTCGTGCAGTTGGAGGGCAAAGAGCGGCCGCGCAATGTGGTGGCGCGGTTCCCGAGCGTTGAGGATGCCGAGGCGTGTTACCACAGTCCGGAGTATCAAGCGGCGCTTGATCATGCGCGCGGGGCCTCTGAGCGGGAGTTGGTGATCGTCGAGATCACTGAATAGGCTGGACCAGCTGCCGCGTGGCCCTAGCTTTTGCGTCAAAGCAGGAGTGGGCGATGCGGTTTTTACTGACATTTTGGATGATCGTGGCGGGCAGTTTGGCCGGGGCTGCGGATCTGTCTGCACTCAAGGCACCGGGGGTGGTGGCGTTGATGCGGCATGCTTTGGCACCTGGAACGGGTGATCCGGCAGCGTTTCGGCTCAGAGACTGCGCAACGCAGCGCAATCTGGATGCGCGGGGGCGGGCGCAGGCGCAAGAGACCGGAGCAGCCTTGCGGGCGGCGGGGGTTACTTTTGATCACGTCTGGTCCAGCCGCTGGTGCCGCGCGCTCGACACAGCGGCGTTGATGGAGATGGGGACGGTGGTGGAACAACCGCCGCTCGATTCCTTTTACGCGGGGCAGGGTGACCCCGAGGGGCAGACCAAGGCGACGTTGCAGATGATCGAAACATTGCCCGAGGCGGCGCGGGTGCTGATCGTGACCCATCAGGTCAATATCACGGCGCTGACCGGCCTTGGTGTCGGATCGGGCGAGATTATCGTGACGCGGCGGGGGGGCAAGGGGCTGATCCCCGTCGGGCGTTATATGATCGTGCCTTGAAACAAAGTCCCCGGCGCGGGGCCGGGGACAATCGTTTTAGTCTTTCTTGGACATGCGCTTGCGCTCATGCGGATCGAGATAGCGTTTGCGCAAGCGGATCGATTGCGGTGTCACCTCGACCAATTCGTCATCGTCGATATAGGCGATGGCCTCTTCCAGGCTCATGGTGATGGGCGTGGTCAGGCGCACGGCCTCGTCAGTGCCCGAGGCGCGCACGTTGGTCAGCTTTTTGCCCTTGAGGGGGTTCACCTCGAGATCGTTGTCGCGGCTGTGCTCGCCGATGATCATGCCGGTATAGACCTTGGCCTGTGCGCCAAGGAACATGCGGCCACGCTCTTCGAGGTTCCAGAGGGCGTAGGCAACCGCCTCGCCATTCTCCATCGAAATGAGAACGCCCGCGCGGCGACCGGGGATCGGGCCGCGATGGGGGGCCCAAGAGTTGAACACACGGTTGAGCACGCCTGTACCGCGCGTGTCGGTCAGGAATTCGCCATGATAGCCGATGAGGCCGCGCGACGGCACATGCGCGATGATGCGCGTTTTGCCGGCACCCGAGGGCTTCATTTCGACCAGATCGCCACGACGCGGGCCGGTGATTTTCTCGATCACGGCACCGGTGTATTCGTCGTCCACGTCAATCGTGACTTCTTCGATCGGTTCCAGACGTTCGCCCTTGTCGCCTTCGCGCATCAGAACCTGCGGGCGCGAAATGCTGAGTTCAAAGCCTTCGCGGCGCATATTCTCGATCAGAACGCCCATCTGCAATTCGCCGCGCCCGGCCACCTCAAAGGCGTCACCGCCGGGGGTATCGGTGACTTTGATGGCGACGTTTGATTCGGCCTCTTTCATCAGGCGTTCGCGGATCACCCGGCTTTGGACTTTTTTGCCTTCGCGCCCGGCGAGGGGGCTGTCGTTGATGCCGAAGGTCACGGTGATGGTGGGCGGATCAATCGGCTGTGCTTCGATCGGCTCTTCGACGGCGAGGGCGCAGATCGTATCGGCCACGGTTGCCTTGGACATGCCCGCGAGGCTGACGATATCGCCGGCTGTCGCCTCGTCGATGTCTTGGCTGGAAAGGCCGCGGAACGCTTGAATGCGGGTCACGCGGAACTGTTCGATTTTCTGGCCGATGCGGCTCAGGGCTTGCACGGTCTGGCCCACCTTGAGGCGGCCTGATTCGACGCGGCCCGTCAGCAGACGACCGACGAAGGGGTCAGCACCAAGCGTGGTGGCCAACATGCGAAAATCTTCGTCGATATGGGCGAGTTGCTTCGGCGCGGGCACGTGGTTGACGATCAGGTCGAACAGCGCCGAAAGATCTTTGCGCGGGCCTTCAAGATCGTGATCGGCCCAACCGGCGCGGCCTGAGGCATACATATGCGGGAAATCGAGCTGATCGTCATTGGCATCGAGCGAGGCGAAAAGATCGAAACATTCGTTGAGCGCGCGGTCAGGCTCTGCATCGGGTTTGTCGACCTTGTTGAGCACGACAATGGGGCGCAGCCCGAGGCGCAGTGCCTTGGAGGTTACGAATTTCGTTTGCGGCATCGGGCCTTCGGCGGCATCGACAAGCAAAACGACACCATCGACCATGGACAGGATCCGCTCTACCTCGCCACCGAAATCGGCGTGGCCGGGGGTGTCGACGATGTTGATGCGGGTCTTTTTATAAAGAACGCTGGTGGGTTTGGCGAAGATGGTGATGCCGCGCTCGCGTTCCAGATCATTGCTGTCCATGGCGCGTTCATCGACGGCCTGATTGGCGCGAAAGGCACCGGATTGTTTCAGCAATTGGTCGACGAGCGTGGTCTTGCCGTGGTCGACGTGGGCGATGATGGCGATATTGCGCAGATCCATGGGGTGTAGCTGTCCTGACATTGTTCGCCTGCGCCCTATACGCCGCGACGCGGAAAGACCAGAGGCAAAGCATCCCTCGGGCCGGATCATGCCGCGTGGTTGTGTCGCTTTGGGAACAGGGGGGTGACACGGGGCAAGGCCAGCATACTCGGACCAAGGCGTTGTGCCAAGGCACCGCTGCCCAGTTTGAGGCGGGCAAGGCAGGGCGATTGCGCGGTATCGGCGGGGCCGGGGCGGGTGCCGGGGATCACAGATGTGCCGGTTCCTGCGCCCGATCAGAGCGCAGGAACCGGCGAGGGCGCGTTAAAGGCAGCGCATCAGAACGGGATTTCGTCATCCATATCGCGCGCGGGGCGCGACCCACCGCCGCTTGATGCGGGGGCCGGGGAAGACCCGTAGTCGCCGCCATAATCGCCGCCGTAGCCCTGATCCTGACCGCCGCCATAGCTGCCGCCGCCGCCACTGGCCCCGCCTTCGCCACGCCCATCAAGCATGACGAGGGTTGCATCAAAGCCTTGCAGCACGATTTCGGTGCTGTACTTGTCCTGACCGGACTGATCCTGCCATTTGCGGGTTTGCAGCTTGCCCTCCAAATAAACCTTGGAGCCTTTGCGCAGATACTGCTCGGCCACGCGCACCAACCCTTCGGAGAAGATGGCGACGGTGTGCCATTCGGTGCGCTCGCGGCGTTCGCCGCTGTTGCGATCCTTCCACGTTTCGGAGGTGGCGATGCGCAGGTTGCACACCTTGCCGCCGTTCTGAAAGGTCCGGACCTCGGGGTCGCGGCCCAGATTGCCGATGAGAATTACCTTGTTAACAGAGCCGGACATCGCGCCCTCCTTGAATCATGCCGTGGTTCGCGTCTGACGGTTACACCACCGCATCGGCGTGAAGGAAAGGTTAAAATTGTCGGTAAATACGACGAAAGCTGCTGATCCGGGGCCAAGGGGCAAAAGAAGTCTCGAATTTTCGAAATTATTGCATATAGTGCGGCCAAAGTGGTGGATGAGGGCAGGACAGTAATGCGGTGGATCGCAAGCGCGCTTGTGGCCTTTGGGCTGATTGTTCCGGGTGTGTCAGAGGCGGATGTTCTGTCGAGCAAGAGCCGGGTCAGCCTGTTCAAATCTCAGACCAAGGTTCTGGATAACCGCGCGCGCCAGCAATACAACAATTCTGTGCGGCTTCAGCCAGAGCGGGTCAAGACGCCGACGATGTGGGATGATCTGTCCCCGACGTTCCGGGGGGCCTATCGCGGGCCATATCTTGATTTGGCCAAGCAGGCGGCGCGACGGTATCAGGTGCCTGAGGATTTGTTTTTGCGGTTGGTGCAGCAGGAATCCGGCTGGCGGGCGGATGCACGCTCGCACAAGGGGGCGATTGGGCTTGCGCAGCTGATGCCCGATACGGCGCGCATTCTGGGTGTCAATCCGCATGATCCGCGTGAAAACCTAGAAGGTGGCGCACGCTATCTGGCGGAGCAGTACCGCACGTTTGGGTCGTGGCGTCTGGCGCTTGCGGCCTATAACGCGGGGCCGGGGGCAGTGTCGAAATACGGCGGGGTGCCGCCGTTTAAAGAGACGCGCAATTACGTCAAGGTGATCTTGGGCAGCTGATCCTGTGCGCAGTCAGGCGGCAAAACCGATCCGGTAGAGGTGAATCTCGTTGGCGGGATGCTTTTCGGCATTCACGACTTGGCCGTTGTGATGGTTGAAAAGCGCGCGCCAATAGGGCTGAATGATCACGCCCTCGTCGCGCAGGATGGTTTGTAGCTGTTCCATCACCGTGCGGCGGCGGTCGGCATCGCTCAGGCGGTTGGCCTCATCGAGCAGGGCATCGAATTTCTCATCCGCAAAGCCGCTTTCGTTCCAGGCGGCGTTAGAGCGATAGGCAAGGCTGAGCACCTGCACATCAAGCGGGCGGTGGTTCCACTGTGTTGCGGAAAACGGAAATTCGCGCCAATTGGACCAAAATTCCGGGCCGGGCAGGATGCGGCGGCGCACGGTAAGGCCAGCGTCACGCAATTGCGCTGCGACCGCGTCGCCGGTGTTGCGCTGCCATTCGTCATCGACGGTGACTAGCTCGTGCTCAAAGCCCAAAAGCCCTGCCGCCTCGATGGTCGCGCGGGCCTGCGCGGGGTCATAAGGGGCTGGGCCGATATCGGCATAGGCGGGATGAATCGGGCTGACATGGTGATTGGCCGCTACCGTGCCGCGCCCGCCATAGCCCAGTTCAAGACAGATTTCGTTATCGACAGCGAGCGCCATGGCGCGGCGAATGTCGCGGTTGAGATAGGGGTTGGTGCCAACCATGCGCGCAGATTGTGAGGCGCGGATCACGGTTGTGGCGGCGGTTTCGGTGCGGGTGCTGGCCCAGCCAATCCCGTCCATCGCATCAATGAAATCGCCGACTGTTTCATAGAGAAGGTCAATCTCTCCGCGTTCCGCAGCGCCAAGCCAAGCCGAAGGGTTAAGGCCAAGGTCCACGAACTCTACCCGGTCAAGATAGGGCCCGCCGAACACTTCGGTGCCCCACCAGCGATGCTCGGGATGGCGTTCGAGAATGCACCGTTCGCCGGGAATAAGGCTGACGGGGCGGAACGGGCCGGTGCCGATGCCATTGAGGAACGGATCACCGCCCTCGTAGCTTTCGTGCACAAGGGCGGCGGGATAATCGGCCATATTGGCGATGACCGAGATATCAGGTTGCGAGAGGCTGAGCACAAGGGTCAGATCATCAAGCACGGTGATGGCATCCTTGCGCGCCTGACCGGTATCGGGGTCGATCAGCCCTGCAAAGCGGCCAGCCATTGAATTGCGCTCGGCCGTGGTGTCGCACCAGCGGGCGATGTTTCGGGCAACATCCCGCGCTGTAAAGGGATCGCCGTTGTTCCATGTCACATTGGCGCGCAGGTGCAGCAAATAGCGGGTGGCGTCCTCATTCACCTGCCAATTGTCGAGCAGCATGCCGGTAAAGGTGCCGTCGGTTTGGTATTCGACAAGATATTCCAGAAACCCGCGCGTTTGGTTGCCCAGTTCGCTCCAGTCATAGCTGCGCGGATCGCTCAGGGGTTTTACATTTTGCTGGATACGTAGGGTGCCGCCCTGAGCGATGGCGGGCTTTGCGTGCAAAGGTTGGCTGAGACCACCCAGCGCATAGGCTGCACCGGCGCTAAGGCCCAAGGCCGTGGCGCGCGTCAGGAATTCGCGCCGCTGCATCCTGCCTGCGCGCAGGGCCTGCGCATCGCAAAGGGTGGCGGAGTGCGGAACGGGGGGGATTTGGCGCGGCATCAGGGGCTTTCGGTCTATGCGAGGCAGTCTGTTCTGCTTCATTAGATAATGCGCGTGCTCAAAGCGCAACCCGCTGCACGATATCGTGCACGCTCAGTGTGCTGCAGCCATCGGTTTGCGTGTGGTCGCGGCCTGACGCAGCGCCGATGGGGTAACGCCCGTGTGTTGCAGGATGAAGCGCGAGAAATAGGCGGCGCTGCCAAAGCCCAAGCTGGCAGCAATCTGGCCAATAGGTAGCTCGCCCGCTTCGAGCATGTCGCGGGCGGCGTGCAGGCTGCGTTCTGTCAGCAGGTCAGCGGCGGTCAGGCCTGAGGCCTGTTTGCACACGCGCGTAAGGTGGGTTGGCGTGACGCCCAGCGCGCGCGCATAGACCGCCATGGCACGCCCGCTGGTGAAATCGCGGGCCACAAGGGCCGCATAGGCCTGCATGAGCCGGGTGCTGGAATTGGGCCGCTCTTGCGGTCCTTGGGCAATCATAGCGCGACGCAGCCAGACGGTCAGCATCCGCGCCTGTGCATTAAGCGCCTCGTCCATGAACTCGCGGCGGGCGGATTGCTCGCGCTGCATCGCCTCGAGAATGGCGGTGAGTTCATTTTGGCTGGTAACATCGCGGATGCGCAGATGTTGCGCGTGATCCGGCATCAAGATGGGGCCGCCCGCAGGCAGGATGCAGACCAGACCAAAGCCGGTCTTGCCCAGATCGAGGGAAAACATCGACCCTGCGGGAATGGCCAGCGCATTATGCACGCCGATACCGCGCCGCACCCCATCGACAATGGCGATTCCCTGCCCACGGGTGATCCAGATGAGCGCGTGATCGGGGCATGTGTGCTGAAGCGTGAGGTGCCAATCGGTGCCCCGCGCCCATTGCGCCACGGTCTTGATCTCGGCATGTGGCATTCTGCGTGACCTCAAAAGTCGGGTTTTGGCAAGTATTGCACGTCAAATATGGCAAGTCAGGGGACAAAGTCTGAAAAATCTAAATAATGGGCCTGTTTCGGCGGTGCTATGCCCAAAGCCTGAGCAGGCTTGTGATTGACGGGTGACAGCATCTGTGTATAAAATGAACAAGTGTTCAATAAATCCGTTTCGAGGGAGGAAGCGCGATGTTCAATGCGGTCATGCAGTTTGATCTGGGCGAGGATGTGAACGCCCTGCGTGAGATGGTGCATCGCTGGGCGCAGGAGCGGGTCAAGCCGATGGCGGCGGAGGTGGACCGCAGCAACGCCTTTCCCAATGCGCTCTGGCAAGAGATGGGGGATCTGGGCCTTCTTGGGATCACCGTGCCCGAGGAATACGGCGGGGCCGGGATGAGCTATCTTGCGCATGTGATCGCGGTCGAGGAAATCGCGCGGGCCTCTGCCTCTGTTTCGCTGAGCTATGGCGCGCATTCCAACCTCTGTGTGAACCAGATCAAGCTGAACGGCACAGAAGCGCAGAAGCGGAAATATTTGCCCGGTCTGGTAAGTGGTGCGCATGTGGGCGCGCTGGCCATGTCGGAGGCGGGTGCGGGCAGCGACGTAGTGAGCATGAAGCTGCGCGCCGAAAAGCGCAATGATCGCTATGTTCTGAATGGCACGAAATACTGGATCACCAATGGGCCGGATGCCGATACTTTGGTGGTCTATGCCAAGACTGATCCAGAGGCGGGCAGCAAGGGGATTACCGCCTTTCTGATTGAGAAGACGATGACCGGGTTCAGCACATCGCCGCATTTCGACAAGCTGGGGATGCGGGGCAGCAATACGGCCGAGTTGATCTTTGACGATGTGGAAGTGCCGTTCGAGAATGTGCTGGGCGAAGAGGGGCGCGGCGTGCGCGTGCTCATGTCGGGCCTTGATTATGAGCGGGTCGTCTTGGCGGGGATCGGGACGGGCATCATGGCGGCCTGTCTGGACGAGATCATGCCCTATCTGGCGGAGCGCAAGCAATTTGGCCAGCCGATCGGGAATTTTCAGCTCATGCAGGGCAAGATCGCGGATATGTACACGGCGATGAATTCGGCGCGCGCCTATGTCTATGAGGTGGCCAAGGCCTGTGACCGGGGCGATGTGACCCGACAGGATGCGGCGGCCTGTTGTCTTTATGCCAGTGAGCAGGCGATGGTGCAGGCGCATCAGGCGGTTCAGGCGATGGGCGGGGCGGGGTTTTTGGCCGATGCGCCGGTGGCGCGCCTGTTCCGGGATGCCAAGCTGATGGAGATCGGGGCGGGCACGTCGGAGATCCGGCGCATGTTGGTGGGCCGCGAGTTGATGGGAGCGATGGCATGAGAGCGATCATCTTCGCCGCATTGATGCTGCCGGTTCCTGCCATGGCGCAGGACCTTATTTTTGATATCGCGCCGGTGGCGGCCTGTTTGCAATCGGGTGGTGGCGAGGAGTGCGTAGGCATCGCCGCAGAGGCTTGTATCAACGCCACTCCCGGCGGCTATTCCACTGTGGGCATGGGCGCCTGCACGGAGTACGAGCGGGCCGCTTGGGATGGCTGGCTGAATGAGGTGTATCAGGCGCTGTCCACGAAATTTAAGGCGCAGGATGCCGAAGCCCCGCCCTATGCTCCAAAGCAGGCCGACGCCTTGCGCGAGATGCAGCTGGCGTGGATCGGGTTCCGCGATGCGAAATGCGCCTATGTCGCGTCGCAATGGGGGGGCGGCACGGGGGCGGGACCGGCCTCGGTCAGTTGTCATCTGCATGAGACCGCGCGCCAGATGCTCTATCTGCAATCGAGCCAATTGGGGGAATGATCCCATGCCGCGCCGTCTGTTCTTTGTGCCGGTGCTGGCGCTGATTGCGGCGGTGGCTGGCATCGGGCTTTTGCTCGGGGGGCGGGCGGTGTTGACGACCGAGACCGCGGTGATCGAGCGGGTCGCCGCCCGATATCTGGAAGAGGCGGGGCAAGGGGCGTTGCGCAGCGATTGCGCGGCGCGCCCGGCAACCAGCGCCGATCTGTGGTTGGTGGTGGTGTGCGGGCGCTATGAATATTTCGTCGATGCCTATGGGCGGGTGGCGCATGTGAATGTGGCGGAGGTGACATCATGAGCGGGATGCGCCCTTTGCTGCGGTCTGCGCCCTACGCGCAGCTTTGTGATGGGTTTCGGTGGAGCATCCCGGCGCGTCTGAACATGGCGGCGCAGGTCTGTGACAGTTGGGCCGAGGCAGAGCCGAAGCGCGTGGCGATCATTGATCTGTCGGGCGAGGGGCCGCGTGATGTGACTTATGGCGCGCTGCGCATCATGGCGGATGGGCTGGCGCATATTTTGGTGGCGCGCGGAGTGCAGCGCGGCGACCGGGTGGGCGTGCTGCGCAGCCAAGGTGGCTGGTGTGCGGCTGCGCATATTGCGATCTGGAAGATTGGCGCGATTTCGACCCCGCTCTTCAAGCTCTTCAAGGAGGATGCGCTGGTCAGCCGGGTGGGCGATGCGGGGGCCAAGGTGGTTGTGACCGATGTCGAAGGTGCTGCGATGCTGCGCGCCTTGCCGGGGGTGACACCGCTTATACCTGAGCAGGAGGCACTGCCTGAGGGACGATTCGCAACCGTGGACACAGGGGCCGAAGAGCCCGCCGTGCTGATCTATACCAGCGGCACCACGGGCAGCCCCAAGGGCGCGCTGCATGCGCACCGCCTGCTGACCGGGCATTTGCCCGGCGTCGAGATGAGCCATGATTTTCTGGGTCAACCTGGCGATTGTCTTTGGACGCCCGCAGATTGGGCGTGGATCGGCGGGCTGTTTGATGTGCTGATGCCGGGCTTGGCGATTGGTGTGCCGGTGGTGGCGGCGCGCATGGCCAAGTTCTCGCCTGAAGACTGCGCGAGCATCATATCGCAAGGCTCTGTTAAAAATGTGTTTTTTCCGCCCACTGCGCTGCGGATGCTCAGGGCTGCTGAGGCGCGCATCGCGGGCCTGCGCAGTGTTGCCAGCGGCGGCGAGCCGCTCGGGGCTGAAATGCTGGAGTGGGGGCGCCGCGCCTTTGGCGTGACCATCAACGAGTTTTACGGCCAGACCGAATGCAATATGGTGGGCACGTCTTGTGCGGCGCTCTATCCGGCGGTGCCGGGCAGTCTGGGGCGCGCGGTGCCGGGGCATGATGTGGCGGTGATTGATGCCGAGGGTGCCATGACGGAGAGCGAGGGCGAGATTGCGGTGCGGCGTGGTTCCGCCTCGATGATGCTGGAGTATTGGCAAAGACCGCGTGAGACAGCAGAGAAATTCCGTGGGGATTGGTTGCTGACCGGCGACCGAGGGGTGATCGAGGGCGGGCATATCCGCTTTGTGGGCCGCGAGGACGATGTGATCACGAGTGCGGGCTATCGGATCGGACCGGCGGAGATCGAAGATTGCCTGCTGACCCATCCGGCTGTGGCGACCGTGGGCGTGGTGGGCAAGCCCTGTGCCCTGCGCACCGAAATTGTCAAAGCCTATGTGGTCTTGAAACCGGGTCACGCACCGTCCGAGGCGCTGACGCGGGCGCTACAGGATCACGTCAAAGGGCGGTTGGCGGGCTATTCCTATCCGCGCGAGATTGCCTTTCTCGACGCGCTGCCCATGACCGTGACCGGCAAGGTCATCCGCAAGGACCTGAAGGCGCGGGCGGTGGCGGAGGGGCAGACGTGATGCGCGTTGATCATGAAAAAAGGGCTGGCGTATGTGCCAGCCCTCAGTGTCCGATCCAATTTGGGAGGGGATCAGAATTTCATCACATAGGCGACGTTGAAGACCCACGGGTCGATCTTGACCTTGCCGATCTGCGCGCCGCCAACTTTGACGTCGGTTTCGATGTCGATGTAGCGCACATCAAGACGCACAGCGGATTTCTCGCTGATGGCGTAATCGGCACCTGCGTGCAGCGCGAGACCCCAAGAGTCGTCGAGGTCAAGCGAGACACCGGCCAGCGGACCTTTGCCTTTTTCATCGAAGAAGTAGGTGTAGTTGACGCCGACGCCGACGAAGGGGGTGAAGGCGCTGGAATTGGTGAAGTGGTATTGCAGCGAGAGGGTCGGCGGCAGGTGCTTGACCTCGCCAACCTGACCGGCACCGGCGAGGTCGACGTCATGCTCGAAGGGCAGCGAGGCCAAAAGCTCGATGCCGACATTCTTGGCAATGAAGTATTCCACCGTGATCGTCGGGCTGAGCGCGCCATCGGCGCTCACGCGGCCCACGGCGGTTGTCGTGGCGCTATCGGGTTCGATCCAGCCAAGACCGAGGCCGAGCAGGAAGTCGCCCTTTTCCTGGGCGAAGGCCGGAACTGCCGCAGAGGCAAGCAGAGCCGAAAGGGTGAGGGCGGTAAAATGTTTCATGGTCTGTCCACTCTTGTTCTTACAAGGGGCGGTATGCGCGCATTCGACTCGGAAAACTTTGATATGGGTCAAGTAGGCCCTTGGCCGCGAGGGCGCGGTATATTTGCAACAATCGTGCCAAGGCAGGGAGAGGCTCTATGCGTTTGACATCATCGGTTCTGACGGGGTCTGAGGCGTTCAAGGCCAATCGGGCCGGGCATCTGGAGGCGTTGCGCGTGGTGCGCGAGGCTGCCGAATGGGCGGCGGCGGGGGGCGGTGCGCAGGCCCGCGAGCGGCATGTGTCACGCGGCAAGATGCTGCCCCGCGACCGGGTGGCGGGATTGCTTGATCCCGGCAGCCCGTTTCTAGAGGTGGGGGCCACGGCGGCGCATGGGCTTTATGAGGGTGCGGCACCCTGTGCGGGCGTGATTGCCGGCGTCGGGCGCGTCATGGGGCGCGAGGTGATGGTGGTGTGCAATGACGCCACTGTGAAGGGCGGCACCTATTATCCCATGACGGTCAAGAAGCACCTGCGCGCGCAGGAGATCGCCGAGGAATGCCATCTGCCTTGCGTCTATCTGGTAGATAGCGGTGGTGCCAACCTGCCCAATCAGGATGAGGTTTTCCCGGACCGCGACCATTTCGGGCGGATTTTCTACAATCAGGCGCGGATGAGCGCGAAAGGCATCGCGCAAATCGCGGTGGTGATGGGCAGTTGCACCGCAGGCGGTGCCTATGTGCCCGCGATGAGCGATGTCACCATTATCGTGCGCGATCAGGGGACGATCTTTTTGGCCGGGCCCCCATTGGTCAAGGCCGCGACGGGCGAGGTGGTCAGCGCCGAGGATCTGGGCGGCGGCGATGTGCATACGCGCCTGTCGGGTGTCGCGGATTATCTGGCCGAGGATGACGGGCATGCGCTGGCATTGGCGCGGCGCGCTGTGGGATCGCTGGGCGTTGGGTTGGCACCCACCCTACAGTGGGAGGCACCCGAGGAGCCGGCCTATGACCCCGAGGACTTGCTGGGCGTCGTGCCTGCTGATCTGCGCACGCCCTATGACATCCGCGAGGTGATTGCGCGCGTCGTCGATGGCTCGCGTCTGGATGAGTTCAAGGCGCGGTTCGGCGAGACGCTGGTTACGGGCTTTGCCCATATCAAGGGCTGTCCAGTGGGGATCATAGCCAATAATGGCGTCTTGTTCTCAGAGGCTGCCCAAAAGGGTGCGCATTTCGTAGAATTGTGCAGCCAGCGGCGTATACCCCTGATCTTTTTGCAAAATATCACTGGTTTCATGGTGGGTCGCAAATATGAGAACGAGGGCATCGCGCGTCACGGGGCCAAGATGGTGACGGCTGTAGCGACGACCTCTGTGCCCAAGATCACCATGGTGGTGGGCGGCAGTTTTGGCGCGGGCAATTACGGCATGGCGGGGCGCGCCTATCAGCCACGCTTCATGTGGTCCTGGCCGAATTCCCGCATTTCGGTGATGGGCGGCGAGCAGGCGGCGGGGGTGCTGGCCACGGTCAAGCGGGACGCCATCGAGCGCAAGGGGGGCACCTGGTCGGCCGAGGACGAGGCCGAGTTCAAGCGCCCCACGGTCGAGATGTTCGAGCGGCAGGCGCATCCGCTTTATGCGTCGGCGCGGCTATGGGATGATGGGATCGTGGACCCACGCAAAAGCCGCGATGTGCTGGCGCTGTCCTTGCGCGCGGCGCTCAACGCCCCGGTGGAAGAAACGCGCTTTGGCGTGTTTCGGATGTGAGGGGGCGTATGCGAAAAGGCAAGATCACCCGCCTTTACAAGGGCCCGCGCCGAGATCCAAAATGGGACGTTGGAACGCCGCCGAACCCGCGCGACCGCTCGCCGTTGCGTCCTGCGCGGCGTAGGTTGCGCGATCGGCTGCTTGATCCCGCGCTTTTCAGGCGCGGTGTGATGGTGGCTGCAGCGGTCGCCTTGGTCATCCTGCCGCTTGGGGCGGATGCTGTTGCGACGGTGCGGATCGGTTTGATCGGGCTCACCGGGGCGCAGAGCACTAAGTGTCGTCTGGTGAGTGTGACCGATGGAGACACACTGCGCCTCTATTGCCCAAACCGAGGGTTGATTCAAGCGCGCTTGACGGGGTTCGACACGCCTGAGTTCTTTTCGCCAAAATGTGCGGCCGAGTTCAAGAACGCGCTTCGGGCGAAATGGGCGTTGCGATGGATGCTGATGACATCCAGAGATTTGAAATTTGTCCGCGAAGGGACCGATCATTATGGTCGCGCCTTGGTTTTTGCTTCGGCGGACGGGGTGCCAGTGGCACGCGCCATGATCTCGCGCGGATTGGCGCGACCCTATGATGGCGAGGCGCGGCTGGGATGGTGCTGAGAGGGATCAAAATGAGGCAAGCCGTGGAATTTGAGTATTTGAAGACCGATGAATGCGGGGGCGCGCGCCATGTTTGAACGTATCTTGATCGCGAACCGGGGAGAAATTGCCTGTCGGATCATGCGCACGGCGCGGGCGATGGGCGTCGAGGTGGTGGCGGTCTATTCCGACGCGGACCGGGATGCGGCGCATGTGGCGTTGGCGGACCGCGCGGTATGGATCGGCGGCGCGGCCCCGGCGGAGAGTTATTTGCGCGGTGAGGCACTCATTGCGGCGGCGCTGGAAGCTGGGGCTGAGGCCATTCATCCGGGCTATGGGTTTCTGAGTGAGAACCCCGATTTCGTTGAGGCGGTCGCGGCGGCGGGGCTGGTCTTTATCGGGCCATCGGCGCGGGCCATTCGGGCGATGGGCCTCAAGGATGCCGCGAAAGTGCTGATGGAGCAGGCGGGCGTGCCGGTGGTGCCGGGCTATCACGGGGCCAATCAGGACCCCGAGCATCTGGCCGGGGCGGCGGAGGCTATCGGCTATCCGGTGCTGATCAAGGCCGTGGCGGGCGGCGGCGGCAAGGGCATGCGTCTGGTCGAGCAGCCCGAGCACTTTGCCGATGCTCTGGAAAGTGCACAGGGCGAGGCGCGTACGGCCTTTGGCAATGCCGCCGTGCTGATCGAGAAATACATCCAAAAGCCCCGGCATATCGAGGTGCAGGTGTTTGGCGATGGCAGCCGCGCGGTGCATCTTTTTGAGCGGGACTGCTCGCTGCAACGGCGGCATCAGAAGGTGATCGAAGAGGCCCCCGCGCCCGGCATGACCGAGGCGATGCGCGCGGCGATGGGACAGGCGGCAGTGCGCGCGGCAGAGGCGATTGGCTATAGTGGGGCGGGCACGGTCGAGTTTATCGTCGATGGGTCTGACGGGCTGCGCGCCGACCGGTTCTGGTTCATGGAGATGAACACCCGGTTGCAGGTGGAGCATCCGGTGACCGAGGCGATCACCGGCGTCGATCTGGTCGAATGGCAATTGCGGGTGGCGGCCGGTGAGGGGCTGCCCGCGCAGCAAGAGGAACTGACGATCAACGGCCATGCCTTTGAGGCGCGGCTTTATGCCGAGGATGTACCGAAGGGGTTTTTGCCCGCGACGGGGCGGCTCTCGCATCTGGAGTTTCCGGCGCTGGCCCGCGCCGATAGTGGCGTGCGGGCGGGCGATGAGATCAGCCCTTGGTATGATCCGATGATCGCCAAAGTGATCACCCATGGCCCGACGCGCGCTGTGGCGCTGCGGCGTCTATCCGCAGCACTGGAAGGCACAGAAGTGGCTGGCACGGTCACGAACCTTGGGTTTCTGGGGGCCTTGGCGCGGCATGCGGGCTTTGCCGGGGGGCAGGTTGATACCGGGCTGATCGCGCGCGATATCGAGACATTGGTGGTGGTGCCTGAGGCGGGGCCGCAGCATGTGGCCTTGGCCGCACTGGCGGGGCTGGGGCTGCTGGAGGGCGTGCCGTCTGATGCGGGCTTTGTTCTATGGGCCCCGCTGGAGCGTGAGGTGCGATTGATCCATGGCGGTGCAGAGATCGTGGTGCGGGTGGCCACGCAGGGCGCTGCGGCGCATGATCTGCAGGTTGCTGACGTGCGGGTCGAGGCGCGGCATGTGGGCGGCAGTTGGCGGCTGGATGGTCAGCCTGCACCGGCAGTGGCGGTCGATGGCCACCGGATCACGGTATTTGCACGCTATGGGCTGGTCTTTGATCTGGTTGATCCCTTGGCGCGGGAGGGGGCCGCCGGGGGTGATGCCACGTTGATCGAGGCCCCGATGCCGGGGCTGGTCAAGGCGGTCTATGCCACGCCGGGGCAGGCGGTGGTGAAGGGCGACCGGCTGGCGGTGCTGGAGGCGATGAAGATGGAACACAGCCTTTTGGCCGCGCGCGATGGTGTGGTGGCCGAGGTGCTGGTTGCGCCCGGGGATCAAGTCAGCGCCGGGGCGGCGTTGGTGCGGCTGGAGGAGGAGGCCGCATGATCCGGCTTCATCATGTGCCGCTGGCGCGGTCGCTGCGGGTCATGTGGCTTTTGGAGGAGCTGGGGCTGGACTATCAGGTCGCGTATTATTCGATCCGCGACGGCTCGATGCGCAGCGCGGAGTTTCTGGCGCTGTCGCCTGCCGGTCGCGTGCCGGTGCTGGAGCATCAGCGTGCGGTCTGGTTCGAGAGCGGCGCGATTGTGCAGCTTTTGTGCGAGACCTATCCGGAGGCTGGCTTGATGCCTGCGCTAGGGAGTGCGGAACGGGCGCGGTGTCTGGAGATTTTCGGCTATGCCGAAACGGTGGGGTGTCTTTTGGAAAACCTTAATCTCAATCAGGTCTTTTTGCGCCCGCCCGCGCAGCCCGCGCCGGTGGTGGTCAAGCTGCTGAATGCCCGCCTGCGCGCCAGCCTTGCGGCGATGGAGGCGCGGATGGAAGAGGAGTATCTGTTGCCTTCCGGCTTTTCGGCGGCGGATGTGATGTTTGCCTATGGGTTTGAATTGGCGCGATATTACGTTGATCTGGACGCTTATCCGCGCCTTATGGCCTATTGGGCACGATTGCGCGCGCGGCCTGCCTATGTGCGGGCCAAGGCGCGGGACGGGGTGCAGGATCTCTATACCCAAGAGTTTTATCCGGTGCCGGAGGGGGCATGATGGGCGCGCGTGTCGAGATTTTCGAGGTTGGTCCGCGAGACGGGTTGCAGAACGAGGCGCGGCACATTCCCACGCGAGACAAGATCGCTCTGGTGGATTGTCTGAGCGATGCTGGCTTTGCGCGGATCGAAGTGGCAAGTTTCGTCAGCCCCAAATGGGTGCCACAGATGG
The DNA here is from genome assembly GCF_002080415.1 of Roseovarius mucosus. NCBI lineage: Bacteria > Pseudomonadati > Pseudomonadota > Alphaproteobacteria > Rhodobacterales > Roseobacteraceae > Roseovarius > Roseovarius mucosus. Next base: position 240,181 of record NZ_CP020474.1, on the reverse strand, counting down.
CGGATTCGGGCGAGGTGCTGCGCGGTATTCGGCGCGCGCCGGGGGTGCGCTATGCAGCACTTGCACCGAATATGCGCGGGCTTCACGATGCGCTCGAGGCGGGGGCAGATGAGGTGGCGATCTTTGGTTCTGCGTCAGAGGGGTTCTCGCGGGCCAATATTAACGCCACGATTGACGAAAGCCTTGCACGGTTCGCGCCGGTGATGGCGGCAGCGGGGGCCGAAGGGCTGAGGGTGCGGGGCTATGTGTCTTGTGTGGTCGAGTGCCCCTATGACGGGCCAGTGGCCCCGTCCGAAGTGGCGCGGGTGGCCGAGGCGCTTTGGGCGATGGGGTGTTACGAGATCAGCCTTGGCGACACCATCGGGCGCGGCAGCCCCGAGGCGGTTGCCGCGATGCTGGCGGCGGTTGCCGAGGTGGTGCCGGTGGAGCGTTTGGCGGGGCATTTCCACGATACGTCGGGCCGTGCCCTTGAGAATATCGAGGTGGCCTTGGCGCAGGGGGTGCGGGTGTTCGATGCGGCTGTGGGCGGTCTTGGGGGGTGTCCCTATGCGCCGGGTGCGGCGGGAAATGTGGCCACTGAAGCCGTTCATGCGCGGCTTGCGGCGCTTGGGTATGAGACGGGGCTGGATGCGGGCGTGTTGGCGCGGGCGGCAGATATGGCGCGGGCGATGCGCGGTGCGGGGCAAGACTCGTGACAAGGGGATGGCGATGAGCGAGACGATCAGCATCGAGAGAGACGCGCGGGGGGTGGCAACCCTTACGCTGGCGCGGGAAGACAAGCACAATGCCCTGTCGGCGCAGATGATTGCGGAATTGCATGAGGCCGCCGAAGCACTGGGTGCGGATGACGGCGTGCGGGTTGTTGTTCTGGCGGCGCGCGGCAAGACATTTTGTGCGGGGGGCGATCTGGGCTGGATGCGCGATCAGTTCGACGCCGAACCCGTGCAGCGCGGGTGTGAGGCCGCCAAGCTGGCGCAGATGCTGCGCGCGCTCGATTCGATGCCCAAGCCATTGATTGGCCGGGTGCAGGGGAATGCCTTTGGCGGCGGTATCGGCCTGATGAGCGTTTGCGATGTGGCGATTGGGGCGGATCACGCGCTGATGGCGCTGACCGAGACGCGTCTTGGGCTGATCCCGGCCACGATTGGCCCTTATGTGGTGGCGCGGATGGGGGCGGCCCGCGCGCGGCGCGTTTTCATGTCTGGCCGCCGGTTCGATGCCGCCGAGGCGGTGCAGCTTGGCCTATTGGCGCGGGCGGTGCCCGAAGCGGACCTAGAGGCCGCTGTTGAGGCGGAAGTGGCGCCCTATCTTGACTGCGCGCCGGGTGCTGTTGGGCAGGCCAAGGCGTTGGTGCGCGCGCTTGGTCCGCGCATTGACGAGGATACGATTGCCATGACGATCAGCGCGCTGACGGACTGCTGGGAAGGGGCGGAGGCACGCGAAGGCATCGGGGCTTTTTTCGAGCGACGCAAACCGCACTGGCAGGGCTGAGTCGCGCGGATTTGCCGCGTTCCGGCATGTGAAAACGCTGCTCTGCGGAGTTTTCTGGGCTTATTCGGCATACCGTCGCATGCAAAACGCGAAAATCCGGCGTTTGGGGGGGGCAAACCTGCGCGCGCTCGGTTGACCCCTGACCGGGGCGGGTTTAAACCCGGCGTAGTCATGCAGCCATCTTGATGCGCCGATCCATGCGCATGAAAGGAGCCACCTCGTGGAAGAGATGCTGAGGGAATACCTTCCCATCCTCGTTTTCCTGGCCGTTGCCATTGGATTGGGCCTTGTTCTGATCCTCGCCGCCGTTGTTCTGGCCGTGCGCAACCCCGATCCCGAAAAGGTCAGCGCGTATGAATGCGGCTTTAACGCCTTTGACGATGCGCGGATGAAGTTCGACGTGCGATTCTACCTCGTGTCGATCCTGTTCATCATTTTCGACCTCGAAATTGCGCTGCTGTTTCCATGGGCTGTCGCGTTTCAGGATCTGAGCATGACGGCGTTCTGGTCGATGATGGTGTTTCTGGCCGTGCTGACCGCCGGGTTTGCCTATGAATGGCGCAAAGGAGCGATGGAATGGCAGTGATGACGGGTGCCCATACCGCAGGGCCGGATCGCGAGGTTGCAACGCAAGCGCTGAATGCCGAGTTGCAGGACAAAGGTTTTCTGCTGACCTCGACCGAGGATATCATCAATTGGGCGCGCACCGGGTCGTTGCACTGGATGACCTTTGGTCTGGCCTGCTGCGCGGTCGAGATGATGCACACCGCCATGCCGCGCTATGATGTGGAGCGCTTTGGCTTTGCGCCGCGCGCCAGCCCACGTCAATCGGATGTGATGATCGTGGCGGGAACGCTGACCAACAAGATGGCCCCGGCGCTGCGCAAGGTCTATGACCAGATGCCCGAGCCGCGGTATGTGATCTCGATGGGTTCCTGTGCCAATGGCGGCGGCTATTACCACTACAGCTATAGCGTTGTGCGCGGCTGCGACCGCATCGTGCCGGTTGATATCTATGTGCCGGGTTGCCCGCCGACCGCCGAGGCGCTGGTTTACGGTATCCTGCAATTGCAACGCAAGATTCGCCGCACGGGGACGATTGTCAGATGAGCGCAACACTCAAGGAACTTGGCGGCTATATCGAGCATAAGCGCGGCGATTGTGTGCTGGGCTGGGATGTCGCCTTTGGCGAATTGACGGTGGATGTGGCGCTGAACCATATTGATGGGTTGGCGGAGTTTCTGAAAACCGACCAGAACTGTGCCTTTTCCACGCTGGTGGATATTACGGCGGTGGATTACCCCGACCGGGCCAAGCGGTTCGATGTCGTCTATCATTTCCTCAGCATGTATCAGAACCACCGCATCCGTTTGCGCGTGGCTGTGCGTGATGAAGATATGGTACCCTCGATCACCGAGGCCTATCCGGCGGCCAATTGGTTCGAGCGCGAAGTGTTTGATATGTTTGGGATCCTCTTTTCTGGCCACCCGGATTTGCGGCGTATCCTGACCGATTACGGGTTTCGCGGGCATCCGCTGCGCAAGGATTTCCCGACCACGGGCTATACCGAAGTGCGCTATGACGAGGTGCAAAAGCGCGTGGTTTATGAGCCTGTGAGCCTGGTGCAGGAATACCGGCAGTTCGATTTCATGAGCCCGTGGGAGGGTGCCGAATACATCCTGCCCGGTGATGAGAAGGGGGCGAAGTGATGGACGGCAGCAAAGGTTTCGATGACGCCCTGACCGGCGAGCAGAAGATCCGCAATTTCAACATCAACTTTGGGCCGCAACACCCTGCAGCACATGGCGTTTTGCGTCTGGTGTTGGAGCTGGACGGCGAGTTGGTGGAGCGCTGTGATCCGCATATCGGCCTGCTGCATCGCGGCACCGAAAAGCTGATGGAGAGCCGCACCTATCTGCAAAACCTGCCTTATTTTGACCGGCTGGATTATGTGGCGCCGATGAATCAGGAACATGCCTGGTGTCTGGCCATCGAAAAGCTGACCGGGGTCGAGGTGCCGCGCCGCGCGAGCCTTATTCGGGTGCTGTATTGCGAGATTGGGCGGGTTCTTAATCACCTGTTGAATGTCACCACGCAGGCGATGGATGTGGGCGCGCTGACGCCGCCGCTCTGGGGCTTTGAAGAGCGCGAAAAGCTGATGGTGTTCTATGAGCGGGCCTGCGGCGCGCGTTTGCACGCGGCCTATTTCCGCCCCGGTGGCGTGCATCAGGATCTGCCGCCGGCGTTGATCGACGATATCGAGACCTGGGCCAATGAATTCCCCCGCGTGCTGGATGATATCGACGGGCTTTTGACCGAAAACCGCATCTTCAAGCAACGCAATGCTGATATTGGCATTATCAGCCAGCAAGAGGCGCTTGATTGGGGCTTTAGCGGTGTGATGGTGCGCGGGTCTGGCATGGCGTGGGATTTGCGCCGCGCGCAGCCCTATGAGTGCTATGACGAGTTCGATTTCCTCATTCCGGTGGGCAAGAATGGCGACTGCTATGATCGCTATCTGTGCCGGATGGAAGAAATGCGCCAATCCCTGCGGATCATCCATCAGGCGATTGCCAAATTGCGCGCGCCCGAGGGGCAGGGCGATATTCTGGCGCGGGGCAAGATCACCCCGCCTGCGCGCGCTGAGATGAAGCGCTCGATGGAAGCGCTTATTCACCACTTCAAGCTCTATACCGAAGGCTTCCGCGTGCCTGAGGGCGAGGTTTATGCCGCTGTCGAGGCCCCCAAGGGTGAGTTTGGCGTGTATCTGGTCGCGGATGGCACCAACCGCCCTTACCGCGCCAAGCTGCGCGCGCCGGGGTTTTTGCATTTGCAGGCGATGGACCATGTCGCCAAAGGGCATCAACTGGCCGATGTGGCGGCGATCATCGGGACGATGGACGTCGTCTTTGGGGAGATCGACCGGTAATGAGCTGGGCGAGTCTTGCCATAGCGCTTTCGGGCGCGGGAGTGCTGGTGACGGGGACGTTGGCGGCCCTGTTCCTGCGCGACCCGGTGGCAGGCATGGTGGCAACAAGCCATCGCGCCGAGCAACTGCCGCAGGTGATGGCCAATCGCTATGTGGCAATGCTGGTGCTTGCGGTCGGGGCGACTGTGTACGGGGATTTAAAGGTGATCGCGCTTCTTTTCGCGGCGTTCGCCTATATGGCGTTTCATGATTCCTGGATCTACGCCCGTGCGGGGCAGGCGGTGAGCAAACACATCGGCGCGGGAATCGCAGCTTTGATCGTGTTCGGTGTAACGGTTTTGGCGATTGGGCAGGGGTCATGAGCGGTTTTGATACGCTGACGGTTTGCGCGCCGGTCGCTGATTTCGCGGGTGCGCGTGGCGCGCGCGCCGGTCACCTATCGCCCTCTCAGCCCAGCAAGAGGGTACCAGAGGCCGGGTTGGCCGACACGGGGCTGCATCTGGTCATCGGCAGGATTTTTCAAGAGGGGGAGGTGGTGACGAACACCAATCATATCTCCGCCTCGATTTCACAAGAGGTGTGTGCCCTATGATCATGGTGCGTCTTGCGGCACTGGCCGCGTTTGGAGTTTTGGCCGGATGTGCCTTGCCGCCAGAGGGTGTGGGCGCAGAGGGTATTGCCCGTTATGATGCGGCCGCAAAATCCTTGGGGTGCCGCCTTGTGACCGAGCCAGACTATCTGGCTGCTGAAATCCAGACCGGGTTGGAGCGGCAGCAACTGCTTGACATCACCGCCTATAAACTGTCCTCGGGCGGAGCCGTTCGGCTGCCTGATGGGGGCGTGAAACTGACTACAGGAGCCTGTGCCTGAGAATGCTACGTCGTCTCTATCATCAACAGCCCGAGAGTTTTGCCTTTAGCCCCGCCAATCAGGCCTGGGCCGAGGGGCAGATCAGCAAATATCCCGAGGGTCGTCAGGCCAGCGCGATCATCCCGCTTTTGTGGCGCGCGCAGGAGCAGGAGGGCTGGCTGAGCCGTCCGGCAATCGAGCATGTGGCTGACATGCTGGCGATGGATTACATCCGCGCCCTTGAGGTGGCGACGTTCTATTTCATGTTCCAGTTGCAGCCCGTGGGCAGCGTGGCACATTTCCAGATTTGCGGCACCACCACCTGTATGATCTGCGGTGCCGAGGATCTGATTGCCGTATGCAAAGACAAAATAGCGCCCAAGGCGTTTGATCTGTCGGCGGATGGCAAGTTTTCCTGGGAAGAGGTGGAATGCCTTGGGGCCTGTGCCAATGCGCCTATGGCGCAGATCGGCAAGGATTATTACGAGGATCTGACCGCCGCGCGCTTTGCCGAGATTATCGACGAATTGGCGGCAGGCAAGGTGCCTGTGCCGGGGCCGCAGAATGGCCGCTATGCCGCCGAGCCGAAATCGGGGCTGACCAGCCTCAAGGATTTTGACAGTGGCCGCGCACAGTATAATGCCAGCGTGCAAGCGGCGGTTGATATTGGCGATACGGTCAAGCGGATTGATGGGACTGAGGTGCCGCTGTTGACACCCTGGCGTGACAAGGGCGCGATGCACAAGCCCGCGCCATCAGCCGTCAAGCAGAACGCAGAGCCTGTGGCCATTGTGACCAAGGTTTCCCCTGCCACGCCTGCGGATGCCACCGGAGCCACAAAGGCCGAGGCACAGGCCACACCGACGGCGAAGCCAGCGGTTGAACCGGCGGCCAAGCCCGTGAAGGCCGGGGCCGAGCCCACGCCGGGCAAAAAGCCCAAAGTGCTGAGCGCACCGCGCAAGAGTGGCGCGGATGATCTGAAGATGATCAAAGGTGTCGGCCCCAAGCTGGAGCAGCTTTTGCACAGCATGGGTTTTTACCACTTTGACCAGATCGCAAAATGGACGGAGGAAGAGATCAGTTGGGTCGATCAGAACCTTGAGGGTTTCAAGGGGCGGGTCAGCCGGGACAACTGGGTTGAGCAGGCAAGATTGTTGGCTGACGGCAAGGAGACGGAGTTCTCTGCCCGGGCCAAGAAAGGTGGCGTCTACTGAATACGCCTGGCTGAACACAACAGGGGGTAACTGTCATGTCTGATACGTCGAAACTGAGCACTTGCCAGATCATAAGCTGGGGCCTCGCGCTCTTGTCTGGGGTTCTGGTGATCTGGTCCACATCCGGAGCGGTTGGGTTCTTTGCCGCGCTTTTGTTGGGGCTGGCCTTTGCGGTGTTCTTTGGTCTGGTCATCACCGGTCTGGTCTGCACCGGCTATAACGCTGGGGATCGCGGGATCGAGGTGCGGGATGTCGAGGCGACGTTGCGGGATATGACGGGGATTACCGGCTACAAGGCGCCGGATGTCGAGGAGGAGGCCCCAGCACCTGCCGCCTCTCCGGTGGCCTCTCCGGCGCAATCGGCGTCTGTGAGTGTGGCGGCGGCACCGGTTGAGGTGGAAGCAGAGGCAGATGCAGAGGGCACGAAGCCTGCGGCGCTTGCGGCCCCGCGTGATGGTGCGGCGGATGATCTCAAGCAGATCAAGGGCGTAGGGCCCAAACTTGAAGTACTGTGTCACGAACTGGGCTTTTATCACTTTGACCAGATCGCGGGCTGGTCGGCAGCAGAGGTTGCGTGGGTCGATCAGAACCTTAAAGGGTTCAAGGGCCGGGTCAGCCGGGACAATTGGGTCGAACAGGCCAAGATTCTCGCCGCAGGAGGCGAGACAGAGTTTTCCAATCGCGTCGCACATGGCGGCGTTTACGAGGAATGATGCAAGCGATGCGCGGGCAAGACAGAGACAGGCAAATGGCACGCAAGGGCCGCACCGTGGGTGTGGTGATTGCGGCGACCATGCTGATCTGGATGGCGGCGCAATGGCTGGGCGCGCAGATGGGATGGCCGATCCGGTTCGTCTTTCTGTTCGATCTGGCCGCCATCGCCGCCTTTATCTGGGCGTTGGTGGTGACTTATCAAATCTGGCGCTTGCGCCGGGATAATCAGGGGTAGCGGAATGCTCAAGGACCAGGACCGTATCTTTACCAATCTCTACGGGATGCATGATCGCAGCCTCAAGGGGGCCTTGGCGCGTGGGCATTGGGATGGCACGGCCAAGATATTGCAGAACGGGCGTGACTGGATCGTGAACCAGATGAAGGCCAGCGGGCTGCGCGGGCGCGGCGGCGCGGGCTTTCCAACGGGCCTGAAATGGTCGTTCATGCCCAAGGAAAGCGACGGGCGGCCATCCTATCTGGTGGTGAATGCGGATGAATCCGAGCCGGGCACCTGCAAAGACCGCGAGATCATGCGCCATGATCCCCATACGCTGATCGAAGGGTGTTTGATCGCGTCCTTCGCGATGAATGCGCATGCCTGCTATATCTATATTCGCGGCGAATATATACGCGAGAAAGAGGCGCTCCAGACCGCGATTGACGAGGCTTATGCCGCCGGTCTGGTGGGCAAGAACGCCTGCAAATCCGGCTGGGATTTCGACATCTACCTGCATCATGGCGCGGGCGCCTATATCTGTGGCGAGGAAACGGCCCTGCTTGAAAGCCTTGAGGGCAAGAAGGGCATGCCCCGGATGAAGCCGCCGTTCCCGGCGGGGGCGGGTCTTTATGGTTGCCCGACGACGGTGAACAATGTGGAATCGATTGCGGTGGTGCCCACAATCCTGCGGCGCGGGCCAGAGTGGTTTTCAGGCTTTGGCCGACCCAACAATTCGGGCACCAAGCTTTTTGCGATTTCGGGACATGTGAATAACCCCTGCGTGGTTGAAGAGGCCATGTCGATCACGTTCGAGGAATTGATCGAGAAACATTGCGGCGGCATTCGCGGCGGTTGGGACAACCTCAAGGCGGTTATTCCCGGCGGGTCGTCTGTGCCCTGTATTCGCGGCGAATTCATGCGCGAGGCGATCATGGATTTTGATTACCTGCGCGAGCAGCGGTCGGGCCTTGGCACCGCAGCGGTGATCGTGATGGATAAATCGACCGATATGATCAAGGCGATCTGGCGGCTCTCGAAATTCTACAAGCATGAAAGCTGTGGACAGTGCACGCCCTGCCGGGAGGGCACCGGCTGGATGATGCGGGTCATGGATCGTCTGGTTCGGGGCGAGGCGGAGGTCGAGGAAATCGACATGCTGCTTGACGTGACCAAGCAGGTTGAGGGCCACACAATCTGCGCGCTTGGCGATGCGGCGGCGTGGCCCATTCAGGGCCTTATCCGCAACTTCCGCGACGAGATCGAGGACCGGATCAAGGCCAAACGCACCGGTCGCGTCAGCGCAGTGGCGGCGGAATGAGGAACGTGTGATGGAAGGCAAGATCCTCGCCTACAACCCTAAGACGGCAAAAGGCTATATCAGCGGCGCCGATGGCGTGAGGTATAAGTTTCGGGGTGCATCCTTTCGCGACAACGCAAAGAAGCTGACCAAGGGAACAGCAGTTGACTTCGTGCCAAATGGTGAGTTTGCGACGTCGATCATGTTGGGTGCGCGCACCTCTTCATCGAGTGGCGAGAAAAGCCGAATAACAGCAGCGCTTCTGGCTTTCTTTCTTGGCTTCATGGGCATTCACAAGTTTTATCTTGGGAAGACCGGTGCTGGAGTGATCATGCTACTGTGTTTTTTCCCTGGGATATTCCTTTTGTGGATACCCTTTGGAGTTGTGCGGATCATCTCGTTTATCGAGTTCATTATTTACCTCTTGAAATCGGATGAAGAGTTTGAAGAAACCTATGTTGCGGGAGACAGAGCATGGTTTTGATAGTCTGTCTTGCGCCGTATTGCAGGGTTCAAACGCAATGAGAGCCTTTGCATCATATCGCGGAGTGGGGCTCGTCTGTTTAGCTATCGTCCTGCTGACAGGCTGTGCCCAGCGCGAAGAGCGTGTGCTGTTCAACGGCAACTATTACCCCGGCAAGGCGCGGGCCGAAAAGGAAGACCGACGCAATTTCACCGCCTTTGTGCGGCGGGCCGGTCGTGGGGTCGAAGGCGCACAGCAAGCGGCGCTTTATGAGGCGACGCGCTATTGTCTGGATAATTTCGGCACGTCTGAGATTGAATGGATTGGCGTTCCTGCGGGTGCAGAAGGGCCTGTCTATGCGCGTTCCGGGGATACGGTATCGGTGAGGGGACGCTGTATCATATGGTCATAAACCGTTTCATATCAGGGGTTTGCCACGCTTGCTATTGCATAGCAGGCGGCATCGGACCCATCTGCGATGCAGATGGGCGTGCCGTGATGGCCTGCGCCTGCACTGATATGAAAGGAATGATCTGATGCGTATGATCCTGTCTTTTGTCCTAAGCCTTGGTCTGGGTGTTTCGAGCGGCGTGGCCGCTGTGCGTGCCGGATCGCTGGCGCAAGAGGCCGATATCAATCAGGGCCTGTTTTACATGGCGGTCGCCGATGAAATCCGCAAACGCTGTGCTGACATCTCGCCACGGGTTATGACCGCGATTTCTTATATGCGCGCGCTCAAAGCCGAGGCGCAGTCGCGCGGTTACACCGAGGCCGAGATTGACGCCTATATCTCGGACAAAGCCGAGAAGAGAAAGATACGCGGGCGCAGTGACGACTATATCCGGTCGATGGGGGCGATGCCCAATGACGGCCCGAGTCTGTGCGACCTTGGCCGAGCAGAAATCGCGAAACAGAGCCCGATCGGCAAGTTTCTGAAAGCAAAGTGAGATACCATGGCTGACCTACGCAAGATCATCATCGACGATCAAGAGATCGAGGTCGAGGGCGCAATGACCCTCATTCAGGCTTGTGAACAGGCCGGGGTCGAAGTGCCGCGTTTTTGCTATCACGAGCGTCTGTCGATTGCTGGGAATTGCCGGATGTGTCTGGTCGAGGTCGTGGGCGGGCCGCCGAAACCGGCCGCAAGCTGTGCCATGCAGGTCAAGGATCTGCGGCCCGGCCCGGATGGCACGCCGCCGGTGGTCAAGACCAACAGCCCCATGGTCAAGAAGGCCCGCGAGGGGGTGATGGAGTTTCTGCTTATCAACCACCCGCTGGATTGCCCGATCTGCGATCAGGGCGGCGAGTGCGACTTGCAGGATCAGGCCATGGCCTATGGCGTTGATTTCAGCCGCTACCGCGAACCCAAGCGGGCGAGCGAGGATCTTGATCTTGGCCCGCTGGTCGAGACCCATATGACGCGCTGCATCTCTTGCACGCGCTGTGTGCGCTTCACCTCTGAGGTGGCCGGCATCATGCAGATGGGCCAGACCGGGCGCGGTGAAGATGCCGAGATCACCAGCTATCTGGGTCAAACGCTCAATAGCAATTTGCAGGGCAATATCATCGACCTGTGTCCGGTGGGGGCGCTTGTAAGCAAGCCTTATGCCTTTACCGCGCGCCCGTGGGAATTGACCAAGACCGAGACCATCGACGTGATGGACGCGCTTGGCAGCAATATCCGCGTTGATTGCAAGGGGCGCGAGGTGATGCGCATCCTGCCGCGCAATCATGACGGCGTGAACGAGGAATGGATTTCCGACAAGACACGGTTTGTCTGGGACGGGTTGCGGCGTCAGCGCCTGGACCGGCCCTATATCCGGGAGAATGGCAAGCTGCGGGTGGCCACATGGCCCGAGGCCTTGGCCAAGGTGGCAGGTGCCATCAAGGGGGCCAAGAAACTGGCCGGTTTGGTGGGCGATCTTGTGCCGGTCGAGGCGGCCTTTGCGCTCAAGGCGTTGATCGAGGGGCAGGGTGGCCATGTGGAATGCCGCACTGACAGTGCCCGTCTGCCCGCAGGCAATCGCAGCGGCTATGTTGGGAATGTCCGTATCGAGGATCTTGATACGGCCAAGAATGTGGTGCTGATTGGCACCGATCCTCGGGTTGAAGCGCCGGTGCTGAATGCGCGTTTGCGCAAGGCGTGGATCAAGGGGGCCAATATCACGCTGGTTGGCCCCAAGGTTGATCTTACCTATGACTACACCCATGCGGGCACGGATCGTGCCGCGCTTGGCGGGCTGAGCGTGCCTGAGGATACGATTGTCATCGTCGGCATGGGCGCACTGCGCGAGGACGATGGCGCGGCGGTGCTGGCTGCGGCGATGGCGCTGTCTGGCCGGATGCTCGTGCTGCATACTGCGGCCGGGCGTGTTGGTGCGATGGATGTGGGCGCTGTGACCGAGGGTGGGCTAGAGGCCGCAATCGACGGCGCCGATGTGATCTATAACCTTGGGGCGGATGAGGTTGATATCGCGGCGGGGCCGTTGGTGATCTATCAGGGCAGCCATGGTGATCGCGGCGCGCATCGCGCCGATGTGATCCTGCCGGGCGCTGCCTATACCGAGGAGCAGGGGCTGTTCGTCAATACCGAAGGTCGCCCGCAATTGGCGTTGCGCGCCGGTTTTGCCCCCGGTGACGCCAAGGAAAACTGGGCCATTCTTCGGGCGCTGAGTGGCGAATTGGGCGCGGTTCTGCCCTATGACAGCATCGCGCAGTTGCGTCAGGCGCTGGTCAAGGCGGTGCCGCATCTCAAGAAGGTGGATCAGGTGCCCGCGAATGACTGGCAACCGCTGGAAACATCCGCGCTTGGCAAGGCTGATTTCCGGTTGGCGATTGCGGATTTCTACCTAACCAACCCGATTGCCCGCGCGAGCGAGCTGATGGCGGAATTGAGTGCCAATGCCAAGGCGCGTGGCACGCAACCGATGGCGGCAGAGTGAGGATGGTCATGGCCCTCATATCGCCTGTGGCGCTTGGGCTGGCGGGCTGCGCAGAGAGTGCATCCCCTGTGCCCTTTGCACCTGACTATCAGGGGATCGAGACGCGGCTCTTGGATGGGGATTTGGTGAATTTCCACGTGTCCATGCGTGGTGCGCGCGATGCCCTCGACGTTGAACGCTATGCCGAATGCGCCGCTGCGCAATATGCGCTGATCCGGGGTTACGGCTTTGCGCGCCACCTGCGCACAAGCGTCTCGGAAGAGGCTGGCATCTGGCAGGGCGATGCGGTTTATACGATCTCGGCGGCGCTGCCCCGAGGACTACTGACAATCGACGCCGAAGTCGTCGCCGCCAATTGTGCGGAAAACGGAATACCGATGGTGTGAGGACCTGATGGCTGAATTCTTTACAACCCCGCTGGGAACCTTCGTGATCATCCTGGCACAATGCCTTGCGGTGGTGGGCTTTGTCATGGTCTCGCTCTTGTTCCTTGTCTATGGCGACCGCAAGATCTGGGCCGCCGTGCAGATGCGCCGGGGTCCGAACGTCGTGGGCACCTGGGGCCTGTTGCAGACGGTGGCGGATGCGCTGAAATACGTGGTCAAAGAGGTCGTGGTTCCGGCGGGGGCCGACAAGGCCGTGTTCATGCTGGCCCCGATGACGAGTTTCGTTCTGGCGGTGCTGGCTTGGGCCGTTATTCCGATGAATGAAGGCTGGGTGCTGTCGGATATCAACGTGGCGGTGCTCTTTGTTTTCGCGGTGTCCTCGCTTGAGGTTTATGGCGTGATCATGGGGGGCTGGGCGTCAAACTCCAAATACCCATTCCTCGGCTCTTTGCGCTCTGCTGCGCAGATGATTTCCTATGAGGTGTCGCTGGGCTTGATCATCATTGGTGTGATTATTTCGACCGGATCGCTTAACTTCAGTGCCATCGTGGGTGCGCAGGATACGGCCTATGGGTTCTTTGGCTGGTATTGGCTGCCGCATTTGCCGATGGTGTTCCTGTTCTTTATCAGCGCATTAGCCGAGACCAACCGCCCGCCGTTCGACCTGCCTGAGGCGGAATCCGAGTTGGTGGCTGGCTATCAGGTGGAATATTCCTCGACGCCGTTCCTTTTGTTCATGGCGGGGGAATATATCGCGATTTTCCTGATGTGCGCATTGATGAGCCTGCTGTTTTTCGGCGGCTGGCTGTCGCCCATTCCGGGCCTGCCGGATGGCGTGCTGTGGATGATTGGCAAGATGGCGTTTTTCTTCTTCCTCTTCGCCATGGTCAAGGCGATCACGCCGCGCTACCGCTACGATCAGCTTATGCGGATCGGTTGGAAAGTGTTCCTGCCCATGTCCTTGGGCTGGGTGGTGATCGTGGCGTTTCTTGCGAAATTCGAAGTGCTGGGCGGCTTTTGGGCCCGCTGGGCGATTGGAGGCTGATCCATGACCAAGATAGATTACGGCCGTGCGGCGGGGTATTTCCTGCTCTCCGACTTCTTCAAAGGGTTCAAGCTGGGGCTGAAATACTTTTTCGCGCCCAAGGCCACGCTCAACTATCCGCATGAAAAGGGGCCGCTGTCGCCGCGCTTTCGCGGAGAGCATGCGTTGCGCCGCTATCCCAATGGGGAAGAGCGCTGTATCGCGTGCAAGCTGTGCGAGGCCATTTGCCCCGCACAGGCCATCACCATTGATGCAGAGCCGCGCGACGACGGCAGCCGCCGGACCACGCGCTATGACATCGACATGACGAAATGCATCTATTGCGGCTTCTGCCAAGAGGCCTGCCCGGTTGATGCTATCGTCGAAGGGCCGAATTTCGAGTTTGCCACCGAGACCCGCGAAGAGTTGTTCTATGACAAGGCGCGGCTCTTGGCGAACGGCGACCGTTGGGAGGCCGAGATTGCCCGCAACCTAGAGATGGATGCACCCTACCGATGAGCGATCCCAGCAACCCCTTCGAGATGATGATGCGTCAGGCTCAGGAAATGGCCAAGGCGCTCAATCCGGCGCTTGAATCCTTTTCGCCCAAAGGGTTCGAAACGCTGTGGCCAACCATGCCCAAGGATTTCATGGAAATGAGCTTTGGCAAGGGGTTGAACAAGGAGGGGCTGGATGCCAAGACGCGCCTGCTCTTGACCCTTGCCGGGCTGACGATGCTGGGGGCGCAGAGTGACACGCAAATCCGCATGACCGTGCGCCATGCGCTGGAGGCCGGGGCAACCCGTGACGAGATTGCCGAGACCATTGCGCAGATGGCGATGTTCGCCGGCATCCCCTCGATGACGCGCGCCATGGATTTCGCCCGCGAGGTCATGGACCAGGGCGATAAAGAAGGAAAAGACAAATGACGTTTGCGGCCATGGCCTTTTATCTCTTTGCGGTGTCGCTGCTGACCGGCGGGTTGATGACCGTGATCAGCCGCAACCCGGTGCATTCGGTGCTCTGGCTGATCCTGTCGTTCATCAGCGCTGCGGGGCTTTTCGTGCTTTTGGGGGCAGAGTTCGTGGCGATGCTGCTCATTATCGTCTATGTGGGCGCGGTCGCGGTGCTGTTCTTGTTCGTGGTGATGATGCTTGACGTCGATTTCGCCGAGTTGAAGGCGGAAATGGCGAAATACATGCCCTTGGCACTGCTGATCGGGGTGATCCTGCTCATGCAATTCGGGCTGGCGTTCGGCAATTGGGAAATGGCGGATGGGGCCGAGGCGGCGCGCCGCGCGGTGACACCCGAAGGGGTTGAGAATACCGCCGCTTTGGGCCTCTTGCTCTATGATACCTATTTCATCCTGTTCCAGCTTTCGGGTCTGATCCTGTTGGTGGCGATGATCGGGGCGATTGTGCTTACGCTGCGGCATCGCACGGATGTCAAACGGCAGGATGTGCTGGCGCAGATGTACCGTGATCCGGCCAAAGCCATGGAACTGCGGGATGTGAAACCGGGGCAGGGGCTGTAATGGCGGATCTGCTGCATCATGCGGTGTCAGCCCTCGGGCTGGCGGGGTTGGCCGCGATCTGGAGTGTAAAGATGGTGCTGGGATTTTTCATCCTGCGCATCATGAAAAGAAGAAGATTGAGGGTCAGAGGGTGAAACGATGATCGGACTTGAACATTATCTGACGGTGGCGGCAGCGCTGTTCGTCATCGGTATCTTTGGCCTTTTCCTGAACCGCAAGAATGTCATCATCCTGTTGATGTCTATCGAACTTATGCTGCTTTCGGTGAATATCAACCTTGTGGCGTTTTCGTCGCATCTGGGCGATATGGTGGGGCAGGTGTTCACGCTTTTCGTGTTGACCGTTGCCGCCGCAGAGGCCGCGATTGGCCTTGCGATCCTCGTTTGTTTCTTCCGCAATCGCGGCACGATTGCTGTCGAAGATGCCAATGTGATGAAAGGCTGAAGCCATGGAAACCATTCTCCTCTTCGCGCCTCTCGTGGGCGCGCTCCTTGCGGGTTTTGGCTGGCGCATCCTGGGTGACAAGGGCGCACAATGGCTGACGACGGGCCTGCTGTTTCTGTCCTGTATCCTGAGCTGGATCGTGTTTCTGGGGCATGACGGGGTCATGCATCAGGTGCATCTGCTTGATTGGGTGCAATCGGGCACGCTGGATACGGCTTGGGCCATTCGGATGGACCGGCTGACCGCGATCATGTTGATCGTGATCACCACCGTCTCGGCGCTCGTGCATCTGTATTCCATGGGCTACATGGCGCATGACGAGAATTTCCGCGAGAACGAGAGCTATCGGCCCCGCTTTTTTGCGTATCTGTCGTTCTTTACATTCGCGATGCTGATGCTGGTCACGTCGGACAACCTGCTTCAGATGTTCTTTGGCTGGGAGGGTGTGGGCGTTGCCTCTTACCTGCTCATCGGCTTTTACTTTCGCAAGCCGAGCGCCAATGCCGCGGCGATCAAGGCGTTTGTGGTCAACCGGGTAGGTGATTTCGGCTTTGCCCTTGGGATCATGGCGATTTACTTTCTGACGGACTCGATCAAGTTCGATGATATCTTTGCCGCAGCGCCCATGCTGGCAGAGACGCAATTGACGTTCCTGTGGACAGAGTGGAATGCGGCCAATCTGATTGCCGTGTTGCTGTTCATCGGCGCAATGGGTAAATCGGCGCAGCTGTTCCTGCACACCTGGTTGCCGGACGCGATGGAAGGCCCGACCCCGGTGTCGGCCCTTATTCACGCGGCGACAATGGTGACGGCGGGCGTGTTCCTTGTGTGCCGCATGTCGCCGTTGATGGAATACGCGCCGGAAGCGATGACCTTTGTCGTCTTCCTTGGGGCCACCACCGCGTTTTTCGCGGCAACCGTGGGTCTGGTGCAGAATGACATCAAGCGCGTGATCGCATATTCGACCTGCTCTCAGCTTGGCTATATGTTTGTGGCGGCTGGTCTGGGCGTCTATTCGGTGGCGATGTTCCACCTTTTCACGCATGCGTTCTTCAAGGCGATGCTGTTCCTTGGCGCGGGGTCCGTGATCCACGGGATGCATCACGAACAGGACATGCGCAACTATGGCGGTCTGCGCAAGAAGTTGCCCTATACGTTCTGGGCGATGATGATCGGCACGCTGGCCATTACCGGCGTGGGTATTCCCCTGACACATATCGGCTTCGCCGGGTTCCTCAGCAAGGATGCGGTGATCGAGAGCGCGTGGGCGGGCACGGACGGCGGATATGCGTTCTGGATGCTGGTGATCGCGGCGCTGTTCACGTCATTCTATAGCTGGCGTCTGATGTTCCTGACGTTCTTTGGCGAGGCGCGGGGCGACAAGCACACACATGAGCACGCCCATGAAAGCCCGATGGTCATGCTGGTGCCCCTAGGGGTGCTGGCGCTTGGCGCGGTCTTTGCCGGGATGATCTGGTTTAACAGTTTCTTTGGCAGCCATGAGAGTGTGAACAAGTTCTTTGGCATCCCGGCGCATCATGCTGAGGCGTCTGAGGGGCATGGCACAGAGGGTGCTGCGGATCACGCGGAAGAAACGGCAGAGGCGCATGCCCCGGCCATAGGTCAGGGTGAGGCACCTCAGGGGGCCATCTTCATGCATCCCGACAATACCGTGATGGATGACGCGCACCATGCCCCGAAATGGGTCAAGGTCAGCCCCTTTGTTGCGATGCTGACCGGGTTCCTGATGGCAGTTTGGTTCTATATCTGGGATCCGGCGATGCCACGCCGTGTCGCCGAGACAAATCGCCCGCTCTACCTCTTTCTGCTCAACAAGTGGTATTTCGACGAGATCTTTGATTTTCTCTTCGTGCGGCCCTCTAAGGCGCTTGGCCATCTGTTGTGGAAGCGCGGCGATGGCGATGTGATCGACGGGTCGATCAATGGCGTGGCAATGGGGATCATCCCATGGTTCACCCGCCTCGCCGGTCGGGCGCAATCCGGCTACATCTTTACCTATGCCTTTGCCATGGTGATCGGGATCGCGGTTCTGGTGACGTGGATGACGATCTTCGGGGGAGCCAACTGATGGACAACCTGCTTTCCATTGTGACCTTCATCCCGGCGGTCGCGGCGGCCATTCTTGCGGTGTTCCTGCGTGGTTCGGATGAGGCGGCACAGCGCAATGCCAAATGGGTGGCGTTGATTGCCACCACGCTGACATTTGTCGTGTCGCTGTTTATCCTGTTTGATTTTGACGCCTCCAATACCGGGTTTCAGTTCGTTGAAGAGCGCGAGTGGCTTTTGGGCCTGAAATACAAGATGGGCGTGGACGGGATCAGTGTTCTGTTCGTGATGCTCACAACCTTCATGATGCCTCTGACTATCGCGGCGTCGTGGGGTGTGACTACGCGCGTCAAAGAATACATGATCGCCTTCTTGCTTTTGGAAACGCTCATGCTGGGCGTGTTCATGGCGCTGGATCTGGTGCTCTTTTACCTCTTCTTTGAGGCGGGGCTGATCCCGATGTTCCTGATCATCGGGATCTGGGGCGGCAAGGAACGGATTTACGCCTCGTTCAAGTTCTTCCTCTACACCTTCCTTGGTTCTGTGCTGATGTTGGTGGCGATGGTGGCGATGTTCTCGGATGCGGGCACCACGGATATCGTGGCCTTGCTCAAGCATGAATTCGAGAGCGAGACATTCTCGATCCTCGGAGTTCAGGTGATTGGCGGGATGCAGACGCTGATGTTCCTGGCGTTCTTTGCCAGCTTTGCGGTCAAGATGCCGATGTGGCCGGTGCATACCTGGTTGCCGGATGCCCACGTGCAGGCGCCGACCGCCGGGTCGGTTGTGCTGGCGGCGATCCTCTTGAAGATGGGCGGCTATGGGTTCTTGCGCTTTAGCCTGCCGATGTTCCCGGTGGGGGCTGAGGTGCTGACGCCACTGGTGCTGTGGATGAGTGCCATTGCCATTGTCTATACCTCGCTGGTGGCGCTGGCGCAGTCCGATATGAAAAAGCTGATCGCCTATTCGTCGGTGGCGCATATGGGTTACGTGACCATGGGGATTTTCGCGGCCAATCAGCAGGGCGTGGATGGGGCGATTTTCCAGATGCTGAGCCACGGCTTTATCTCGGGCGCGCTCTTTCTTTGCGTCGGCGTGATTTATGACCGGATGCACACGCGCGAGATTGACGCCTATGGCGGTCTGGTGAACCGGATGCCCGCGTATGCGCTGATCTTCATGTTCTTCACCATGGCGAATGTGGGCCTGCCGGGCACCTCTGGCTTTGTGGGTGAATTCTTGACGCTTGTGGGTGTGTTTCAGGTCAATACTTGGGTTGCGGCGGTGGCCACATCGGGTGTGATCCTGTCGGCGGCCTATGCGCTCTGGCTTTATCGCCGGGTGGTGATGGGCGACCTGATCAAGGAGAGCCTGCGCACGATCACCGATATGACCAAACGCGAGCGGGCAATTTTTGCGCCGCTGGTGGTGATGACGCTGTTGCTTGGGGTCTATCCCCGGCTTGTGACCGATATCACCGGCCCCTCGGTTGAGGCGCTGATTTCCAACGTTGAGACGGCACAGGCGATGGCGCAGACCACGACGCAACTTGCCGAAACCTCGCATTGAACCGGAGGCCCTGAGACATGCAGGCTGATCTAACCATAATCCTGCCCGAGATCGTGCTCTCGGTCTATGCGATCTTGGCGCTGTTGGGCGTGGCCTATACCGGGCAAGACCGCATGGCGGGCATGTTGGTCTGGGTGACGGCGGGGCTGTTTGCCTTGTTGGCGATCTGGATCGGTGCGTCGGGCGAGGGCACTCGTACGGCCTTTGGCGGAATGTTCAACGACGATGGCTTTGCGCGCTTTGCCAAGGTTACGATCCTGTTGTCGGCAGCGGCGGTGCTGGTGCTGGGGCAGGATTACATGCAGCGGCGCGGTATCCTGCGGTTTGAGTATCCGCTCTTGGTGGCGCTTGCTGTGGTTGGCATGATGGTCATGGTCAGCGCGGGCGATCTTATGGCGCTTTATATGGGCCTCGAATTGCAATCCCTGTCGCTTTATGTTGTGGCGTCGCTGCGTCGGGACAGCGCCAAATCAACCGAAGCGGGCCTTAAGTATTTCGTTTTGGGCGCGTTGTCGTCGGGCCTCTTGCTCTATGGCGCGTCGCTGACCTATGGCTATGCGGGCACGACGCTGTTTTCCGGGATCATTGCGGCGGCTGAAGGTCAGGCGCCCGTGGGCCTTTTGATAGGTCTGGTGTTCGTCATCTCGGGTCTTGCGTTCAAGATTTCGGCGGTTCCGTTCCATATGTGGACCCCGGATGTTTATGAGGGCGCGCCGACACCCATTACCGCATTCTTCGCCACCGCCCCCAAGATGGCGGCAATGGGGCTATTTGCCCGTGTGGTCCATGATGCATTCGGCGGTGTGGTCGCGGATTGGCAGCAGGTGCTGGCGCTTCTGGCACTGCTGTCGATGTTCCTTGGGGCCTTTGCGGCGATTGGCCAGACCGATATCAAGCGTCTGATGGCCTATTCGTCGATTGCGCATATGGGCTATGCGCTGATGGGGCTGGCGGCAGGCACGGTCTTTGGCGTGCAGGCGATGCTGATCTATATGGCGATCTATGTCACTATGAATGTCGGCACCTTTGCCTTTATCCTTTCGATGGAGCGGGATGGCCAGCCGGTGACGGATATTCGCAGCCTTGCCATGTATTCGCGTGCAGAGCCGGGCCGGGCGCTTGCCATGCTGATCCTGTTGTTCAGCCTTGCCGGTGTGCCACCGCTCTTGGGCTTTTTCGGCAAGCTTTATGTGCTACGCGCCGCCTATGAGGGCGGGTTGGCGTGGTTGGCGATTGCTGGTGTTATCGCCTCGGTGATTGGTGCCTTTTACTATCTGCGGATCGTGTTCTACATGTATTTTGGCGAAGAGGGCGCGGGGCTGCAAACCGGCCGTTCGGCGGTGCAATGGCTGTTCCTGATGGGATCAGCGGCGGTGATGCTGCTTGGTATCGTCAATATGTTCGGGATTGAGGCCATGGCACAGGCAGCGGCAGCGACGCTGGTCAACTAAGCTGTATCTGCCTTACAAGAGACAAAAGGCGCGCCCCGGTGGCGCGCCTTTGGTGTTTATGGGGTGAGGTATTTTTCTAGCACGATAGCGGGCATGGCCCCGCGCAGCAGCATATCCGGCAGGACATAAGAGGGTGCCATATCAAGACCGAGTTCGGCGGCAAGGGCCGTGTCGTTGGCCATATCGAACGTGTTGATGCGCAGGCCAAGCCGGTCTGAAAGCGCTCGCAACTCCGCCTCGGCGCTGGCGCAATCGGCGCAATCCGCCTGCGTAAAGAACGCAAGTGCGGCGGTGGCACCCTTGGGGCCGAAACCGGGCAGGTCAGGTGCAAAGAGGCGCGGCGCAGCGCGTTTGAGAAGGTTCAGATCGCGCGCGGACTCGTCGCCATAAAGATCGGCGGCCGTCAGCGGAATGGGCTCTCGTAAGGGGGCAAGCAGCGAGGGTGTTTCGATCAAGACGTCACGGATCGCTGCGCCCAAGAGGGGGCGTGACTGATCCGGAAGGTCCTGAGCCCATGCAGGTCCAGCGGCCCCAAGAACAAGGGCCGCCCAAAGGGAACGTCGCAGCATGGTTATTGCGCGCGAATCTCGTCGGCAATGCGCTGCATGGCGTCCTGTGGCAGATACCCACGCAGCATCTGATCGCCCATCACGAAAGAGGGCGTGCCGCTGATCTGCATCCGCTGGCCAAGGGCGTGATTGGCGGCGATCACTTGGGTCACCGCGTCACTGTTCATTTCGGCGATGATCGCCGGAGCATCAAGACCGAGTGAATCGGCCAGACGGGTAAAGCCCGTTTCGCTCATGCTGCCCGAATACGCCATCAGGGCGTCATGCACAGATGCATAGGCCTCATCGCCTGCGACCTGACGCGTGGCAATGGCAAAGCGCGAGGCCATAACCGATTCTTCACCCAAGATCGGGAATTCCTTGATGATAAAGCGGATGTTGCCATCGGCGGCCAACAGACCCTTCACGTCTTCATGGGCGCGGCGGCAATAGCTGCAGCGATAGTCCATGAATTCCACAAGGGTCAGATCGCCGTCCAGATTGCCGCCGACCCAAGAGTTGGGATCATTGAACAGCGCCTCGGCATTGACCTTGACCAGATCGCTATCGGCCTCGGCCTGACCTTTGGCCTCGCGCTGTTCCAGCACGGCAACTGCTTCCATGATCACTTCGGGGTTTGCCAGCAGGTATTCGCGAATTTCAGCGCGCAAAAGCGTGCGGTCTGCGTCGCTCAGGCTCTCAAGGTCGAGAGCTGCGGCAGGCTGTGCGAAGGCAAAGCAGAGGCCAAGGCTGGCGGCGGATAGGATCATACGTGGCATCAGGATCATTTTCTCCGTTTTTCTTCGGCTTCTGCAGCGAACAGTACATCCTGTGCTCTTTGCCATGCGGCGGAACCACGGGGCAAGAGGTTGGAGGCGCGTTCGGCGTGTATCTTAGCATCTTTGAGCCGCCCCGCGATGGCATATCGTTCAGCGGTCAGCACTGAGGCCATGCCATTGTTGCCCAGCTTGGCGTTGGCCTGCGCCAGATCACGCAGGATGCGGATATCACGGCCATCGCGGCTTCGTGCGGTTTCGAGAAATTGCACGGCTTTTTGCGTCTGATTGTCGGCCAAGAGGGCGCGCCCATAAGAGCCAAGGATAAGCGCATTGTTGGGGGCAAGGTTTGCCGCGCGGGCATAGGCGGCAACGGCGGGTTTGATCTGGCGGCTTTCCATGAGGATCTGACCGCGCAATTCGTGCAAATAGGGATCGTTGGGCCGAAGGGCCACAGCCCCGTCAATCGCGGCCAGCGCGCGGCGCAAATCTGCCTGCCGGTGATAGGCGATGGCCTGACGCATCAGCTTGATGTCAGCATAGCCAAATTCCCCGGCGCGGGTCAGGGTCCATTTGGGAGAGCGTTGAAAGGCGGAAAGTTTGCTTTTGGCCCGCGCGAACCAATAGGTTGCCTCGGGATCGGGGGCGACGGTGCGGCCCTGTGCTTCGGCCAATTGGGTGATCCGGCGGAACCGGTCGCGCGACAAGGGGTGGGTGCGGGCATAGGCATCCTGTCGGTTCACCGAGAGCGCCTCTTGCCCGTTAAAGAGCTCCATCACCTGGACCGCCCCGCGCAGGTCAATCCCTGCGGCCATGAGAAAGCGCATGCCGCTGGCGTCAGCGGCGTTTTCTTCGGCGCGGGTGTGGGAAAAGAAGCTGCGTAGTGCCGCGCCCTGAAGCCCGGCAGCGGCCCCTACCGCAAACTCTCCGTTGCCCGCCGCGGCCCCAGCGACCGCCGCAAGGGCCGTTCCGAGCGCTGCTGCTGTGCGGGCGTTGCGGGCATTGATCGGGCGGCGCATCAGGTGGCCATTGGCGATATGCGCGGCCTCATGCGCGATCACAGATTGCAGCATGGCCGGTGTATCCATCCGAAGGATCAAGCCGGAATGGATAAAGATGCTGTCAGCATCAATGACAAACGCATTCATGCTCGAATCGTCAATCACGAGGATATCCACCCGCGCCGGGCTAAGCCCCGCCGCCTGAAGCACTGGCGCGGCCAGCGCGCGCAAAGCCTGTTCGATGTCTGGGTCGCGCAAGAGCGTGACGGCACGCGCCGGCAGCGCCAGCGACAGGAGAAGCGAGAGAAGGGCAAGACGGAGAAGCAGCATTGACCTTGGCGGCCTTTTCCAGTGAGACGGGTCACATGTGGGGTCAGTCTAGGAGAAAACCAATGCGGAACTCAACCCGGAGCCAAATTGATCCCTTCATCGTGATGGATGTGATGGAGGCCGCCCGCCGCGCCGAAGCTGCCGGACGTGACATTATCCACATGGAAGTGGGGCAACCCGGCACATCCGCGCCAGAGGGTGCGCGCGCGGCGTTGGCCCGAACCATGGCGACAGAGCCCATGGGCTATACCGTGGCGCTTGGCCTGCCAGCGCTTCGGGCGCGGATCGCGCAGCTTTATGGCGATTGGTATAATCTCGATTTGAACCCGGAACGTGTGGTGATTACGCCCGGTTCGTCCGGGGCCTTCATTCTGGCCTTTACAGCGCTTTTTGACGCGGGCGACCGTGTGGGGATCGGCGCGCCGGGCTATCCCAGCTATCGCCAGATCCTGCGCGCGCTTGATCTTGTGCCGGTGGATATCGAGACGGCGGCGGAAAACCGCCTGCAGCCGGTGCCGGGCGATTTGCAGGGACAGGATTTGCAGGGGCTCTTGGTTGCCAGCCCGGCGAATCCTTCGGGTACGATGCTGGACCGCGCGGCGCTTGGCGGGTTGATTGCGGCGGCAGAGGGGCAGGGCGCGGCATTTATAAGTGACGAGATTTATCACGGCATCGAGTATGAGCGTCGTGCGGTCTCAGCGCTGGAAATCACTGACGATTGTTATGTGATCAATTCTTTCTCAAAGTATTTTTCGATGACGGGCTGGCGGATTGGCTGGATGGTGGTGCCCGAAGATCATGTGCGCGTCATCGAACGGCTGGCGCAGAACCTCTTTATCTGTCCGCCCCATGTCAGTCAGGTGGCGGCCCTTGCGGCGATGGACTGTTCCGAGGAGTTGGAGGCCAATATGGCCGTTTACCGGCGCAACCGGGCGCTGATGCTGGAGGGGCTGCCCAAGGCAGGGTTTGACCGTATCGCGCCGCCCGATGGCGCGTTTTACGTCTATGCCGATGTCAGCCACCTGACCCAAGACAGCCGTGCCTTTGCTGCCGAGATTCTGGAACACGCGGGGGTTGCGGTCACGCCGGGGCTTGATTTTGATCCCTTGCGCGGGGCGGGAACGCTACGGTTTTCCTATGCCCGTGCCACGGCGGATATCGAGGAAGGTTTGACGCGGCTTCGACAGTTCATGGTCAGCCGGGGCATGGCAAGGGCACAAGATATCTAAGGGCGGATTTTGTAAGGGCCGCTTGTCAGAAATTTGCCACATTCTGGGCATGTTGTTGCCGAACAGCTGCGTCACTTTCGTGCCGACTCTGAAACTTTCGATACCGGGGCATGACATGCAACAGATCAGAAATGGCTATCGCGGGGCACGCGTGCTTTTGCATGTGAACGCGGATTTCCTGCTCTATGTGGCGACCCTTGGGGCGGCACTCTTGGCGGCGGCCTATATCGGCACGCTATGAGCCCTGAGGTTGCGCGGCCCGCACTCGCATTTTGACAAGGCCAGACAGACGGGTTACTGACATCCTCAATGGGATGTCTGACTGGGTTTGAGCAATGAATAATCGCGACGTGGATCGGCTAAAGGGCCGCAACCTTTTTCTTGCGGCGCGGATAGGCGCAGGTGGCATCTTCGCGCTCTTCTTTGTTGTTTTTCTGCTTGGAACGGGCCAGCGGGCCGATGCGCAATCCTATCGCTTTTCTTCTGTGGCGATTGAAGGAAACCAACGGATCGAAACCGGAACGATTCTGTCCTATGCGGGCATTGCGCGCAACGAGACCGTCTCGGCGGGGCAGCTGAACGACGCTTATCAAAAAATCCTTGGATCGGGTCTTTTTGAAGATGTGGAACTGGTGCCGCAGGGCAGCAATCTTTTGATCCGCGTGGTCGAGTTTCCGACGATCAACCAGATCGCGTTTGAGGGTAACGACAAGATCAAGGATGAAGACCTTGCCGGGTTCATCCAGAGCAAATCGCGTCAGGTGTTCAGCCCGACACAGGCCGAGCGGGACGCTGGCGTTATCTCTGAGGCCTATAGCCAGAATGGCCGCATCGCTGCGCGGGTGACACCCAAAGTGATCCGCCGGAGCGACAATCGCGTCGATCTGGTGTTTGAAATCTTTGAAGGACGCAAGATCGAGGTTCAGCGCATCGGTTTTGTTGGCAACAAGGCCTTTTCCGACACGCGCCTGCGTCGTGTGGTTGAAAGCAAGCAGACAGGCCTTCTGCGCGCCCTGATCGAACGGGATACATTCGTCGAGGACCGCGTTAATTTTGATCGGCAGGTTCTGAGCGATTTCTACAATTCGCGCGGGTTTGTCGATTTTCGCGTCACCGGCACCAATGCCGAGCTTGCGCGCGAGCGGGATGCCTATTTCGTTACCTTCAACATTCAAGAAGGCCAACAGTTCCGGTTTGGGGAAATCACCACCGTTAGCGAAATTAACGGTGTCGAGGCCGAAATCTATGGTGACACACTCAAGATCAAACCCGGAGTGGTCTATTCACCGACGCTGGTCGAAAGCTCCATCGCCCGGATGGAGCGTTTGGCGCTCAAGAATGGTGTCGATTTCATGCGCGTCGAGCCACGGATCACGCGCAACGACCGGGATTTGACGCTGGATGTTGAATTCGTGATCCAACGTGGTCCGCGCGTATTTGTCGAGCGGATCGACATTGAAGGCAACACCACCACGCTTGACCGCGTGATCCGGCGCCAATTCGATCAGGCCGAGGGTGATCCCTTTAACCCGCGCTCGATCCAACAGGCTGCGGACCGTATCCGGGCTTTGGGCTATTTCGAGGACGTCGACGTGAACGCCCGCGAGGGATCACGCCCCGATCAGGTTGTGATCGAAACAGATGTCGAGGAAACCACAACCGGCACCGTTTCGGTCGGGGCGAGTTTCTCGACCAACTCGGGTCTTGGCGTTTCGCTTGGCTTTTCCGAGCGCAATTTCATCGGGCGCGGTCAGCAACTGACGGCTCAGATTCTCGCGACGGCTGACAACATCAACTACAACTTGGGCTTTGTTGAACCGGCCTTTCTTGGGCGGGACGTGGCGCTTGGTCTCGATTTCTCTTTCCGGGAAACCGAAAGCGACAACAGCCTTTTTGATACGGCAATCGGGACGTTCCGGCCCAGTCTGACGTTTCCGACTGGCGAGAACACGCGCCTGAATGTCTATTACAATACCAGCTACGAGGATATGACCGACTATCAGGGCACGTCCGGCATTCTTCAGAACGAGATCGCCCAAGGCGGGCTATGGACCAGTTCCGTGGGCTATAATTTCAGCTTTGACACGCGGGCCGGTGGGCTAAACCCCAATGCCGGTGTGCTTTTGTCCTTTGGCCAGGAATTCGCTGGACTTGGCGGGGATAACGATTTCATCAAAACCACGGCGCGGCTTGTGGGACAGACCACGGTCTTGAACGAGGATGTGACGCTTCGCGCAATCCTTGAAGGGGGCGCGCTCAACTTCTCTGGGAGCAGGGATAGCCGGTTCCTCAATCGTTTTGGGTCTCAGGTCATTCGCGGGTTTGAGCCGAACGGCATGGGGCCGATCGAAGGCAACGAGCTTTTGGGCGGTGATTTTTTCGCAGCCCTCAAGTTTGAAGCAGAGTTCCCGCTTGGCCTGCCGGATGAATACGGCATCACGGGTGGTGCCTTTTACGATATCGGCTCGATCTGGGGTATTGGAAACCGGGGATCGGTTGCGCCGGGCAATACACTGTCGTCGACAGGGTTCAAGGCGCGCCACGTGATTGGTGTTTCCTTGTTCTGGTCGTCGCCATTTGGTCCGATCCGGATGAACTTTTCCAAGGCCCTCGAAAAGGAACCGGGCGATATCGAGCAGACCTTTGATCTGACCGTTCGCACGGAATTCTGATCATGCGTGCGGCGCTTGCCCGGTTGGGCCTGTGCCTAGGGGTCACTCTTGGCGCGGCCTTTCCTCTCTATGCGCAGCAGATCGGCGTCATCCAGAGCGATGTTTTGGTGATCGACCCCGAGCGCATGCTGCTCGAGTCCGAATATGGCAAGCGTTTGCAACAAGACATTCAGGCCGAGCGGGACCGGCTGATCGCGTATAATGAAACGATCGCGCAGGAGCTGGAAGCGGAAGAGCAGAGGCTGACCGCGTTGCGCGCGACCACGGCACCCAATGCGTTCCGGGACATGGCCGATGCATTTGACCAAAGGGTCGAAGAGCTGCGTCTTGAGAGCGAGCGGCGCTCTCGGGAATTGGAACGGCGGCGCGAATTGATCCCGATTCAGTTCATGCGTGTCGTGCAGCCTGTGCTGTCGGACCTGCTGACCGAGGCCAATGCAATGGTGATGATTGATGCGCGCGCGGTGTTGTTGCACAGCGGCGCAGCAGATGTCACGGACTTGGCAGTGCTGCGGATCAATGAACAGATCGGTGTTGGGCCGCTGGCGCCAGATGCGACGGTGCCCGGCGATCAGACGCCAAGCCAACCCGCCCCAACGAACGATTAGGTAACGCAAGTCATCTTGCCCATAGTCCTGCGGATTGCTACGCACGCGGGGCACGGCACGTGAAAGGACAACCCATGACCGAGTCCCTCAAATCCGCAGATATTCATCTGATTCAGCGGATCATCCCGCATCGTTATCCGTTCTTGCTGGTGGATAAGGTGGTCGACATTGACGGTTATCAATCGGCGCGTGGGATCAAGAATGTGACCATGAACGAGCCGCATTTCCAAGGGCATTTTCCCGGCAAGCCGATCATGCCCGGCGTCACCATCATCGAGGCCATGGCGCAGACGGCTGCCGTAATGGTGGGCACCGCGCTTGAGATGCAGGATCGCAATATGCTGGTCTATTTCATGGCCATCGACAGCGCCAAGTTTCGACGCATGGTGGTGCCGGGCGATGTGCTTGAAATGAAGCTGCACACGACGCGGGGCAAGCCGGGGGGCAAGGTCTGGAAATTCTCGGGGATTGCAGAGGTTGAGGGTGAACTCGCCGCAGAGGCCGAGTTCACCGCTATGATGGACCTGCCCAAAGCCTGAAGCGCAGAGTTATTGAGGCGTGGTGATCGCTTCGATCTTGGGCATGATATCTGGCATTGCGTCTTGAAGCGTGGCTGAAATCATCGGCTGCTGAATTTGTGCCAATTGCGGCATCTTGCGCATGACTGCGCCGCCGTGCTCGGAGGTGTAGAAATCACGCAGGGCGGTCAACTCCTCTAATGTCATGAGGTCGGCCATGACCTCATCTTGCTTGCGCATCACATCGGTCAGGGGCTGTGTCAGGTGATCGAGAAAGAGCTTGTCGATCTCGGCAAGCTGCTCTTCTGACAGTCGCTGACCGTTGGCCGCCATTTGCTGGATCATAGGCTGCCAGAGGCGGCGAATAAATTCCTCGATGTCCGCGTCGGTCACGGTGGCGTCGATATAGTCCTTGGCAATAGCGACACGGGCGGCGCGCTCATCCTGTGCATGCGCAGGTATGGCAAGGCAAAGCGCAACCAAAGCGCCGGTCAAAATCCGCATGGGGAGCAACTCCTGAGGGTGAAAGATCGGTGTAACCAAACAGCTCTGTGCCGGGCTGTCAACGGACGGCCGCCATATGGCTTGCACAGGTGGCGAGGGGTTGATATTTCCAGCGGACAAAACCCGATAGAATTGATCGGATAGACCAAGAGGCCCCGGTGCAGACCCCAATTCCCCGGCTGGAAATCAAGAACCTGATGCGCCGCTACGACGGTCGGCATGTGGTCAATAACGTCTCCTTGCGGGTGATGCCGGGGCATGTGACCTGCCTGCTGGGGCCGTCTGGGTGTGGCAAATCGACGACGCTGCGGATGATCGCAGGGGTCGAGATGCAGGATTCGGGCGAGATTTGGGTGGATGGCTCGCTGGTCTGTGACACGGTCTATCGCGTGCCCCCCGAGCGGCGTCATATCGGTCTGATGTTTCAGGATTTCGCGCTGTTCCCACATCTGAGCGTGGCGCGGAATGTCGGCTTTGGCCTGAGCGGGGATAAGGCCGCCAAGCAACGTCGCATCGAGGAATTGCTCGATCGGGTTGGGCTTTCGCGATATCTTAACGCCTATCCCCATGAACTTTCCGGGGGCGAGCAGCAGCGCGTCGCCCTTGCGCGAGCATTGGCACCCCGCCCCGGTATCATGCTGATGGACGAGCCTTTTTCCGGTCTTGATAACCGTCTGCGCGACGGTATCCGCGACGAGACGCTGGAAATTCTGCGCGAGCAGGATACGGCGGTGCTATTGGTGACGCATGAGCCCGAAGAGGCGATGCGCATGGCTGATGAGATTGCGCTGATGCGCGACGGGCGGATCGTGCAGCAGGGCGCGCCCTATAACGTCTACAACGCCCCTGTGGATCGCAGCGCCATGGCGTTTTTCTCAGAGGTCAATGTGATCCGGGGGCGGGTGCGCGGCTCGCTGGTTGATACCCCGTTTGGTCAGTTCCTCTCGCCGGGGGCCTATGAGGGCAGCGAAGTCGAGATTGTGATCCGGCCACAGCACATCAAGATCGACTTTGACCGCCACGGGCGCGGCCCCAATCCAACCCCACAGGATGGCACGCCCGCGCGCGGTGTGGTCGAGCGCGCGCGCTTCATGGGGTCCGAGAGCCTGGTCGAGTTTCGCATGGATCACGACGGGTCACTGCTCAAGGCCACCGTGCCTAACGTGTTCCTGCCCAGACCGGGCAAGGCGCTCTGGTTGATGATCCGGCGCGACCGCTGTTTCCTCTTCCCCGTTAAGGGCTGAGGCGCGCGTCTTAGACCAGACGCGAGGTTGCAAGCGCCGCGCGCACGAAATCCGCAAAGAGCGGATGCGGCGCGAACGGCTTGGATTTCAGTTCGGGGTGATACTGCACGCCGATGAACCACGGGTGATCCGACCATTCCACAATCTCGGGCAGGCGGCCATCGGGCGACATCCCCGAAAACGTCAGGCCGCAGCCCTCGAGCTTCTCGCGATACTTGGTGTCCACCTCATAGCGGTGGCGGTGACGCTCATCAATCGCGGTGGTGCCATAGATCGCCGCAACCCGCGTGCCGTCCTTGAGCACGGCATCATAGGCCCCAAGACGCATGGTGCCGCCCTTGTCATCGCTGACCTTGCGCTGAACCTTCTCGTTGCCCTGCACCCATTCCTTGAGGTGGTAGACGACCGGCTCGAACCGGCGCTTGCCAGCCTCATGATCGAATTCTTCTGATCCGGCGTCCTTCATGCCGGCCACATTGCGCGCGGCCTCAATCACCGCCATCTGCATGCCAAGGCAAATGCCAAGATAGGGGATTTTGCGGGTGCGGGCGAATTCTGCTGCCTTGATCTTGCCCTCGGTGCCACGTTCGCCAAAGCCGCCGGGCACAAGGATGGCGTGAAACCCCTCAAGGTGGGCGGCGGGGTCTTCCCGCTCGAAAATCTCGGCATCGACCCATTCCACGTTGACCTTGACCCGGTTGGCCATGCCACCATGGATCAGCGCCTCTTTGATCGACTTATAGGCATCCTCAAGCTGCACATATTTGCCGACAATGGCGATATTGACCGCCCCGTCGGTGTTTTGGATGCGGTCCACCACATCAAGCCAGACTGTCAGATCGGGTTTGGGGGCGGGGCTGATTTGAAACACATCGAGCACGGCTTGATCCAGCCCTTCGCGGTGATATGCCAGCGGGGCCTCATAAATGGATTTGAGATCATAGGCCGCGACGACATGCTCTTTGCGGACATTGCAAAACAGCGCAATCTTTTCGCGTTCCTTGTCCGGGATCGGCTGTTCCGAGCGACAGACAAGGATATCAGGCGCGATGCCGATGCTCTGCAATTCCTTGACGCTGTGTTGCGTCGGTTTGGTCTTTAACTCGCCACTGGCGGCAAGATAGGGCAGGAGGGTTAGATGCATGAAAATGCACTGTCCGCGCGGGCGGTCATGGCTGAACTGGCGGATCGCCTCGAAGAAGGGCAACCCCTCGATATCGCCGACAGTACCGCCGATCTCGCAGAGCATGAAATCAACCTCATCCTCACCAATGCTCAGGAAGTCTTTGATTTCATTGGTGACATGCGGCACCACCTGAATGGTTTTGCCGAGGTAATCGCCGCGGCGTTCCTTTTCCAGCACATTGGAATAGATGCGCCCGGAACTGACCGAGTCAGAAATCCGTGCTGGCACGCCGGTGAACCGTTCGTAATGGCCAAGATCAAGATCGGTTTCGGCACCATCATCGGTCACGAAGACTTCGCCATGCTCAAAAGGCGACATCGTGCCGGGATCGACATTGAGATAGGGATCAAGTTTGCGGAGCCGTACTGAGAACCCGCGCGCTTGCAACAGCGCCCCAAGTGCGGCCGAAGCAAGCCCTTTGCCGAGCGAAGACACAACGCCGCCGGTGATGAAAATATATCGTGCCATGCGCTGAGGCCCCCGTGATCTCGTGTTTTTTATGGTCGGTCAAAAAACCCAGAGATGGCCCAAAAGACCACCCTGCCACGGGATTTAACCTCTACAGGATTCGCGAGGATTACGCAAGCCAACCGCTAGATGATGTTGCGTAATCCCGTCGTGCCCTCAAAGAATTGTGTCAGTCCGCTGTCGGTGTCAAAGGTGCCGTATCGCCTGCAGGCGGTGGCATCAATGCGTCAACATCGGGAAGCGCAGGCGTAGTCGTCTCTGCTGCGGGCGGCTGATCGGTCAGACGGTCCAGAACCGAGACCCCAGCGGCATTTTGCGCCGCGATGATGGTCAGCGTGATCGAGGTCACGATGAATGCCGCCGCGAGAATCCATGTCATCTTGCCCAAGGCCGTGGCTGCCGCGCGGCCTGTCATGGCCCCGCCACCACCGCCACCCATGCCAAGCCCGCCGCCCTCGGAGCGTTGCAGCAGCACCACGCCGATAAGGGCGAGCGCGAGAAGAAGATGGACGGTCAGAACGACATTTTCCATGGATCAGGGGGCCTGTGCTTATGTCTCGATCTGCCGCTATCTATGCAATTCCGCGCCCGCCCGCAACCCGGCAATCGGCTCTGGCGTGCCAAATCGGGGAATGTAACGGCGTCTCGGGGGGCTGTGGTGAATTAGATGTTTCACCCGGCGCATCCCCCCGTTATACCGGCGCGCGGTTTGGACCAAATGCCGAGGGGTAAATCATGGCAAATGTCGTCGTCGTCGGGGCCCAGTGGGGGGACGAGGGAAAAGGCAAGATCGTCGATTGGCTGAGTGAACGCGCCGATGTGATCGCGCGCTTTCAGGGTGGCCATAATGCGGGCCATACTCTTGTGATCGACGGCAAGGTCTACAAGCTCAACGCGCTGCCCTCTGGCGTGGTGCGGGGCGGCAAGCTGAGCGTCATCGGCAATGGCGTGGTGCTGGACCCTTGGCATCTGGTCAAAGAGATCGCCTCGATCCGCGAGCAGGGCGTGACGATCACACCCGAGACGCTGATGATTGCCGAAAATACTCCGCTCATTCTGCCGATTCACGGTGAATTGGACCGCGCCCGTGAAGAAGCGGCCAGCAAAGGCACCAAGATCGGCACCACAGGGCGCGGCATTGGGCCTGCCTATGAGGACAAGGTGGGGCGTCGTTCGGTCCGGGTGGCGGATCTGGCGGATGAGGCCACGTTGATCGCGCGCGTGGACCGCGCGCTTCAGCATCACGATCCATTGCGGCGCGGTCTTGGCATCGCCCCGGTTGATCGTGAGGCCCTGATTGCCCAGTTGAAAGACATCGCGGCGCAGATCCTGCCCTATGCCGCTCCGGTCTGGAAGGTGCTGAACGAGCAGCGCCGCGCGGGCAAGCGGATCCTGTTCGAAGGCGCGCAGGGCGCCCTTCTGGATATTGATTTTGGCACCTACCCGTTTGTGACCTCTTCCAATGTGATCGCCGGTCAGGCGGCCACCGGCGTGGGCCTTGGGCCGGGGGCGATTGACTATGTGTTGGGCATCGTCAAGGCCTATACCACGCGCGTGGGCGAAGGGCCGTTTCCGACCGAATTGCACGATGCGGATGGTCAACGCCTTGGCGAGCGCGGGCATGAGTTTGGTACGGTGACGGGGCGCAAGCGGCGCTGCGGCTGGTTTGATGCTTGTCTCGTGCGGCAAACCTGCGTGACCTCTGGCGTCACTGGCATCGCACTCACGAAACTTGATGTGCTTGATGGGTTCGAGACGCTGAAAATCTGCGTGGGCTATGATCTGGACGGCACGCGGTTGGATTATCTGCCGACCGCTGCCGATCAACAGGCGCGGTGCACGCCGATCTATGAAGAGCTGCCGGGTTGGTCGCAATCGACCGAGGGCGCGCGCAGTTGGGCCGATCTGCCCGCCGAGGCCATCAAATATGTGCGCCGCGTCGAAGAGTTGATCGACTGTCCCGTCGCCCTACTATCTACCTCACCCGAGCGCGAGGATACGATCCTCGTGACAGACCCTTTCGCAGATTGAGGAGGACCGATGCCGCTCAGTTACAAGGCCCGGAAACGCTGGTCATTGGTGGTGTTGCTGGTGGGTTTGCCTGCCTATGTGGTGGCGGCAGTGACCCTTGTGAACTGGATGGATCGGCCCTCGATCTGGGTGGAATTGATGATTTACGTGGGGTTGGGATTCCTTTGGATCGTGCCGCTCAAGCGCGTGTTCCTTGGGGTGGGGCAACCTGACCCGGACGCGTCAAAGGATTAAGTTAGCCGTTCATATCTCTGAAAATACGTAAAAAAACCGGCGCTTGCCTCTGAGCATGCGCCGGTTTTCTATTTCAGCCGCGCATCCGCGCCCCGTCCACGTCAAAGAGTGCTTCGGTGAGCATCTTTGCCGCCCGCTTGTGGCCCAAGATTTCGATCTCGGCCTCCAGCCCCGCCTCGGCCAGATCTGCGGGAATGAGGGCGAGCGCGATGGATTTGCCCGCATGGTGCGAATAGCCGCCCGAGGTACAAAAGCCACGCACCTCGCCGTCGATCCAGACCGGTTCGTATCCGTTGACATCGGCGTCCAGCGCTTCGACCTCAAACGCCACCAGTTTACGCGCCGCACCTGTTGCACGCTCCGCCTCGGCCGCCGCGCGACCAAAGAAATCGGTGTTCTTGGTAAAGCTGATGAACCGGTCCATCCCGGTCTCGCCGGGCGTGTAGTCTGGCGAAAACTCGTTGAGCCAAGAGCCAAAGAACCGATCCAGCCGCAGTGACATCATCGCCCGCATCCCAAAGGGCTGCATCCCGTGCTTTTGCCCCGTCGACCAAAGCACATCCCAGAGCGCGCGTTGTGCCATCGGATCACAGAAAATCTCATAACCCAGATCACCGGTATAGCTGACACGCTGCACAAGGCAGTCAACCATCCCCACGGTGGCGCGGCGCACATCCATAAAGCGCATCTCGCCCAGCGGGTCACGGGTGCAGGCCATGAGCACCTCGCGCGCTTTTGGCCCGGCGATTTGAAACCCGTTAAGCCGGTCGGAAATATTCTCAACACGCACGCCTGTCGCCTCGTTCTGCGCGAACCAGCGCATATGGACAGCTTGCGCGCCATAAGAGGCGGTGAGTTGAAAGGTCGTGTCATTGAGACAAGAGACCGTGAAATCGCCCCAGAGCCGCCCCTTGGGCGAGAGCATCGGCGTGAGCGAGAGCCGCCCCGGCTTGGGAATGCGCCCGGCCATGATCCGGTCGAGCCAATCGCGGGCATTTGGCCCGGTGACAAGGTATTTGCCGAAATTATGCACCTCATTGATGCCCACGGCCTCGCGGACGGCTTTGACCTCGCGCGCGGTTGCATCCCATGCGTTGGAGCGGCGGAACGAGGGCGTCTCATAGCGCGGTTCGTCGGCTTTGGCAAAGTAGTTGACCACCTCCAAACCATATTGTGCGCCCCAGACTGCGCCCATACCGTCGAAGACCTCGTACATCGGTGTTTGGCGGAAAGGGCGGGCGGCGGGCAGTTCTTCGTTCGGGTAGCTGACGCTGAACCGTTTCTGATAGTTTTCAATCACTTTCGGGCGGGTGTAGCCCGGTGTGATCCAGTCACCAAAGCGCGCCACATCCATCGCCGTCACGTCGCGTTCGCATTCGCCGTGGATCATCCATTGCGCCAGCATGAGGCCGACGCCACCGCCCTGAGAAAAGCCCGCCATCACGCCGCAGGCCGACCAATAGCCGCGCAGTCCGGGAATGGGGCCGACCAGCGGGTTGCCATCGGGGGCAAAGGTGAAGGGGCCATGAATGACGGATTTGACGCCCGCGTCTTCCAGAACGGGAAAACGACGATAGGCGAATTCGATGCTGGCTTCGATCTTGTCGAGGTTGTCGGGCAAGAGTTCGTGGCCGAAATCCCACGGCGTGCCGTCAACCGCCCATGGCCTGCAAGGCTGTTCATAAAAGCCGATACACAGCCCGCGACCCTCTTGGCGCAGATAGCTTTCGCCGGCCGGGTCCATGACATGCGGATGTTCGGTTTCGCGGTTGTAGATGTCGGGGATTTCGTCGGTGACGATGTACTGATGTTCCATCGGATGCAGCGGCAGGTAGACGCCTGCCATTGCCCCCACCTCGCGCGCCCAGAGGCCGCCCGCGTTGACCACATGCTCGGTGTGGATGGTGCCCTTGTCGGTTACAACATCCCATGTGCCATCGGCGCGCTGTTTGGTTTCACGCACCATGCAATGCGTCTCTATGCTGGCCCCGCCCATGCGCGCAGCCTTTGCATAGGCATGGGTGGTTCCAGACGGGTCAAGATGCCCGTCCAGTGGATCGTAGAGACCGCCGATGATCCCCTCGATATTGGTCACCGGCGCGATCTTGGCGATTTCTTCGGGTGTTACGATATGGGTGTCGAGGCCCATGTAGCGGTGTTTGGCCCGCTCGGCCAAAAGCATGTCAAAGCGGTCCCGGTTGTCGGCAAGCGTCACACCGCCAACATGATGCAGCCCGCAGGACATGCCGGTGATCTCTTCAAGCTCCTTGTAAAGGCGGATGGTATAGCCCTGAAGGGCCGCCATATTGGTATCGCCATTGAGCGTGTGAAACCCGCCCGCAGCGTGCCAGGTAGAGCCGGAGGTTAATTCCGAACGCTCCAACAGCATGACATCTGACCAGCCCAGCTTGGTCAGGTGATAGAGCACGGAACAGCCGACGACACCGCCGCCAATCACGACCACACGGGTGCTGGTCTTCATTTTATAACTCCCTGAGATTTTGCCAGAGCCTGCCAGTGGCGCTGGAAAGATCATGTCTGTTAGCGACAGATTATGCCGTATTTGCCTAGGGCTTTGCGCGGTATGGCACAGAATCCACCAGAGATTGCTTTAACAAATCTTGTCAAAATACAATCATAGGGAGAATCATTGAAAAGATTATCCCTTTAAAGTATTAGTTAATTGCTCGCGTTATTGTGCGGGTAACATCAATTTAACCTAGGAGGCCTTTGAAATGGCACAAGATTTTTATGAATTTGATCAAAGCGCAGTTGATGCCGCCCTTGACGTCGCCCGCCGCAGGCATGAGGGCCATACCGCAGCCAAGAATCTGACCGCACAGTCCGCTCTTCCGGCAGGTGGCGGGCATGTTGCGGTCGCGGCTCAGTGCATCTCTGTCAGCGTGTCAAACCATCAAGTCTGTATCAACCTTCCACTCGGGCTTGGCAAACATTGCCTGCCTCTGCCCGTATCCATCCCCGATGGCACTGCTGCCGAAGCGTGTTTGGACATTTGCACCAAGTTCGGCATCCCGACCGGCGTCAAAGTGTCGGTCAAGGTTGCCGGAAGCACGGTGATCAGCGAGACCTTTGGCATTTGCTGAGGTAGCGCAGCTCTGACTCTTCTGACCGATTTATTTGGTGTGCGGCCTGTCCCTGAGGGGGCAGGCCAATCTTTTGCTCATTGGCGCTGACTTGCATCACAGCGACAGAATATGTCGGGGATCGGCAATCGAATTGCGGTCCACCGCTTCAGGATATGGGCAGAAAATTCCAAAGGGACCCCCCATGAAAACCCATGCACAGGCT
Source organism: Roseovarius mucosus (assembly GCF_002080415.1). Lineage (NCBI taxonomy): Bacteria > Pseudomonadati > Pseudomonadota > Alphaproteobacteria > Rhodobacterales > Roseobacteraceae > Roseovarius > Roseovarius mucosus. The sequence continues at coordinate 202,932 of NZ_CP020474.1, read as the reverse complement.
GTCGTGATCGGCGGCGGCGTTATCGGATGCTCGATTCTCTACCACCTGACCAAGCTTGGGTGGACCGATGTTGTCCTTTTGGAGCGCAATGAATTGACCAGCGGAAGCACATGGCATGCCGCTGCGAATATCCACGGGCTGCACGACAGTGCCAATATCAGCCGGCTGCAACATTACACGATGAACCTCTATAACGAGTTGGAGGCAGAGACCGGACAAAGCTGTGGCGTGTTCCAGCCCGGCAGTCTCTATCTGGCACAGACCGAGAATCGCGAGCATCAGTTGCGCCTGCAAGCTGCCAAGGCCAAGCTTTACGGCATGAATTTTCATGAAATTGGCCGGGACGAGGCAGAACGCCTGCATCCGCTGGTGAATTTCGACGGTATCCGCTGCATCATGTATGAGCCCGATGGCGGCAATGTTGATCCGTCTGGCGTGACCAATGCCTATGCGGTGGGCGCACGGCAGCGCGGTGCGGAAATCCACCGCTTCACCCCGGTTACGGCGACAGTGCAGCAGGCGGATGGGTCTTGGATCGTCGAGACGCCCAAGGGCAATATCCATACGCCTTGGGTGATCAACGCGGCAGGGCTTTGGGGGCGTGAGGTGGCCAAGCTGGCGGGCATCGAATTGCCGCTGCAACCCACCGAACACCAGTATTTCGTCACCGAAATGATCGCTGAGATTGCGGGCCTGGATCGGCGTTTGCCGTCGGTGGCGGATCGCGACGGGGAATATTACCTGCGCCAAGAGGGCAAGGGCCTGCTGATCGGCGCCTATGAGCGCGATATGCGGTTCTGGGCCGAGGACGGCACGCCACTCGATTTTGCGCATGACCTATTTCCCGACGATCTGGAGCGGATTGAAGAAAACATGCTGCGCGCGATAGACCGGGTGCCTGTGGTGGGCACGGCGGGGATCAAGCGGGTGATCAACGGCCCGATGATCTGGTCACCCGACAGCAACGTGATTCTTGGGCCTGTGCCCGAGCTTAAGGGGTATTTCTGTTGTAATGGCATCATCCCCGGCTTTAGCCAGTCGGCGGGCATGGGCTGGATGGTCGCCGAATGGCTGATCAACGGCGAAATGAAATATGATATGTTTACGTGGGACGTCGCGCGGTTTGGTCTCTGGGCCAATAATCGCGAATTCGTAAAGGCCAAGGTTCGCGATCAATACGCGCATCGCTTTTCGATCCATTTTCCGAATGAAGAGCGCAGCGCGGGGAGGCCTTTGCGGACACGGCCCGTCTATCAGATGCAAAAAGACATGGGCGCGGTGTTTGGCCTGAACTATGGCTGGGAGCATCCGCTGTGGTTCTCGGACGCGCCCGGCACGACTGACACCAACGGGTTTACCCGCCAGAATTGGTGGGGGCCGGTGGGTGAGGAATGCAAGATGCTGCGCGCGCGGGCCGGTATCATCGACATCTCGAATTTTGCCAAATACCGGGTCAAGGGGCCGGGGGCGGAGGAGTGGCTGAACGCGGTCTTTGCCAACCGGATGCCCAAGGCGGTGGGGCGGTCGTGCCTGACGCCGCTGATTGGCGTGCGGGGCGGCATCGCGGGCGATGCCACCGTAACGCGGCTGGCCGAAGACGAGTTCTGGGTTATCTCCTCGGGCATGGCCGAGCGTTATCACAAGCGGTTCTTTGATGCCGTGCCGTTACCGGAAGGGACCACATTCGAGAGCCTGACCGACACAGTCTGTGGGTTCAACGTGGCCGGGCCTAAATCGCGCGAGATGCTGCAACGGCTGACCAATGCCTCATTGGCGACAGAGGATTTCCCCTTTATGCGCTCGGCGCGGATTGAACTGGCTGGGGTCGATTGCGTTGCAATCCGTGTCAGTTTCACCGGCGATCTTGGCTGGGAATTGCATTGTCCCGCCGAGGATCAGGCGCAGCTTTACGCCGCCTTGTTGGCAGCGGGCCGCGAGATTGGGGCCGGGCCTGTGGGCAGCCGGGCGCTGATGAGCCTTCGCATCGAGAAAGGATATGGATCGTGGAGCCGCGAATATAGCCCCGAATATTGGCCGCAAGAGGCGGGGCTTGCCGCGCTGTGCAAGATGGACAAGGATTTTCTCAATAAGCCCGCGCTTGAGGCGGTGATCGGCCAAGAACCCCGTGAGCGGCTGGTGATCTTGCATCTGGAGGAGGCGGATGTAAGCGCATCCAATGCCGATGCCACGGGTGGCGAGCCGATTTTCAAGGATGGTTTGGGCGTGGGGCGCGTGTCTTCGGGGGCTTATGGCTATTCCGTCGGCATGAGTTTGGCGCTTGGCTATGTCAAGGGCGGGGCGATGCCGGGCGATGCGGTGGAAGTGATGGTGCTGGGTCGCCCGCACCGCGCGCATATTCTGCACGCGGCACCGTTCGACCCAGAGGGCGCACGCCTGCGCTCCTGAGGCTTCAGGCGTCGCCGCTGTCGTTTTTAGCGCCAGCGGCGGCCTCTTTTGCGGCCTTCATGCGTTTGAGCTTGTCCACGAGATAGGCCCGCGCCTTGATATTGGCGCGGCGCACACGCACAGCGGTCAAGAACGCCTCTTCGGCGGTTTGTGAGGTGGCCCCGAGGATTTTTTGCACATCGGTGATAATCATCTCATCGCCGGTCGCCTCGACCGCCTTGATCACGTCGCGGGCCAATTCGTCGGCCAAATCCTCGGTCACGCCCATGGTGTGCTCCTTAGCGTGTATTCTCGGTCAAGCGCCGTTTGACATAGGTGCTGACCGATCCGATCATCGTGTCCATATGCGGCTCTTTGAAGAAGTGATCCGCACCCTCGACCTCTTGATGGGTGATGGTGATGCCATGCTGTTCATGCAGCTTGTTCACCAAAGACTTGGTATCCGCAGGCGGGGCCACCCGATCATGACTGCCGTTGATGATCAGGCCAGAGGCGGGGCAGGGTGCCAGAAAGCTGAAATCATACATATTGGCGGGGGGCGACACAGAGATGAAGCCGGTGATCTCGGGCCGCCGCATCAGAAGCTGCATGCCGATCCAAGCGCCAAAGGAAAAGCCTGCGACCCAGCAATGTTTGGAATTGTTGTTCATGGATTGCAGGTAATCAAGCGCCGAGGCTGCATCGGACAATTCACCGATGCCTTGATCGTATTCGCCTTGGCTACGTCCGACCCCGCGGAAGTTAAAGCGCAGCACGGTAAAGCCCATGTTGTAAAAGGCGTAGTGCAGGTTATACACGACCTTGTTGTTCATGGTCCCGCCGAATTGCGGATGCGGATGCAACACGATCGCGATGGGCGCGTCTTTTTCCTTTTGCGGGTGGTAGCGGCCTTCGAGCCGGCCTTCGGGGCCGGGAAAGATAACCTCGGGCATGGGTTCCCTGTGTCCTCTTCATGGGTGAGTGCGATAATCTTGACGACTTCGCTCGGGCACCTTAGAAATGTTCTAAATTGTGATCCGGGCCAGGATGGCTCAGAGCGAGATAAGCCTTGTGTCGCGCAAGGTCAATCTGTTCGCGTGGGGGGACGCCAATGAAACTGAGCACAAAAGGGCGCTATGCGATGGTTGCACTGGTCGATATCGCCTTGCAGCCGGCGGGATCGGTGGTGACTCTTGGCGATATTTCGAGGCGGCAGGATATTTCGCTGCCGTATCTGGAGCAGCTTTTCGTCAAATTGCGGCGGGCAGATCTGGTGAAATCGGTGCGCGGGCCCGGTGGGGGCTATCGTCTGATGCGCCCGGCGTCGGAAATCCGGGTCACGGATATTCTGGCGGCAGTGGATGAGACGATTGATGCGCTGCACAAGGGCGCGGGTGCCTCGGGGGCCGCGAGCGGATCGCGGGCGCAGTCGATGACCAACCGTTTGTGGGAGGGGCTGAGTGCGCATGTCTATGTGTTCTTGCACCAAACGCGGCTGAGCGATGTGGCGGGCAATTCGTTGGCACCCTGTCCGGCGGTGCCGCATCTCTTTGCCGTGGTGGATGACGAGTGATCAGGCCTTTCTAAGGGCTGTGCTGTCGCAGATCCTGCGTATTTCACTTGGAAGAACGGACAATCATGCAGAGAGTCTATCTCGATTATAACGCAACCGCCCCGCTGCGCGTTGAAGCGCGCGAGGCCATGCTGGACGCGATGGATCTGATCGGTAACCCCTCGAGCGTGCATGCCGAGGGGCGCGCCGCCAAAGGGCTGATCGAGCGCGCGCGGGCGCAAGTGGCGACGGCGCTTGGCGCGGATGGGGCTGATGTGATTTTCACCTCTGGGGCGACCGAAGCGGCGGCGCTCGCCTGTATTGGGCGACACCTCCATGGTGCTGCGGTCGAGCATGACGCGCTGACGTCTTGGATCACGCCCGATTTGCCGGCTGATAGCGACGGGCGGGTTGCGGTTGCGGATCCGGCGCAGGCTGTCTTGCAACTGGCCAATTCCGAAACCGGCGTGGTGCAAGCGCTGCCCAATGGGCTGGCCGTTAGCGATATGACCCAGGCCTTTGGCAAGCTGCCGCTGGCCTTTAACTGGTCCGGTGTCGAGATGGCGTTGATTTCGGCGCATAAACTTGGCGGACCGAAAGGGGTAGGGGCGCTGGTGATCAAGCGCGGCACCGATCTTGCGGCGCAGATCCGAGGGGGTGGGCAGGAAATGGGCCGCCGTGCGGGCACCGAGAATGTGGTTGGCATCGCCGGATTCGGGGCTGCGGCAGAGGCGGCCGGGCATGATTTGGCCGAGGGTATCTGGGGCCCCATCGAAAAACTTAGAAACATTCTAGAAAATACCATTGCAGAGTTTTCAAATGAGACTATTTTTGTCGGGAAAGCTGCGCCGCGATTGCCGAACACCAGTTGTTTCATCACGCCCGGATGGAAGGGCGAAACACAGGTGATGGCGATGGACCTTGCCGGGTTTGCGATCTCTGCCGGGAGTGCGTGCTCCAGTGGCAAGGTCAAATCCAGTCGGGTGCTGCGCGCGATGGGGTTTGACGAGGCCATGGCGGGAAGCGCTATCCGCGTATCGCTGGGGCCGCAGACGACCGAGGACGACATTTTACGCTTTGCCGAGAGTTGGCTGAAGCGCTTGCAAAAACATCGTGGCCGTTTGGCCTGAGACGTAAGGAGAGGGGAATGGCTGCTGTGGACAAGGTTCAGGTCAAAGACGGGGTAGACCAGGAAACCGTCGATGCGGTCCGTCAAGTCGGCGAGGCGTATAAATACGGCTGGAATACCGATATCGAGATGGATTACGCGCCGCTTGGCCTGAATGAGGACATCGTGCGGCTGATCTCTTCCAAGAATGAAGAGCCGGAATGGATGACCGAGTGGCGGCTTGAAGCCTATCGTCGCTGGCTGACCAAGACAGAGCCCGAATGGGCGATGGTCGATTACCCCAAGATCGATTTTCAGGCGCAGTATTACTATGCGCGCCCCAAGTCGATGGAGGTCAAGCCCAAGTCATTGGACGAGGTCGATCCCAAGCTGCTGGCAACCTATGAAAAGCTGGGTATTCCGCTTAAGGAGCAGTTGATCCTTGCCGGGGTTGAGGGGGCAGAGGATGCGCCCGCCGAAGGCCGTAAAGTGGCGGTCGACGCGGTGTTTGATTCGGTGTCCGTGGGCACCACCTTTCAAAAGGAACTGCGCCAGGCCGGGGTGATCTTTTGCTCCATCTCCGAGGCGATCCGCGAGCATCCTGAACTGGTCAAGAAATACCTCGGCTCTGTCGTGCCGGTCAGTGACAATTTCTATGCCACGCTGAATTCGGCGGTCTTTTCAGACGGGTCTTTTGTCTATGTGCCGCCCGGCGTGCGCTGCCCGATGGAATTGAGCACCTATTTCCGGATCAATGCCGAGAATACGGGTCAGTTCGAGCGGACGTTGATCATCGCCGACAAGGGATCCTATGTCAGCTATCTTGAAGGCTGCACCGCTCCCAAGCGTGACACCAGCCAGTTGCACGCCGCTGTGGTCGAGATTATCATCGAGGAAGACGCCGAGGTGAAGTATTCCACGGTGCAGAACTGGTATCCGGGCGATGAGAATGGCAAGGGTGGCATCTACAACTTTGTCACCAAGCGCGCCGACTGCCGGGGCGACCGGGCCAAGGTGATGTGGACGCAGGTGGAAACCGGCTCTGCCGTCACTTGGAAATACCCGTCCTGCATCCTGCGCGGCGATGACAGCCAAGGCGAATTCTATTCCATCGCTATCGCCAACAACTATCAGCAGGCCGATACCGGCACCAAGATGATCCATCTGGGCAAGAATACCCGGTCACGCATCGTGTCCAAGGGCATCAGCGCGGGCCATGCACAGAACACCTATCGTGGGTTGGTCAGCATGCACCCCAAGGCCAAGAACAGCCGCAATTACACGCAATGCGACAGCCTGCTCATTGGTGACAAATGCGGCGCGCATACCGTGCCCTATATCGAGGTCAAGAACAACTCGAGCCGGGTAGAGCATGAGGCCACCACCTCCAAGGTGGATGACGATCAGATGTTCTATTGCCGCGCCCGTGGCATGGACGAGGAAGAGGCGGTGGCGCTTGTCGTCAACGGATTCTGCCGTGATGTGTTGCAGGCGCTGCCGATGGAGTTTGCCATGGAAGCGCAGCAGTTGGTGGCGATTTCGTTGGAAGGGTCGGTGGGCTAACGTCCACCCTCGGGGAAAGTGCGATGATTGTAACCACAACTCCGAGTGTAGAAGGCCGCAAGATCGTGGATTATCGCGGCATCGTCGTGGGTGAGGCAATCATGGGGGCCAATATCGTGCGCGATTTCTTTGCGCAGATCACCGATGTGGTGGGCGGTCGGTCTGACTCTTATGAAAGCAAGCTGCGCGAAGCGCGTGAAGTCGCGTTAAGCGAGTTGGAAGAGCGCGCAGCAGAGCTTGGGGCCGATGCCGTGGTTGGCGTCGATCTCGATTACGAGGTGGTGGGCGATTCGATGCTTATGGTCTCGGCCAGCGGCACAGCGGTCGTGCTGGACTGAGATGGTTGGGTCAGACACCATAGACAGGCCGGTTCTTACCCTGCCCGATGCAGAAGCGGCGCACCTGCGCGAGGTGTATGCGCGGGCGGGGGTGATCCTTGAATATGGGTCTGGCGGTTCGACCGTGGTGGCCGCCGAGATGCAGGGCAAGCGGGTCTTTTCGGTCGAAAGCGATCAGGCCTGGGCCGAAATGATGCGTGGTTGGTTTGCACAAAATCCACCCGTGGCAGGCACAGAGGTGGACGTGATCTGGTCTGATGTCGGACCGACCAGGGATTGGGGATTCCCGCGCGATGCGACTGGTTGGAAGACCTATGCGCAATATCCGCTCAAGATATGGGATATGGCAGGTTTCGCGCAACCCGATGTGGTGTTGGTGGACGGACGGTTTCGCACCGGCTGTGCCCTGGCGGCGGCGCTGCGCACTGAGCGACCTGTCACGGTTCTGTTCGACGATTACGCCCCGCGCAAGCATTACCACCGGATCGAGGATTTCATCGGCGCGCCCCGGCGGATGATCGGGCGGATGGCAGAATTCGAGGTGACCCCGCAGGGTGTGAACCCTGCGCACCTCTTGACGATCATAGAGATGATGACGCGGCCCTGATGCCGCCAAGATATATAGAAGGATCATGGAAAATGTTGGAAATCAATAACCTGCACGTCGATCTTGAAGAAGAAGACAAGACCATTCTCAAAGGGGTGAACCTGAGTGTTGAGGCTGGCACAGTGCATGCGATCATGGGGCCCAACGGCTCTGGCAAGTCGACGTTGTCCTATGTGCTTTCGGGGCGCGACGGCTATAAGGTGACGGATGGCAGTGCCACTCTGGCCGGTGTTGATCTGCTCGACATGGACCCAGAAGAGCGCGCGGCGGCGGGGCTGTTTCTGGCGTTTCAATACCCGGTCGAAATTCCGGGCGTGGGTAACATGACCTTTCTGCGTACCGCCGTAAACGCGCAGCGCAAGGCGCGCGGCGAAGAGGAAATGAGTGCGGCAGAGTTCCTTAAGGTCGTCCGGGAAAAAGCGAAGACGCTCCAGATTGACGCCGATATGCTGAAGCGTCCGGTCAATGTGGGTTTCTCCGGGGGTGAGAAAAAGCGCAACGAAATCCTCCAGATGGCGATGCTGGAGCCCAAGATGTGCATTCTCGACGAGACCGATTCGGGCTTGGACGTGGACGCAATGAAACTGGTGTCGGACGGGGTGAATGCGCTGCGCGATGCGGGCCGTGCCTTTCTGGTGATCACGCATTACCAGCGGTTGCTTGACCATATCAAACCGGATGTCGTGCACATCATGTATGACGGGCGCATCATCAAGACCGGCGGGCCTGAACTTGCTCTCGAAGTCGAGCAGAACGGCTATGCCGATATTCTGGCGGAGGTCGCGTGATGGCGCAGCCGCAAGCTAAGCAAACAGCGCTTGAGGCGCGGCTGGAGGCCATGACATTGCCCAAAGGCGGGCTTTGGGCGACGGGCGCGCGTGAGGCGGCGCTGACGCGATTGCAGGCTATGGGCCTGCCGGATCGGCGCGATGAATACTGGAAATTCACTCGCCCCGACAGCCTGGCGCAAGCCGAGGCACCGCATGCGGCGCTGTTTCTCAATGACGATGAGCCGGATAGCTTTGCAGCGGTTGATCGGCTCAAGCTGGTTTTCGTCGATGGCGTGTTCGATGCCGAGGCGAGTGATGATCTGACACTGGAAGGGGTGCGTATCGACCGGCTGAGCATGGCCGCGAAGAGCGATATCCATTGGGTGCGCGATCTCTACGGCGTGCTCGAAGAACGCGGGCAAACGCCTGTGGTGCGTCCGCTCGCCGCTCTGAACACCGCCTATGCCTCGGACGGGGTTCTGATCCATGTGACGGGCCGCCCGAGCAAGCCGATCAATCTGGTTTATGTCCATAAATCAGAGGTTTCTGATGCGATCCTGCATCATGTGATCAAGCTTGATCCCGAGGCCGAAGTTACCATTCTCGAGAATGGCCCCGCCGCCGCGCGGTTTAACAAGGTGATGGAAGTTGACGTCGGCGACGGCGCACGGTTTCACCATATCCGCACGCAGGGACGTGATCACGAGCGGCGCGCCGCGACCCATGTCTTTGCCCGGTTGGGAGCAGAGAGCCTCTTTAAATCCTTCACCCTGACGGCCAATGGGGTGATGACACGCAATGAATGTGTGATTGAGCTGTTGGGCGATGATGCGGTGGCGCATGTGGCAGGGGCCGCCATGGGCGATGGGGATTTCCATCAGGATGACACGGTCTTCGTGACCCATGATGCGCAGCGCTGCGAGAGCCGACAGGTGTTCAAAAAAGTGCTGCGCAACGGGGCGACGGGCGTGTTTCAAGGTAAGATCCTGGTGAAGCCCGGCGCACAAAAGACGGATGGCTATCAGATCAGCCAAGCGCTCTTGTTGGATGAGGACAGCCAGTTCCTGGCCAAGCCGGAACTGGAAATCTATGCCGATGACGTGGCCTGTTCGCATGGCTCGACCTCGGGGGCGATTGACGAGGATGCGCTCTATTACCTGCGGGCGCGGGGCATTCCGCGGCCGATCGCAACCGATCTGCTGACGCTCTCGTTTCTGGCCGAAGCCGTTGAGGAAATCGAGGATGAGGGCCTGCGCGAGGATATCAACAGCCAGCTTGCTGCCTGGCTGGAGCGCAGGCGCCGCTGATGCCGGTCACGACCGATCTTGTGGCCACCTATCGCGGTCCGCGCCGGGTGGTGCGGCGCTTGTTGGCCATGGGCCCGCGTGAAGACCGCGCGCTGGTGATGCTGATTGCGGCCTGTGTGGTGGTGTTTGTCGCGCAATGGCCACGCCTTGCGCGAGAGGCGCATTTGACGGGCCAAGAGCTTAATCCGCTGCTGGGGGCCTCGCTCTTGGCCTGGATTTTTATTGCGCCGTTGATCCTCTATGCACTGGCACTTATGAGCCATGGCATTGCACGGGTGTTGCGTGGCAAAGGAACCGCCTTTGGCGCGCGGATTGCCCTCTTCTGGGCGTTTCTGGCCGCTAGTCCGTTGATCTTGTTACACGGTCTTGTCGCTGGATTCGTCGGGCCTGGGCTTGAATTGCAGGGTGTGGGCCTTTTGTGGTTGCTGGTTTTCCTGTGGTTCTGGGTGTCGGGCTTGATCGAGGCAGAATGGGGCGGGGCATGACGCAGGCAGAGTTCAAGGCGCTGTTGCTGGAAACCTTGTTTCGCCCGCGAGAGGCGGCACGGGCGCTGATCGGGTTTGGCCTGCCGCAGCAGATACTGTGGATGGCACTGGTGCTGATGTCGGTGCTCAATGCGATCGTGTATTCTGTGTCATTGCGCCTTGCGCCGCCGATGGACCCGACCGCGCCAACGCTGATGCCGCCGGCGTTTCATTCGCCGCTGCTTTTCACCCTGTTCTTGTTGGGGGCGCTTGTCATCACGGTCTATGCGCTCTTTTGGGTCGGCGGCATGCTGGGGGGTAAGGCGGCAGTGCAGGATGTTCTGGTGCTGATTTGCTGGTTGCAGGTCCTGCGCCTTATCCTGCAAGCGGCGGTTGCCGTGCTTGTTCTGGCCTTGCCAACGGTGGCAGCCCTGTTGATCTTTGTGTCCTCGGTCTGGGGGATTTATATCCTGACAGGGTTCGTGGATACGGCGCACCGCTATGACAACATGCTGAAATCATTTGGAATTATCATCCTGTCCATTGCCGCAATGGCGGTCGGACTAAGCATTCTGCTAAACCTTGTCGGCGTGGCCGCAATGGGAGGGGCATAAGATGTTCGATGTCGAGAAAATTCGTTCCGATTTCCCAATCCTTGCACGAGAAGTGAACGGTAAACCCTTGGTTTATTTGGATAATGGGGCATCCGCACAAAAGCCGCAGGTGGTGATCGACGCAGTCACTCGGGCGTATTCGATGGAATATGCCAATGTGCATCGCGGGCTGCATTACCTAAGCAACCTCGCCACCGAGAAATACGAGGCGGTGCGCGGGATCGTTGCGCGGTTTCTGGGGGTGGCCGATGAGGATCAGATCATCTTCAACTCTGGCACCACCGAGGGCATCAATATGGTCGCCTATGGCTGGGCGATGCCACGCATGGAAGCCGGTGACGAGATCATCCTGAGCATCATGGAGCATCACGCCAATATCGTGCCGTGGCACTTTCTGCGCGAGCGTCAGGGCGTCGCGCTGAAATGGGTGGATGTGGATGCGCGCGGTTCTCTTGACCCGCAAAAGGTGATTGATGCGATCACGCCCAAGACGAAACTGATTGCAATAACACATCTTTCCAATGTGTTGGGGACCAAGGTTGATGTGAAGGCGATCTGCGATGCTGCCCGGGCGCGCGGTGTGCCGGTGCTGGTTGATGGCTCTCAGGCGGCGGTGCATATGCCGCTCAACCTTGATGAGATGGGGTGTGATTTTTACGCGATCACTGGGCACAAGCTCTATGGGCCGTCGGGATCAGGGGCGATTTTCGTCCGAAAAGACCGGATGGCCGAAATGCGCCCGTTCATGGGCGGCGGCGATATGATCCGCGAGGTGACGCGCGACGGGGTGACCTATAATGATCCGCCAATGAAGTTTGAGGCGGGCACACCGGGCATCGTGCAAACGATTGGCCTAGGGGTCGCCTTGGAGTATATGATGGGCATTGGCATGGGGGCGATCAGCGCCCATGAGGATGATCTGAGCCACTATGCGCAAGAACGTTTGGCGGGGCTCAATTGGATCAATGTGCAAGGCACAGCACCGGATAAGGCGGCGATTTTCTCCTTTACCATGCAAGGCGCTGCGCATGCCCACGACATCTCGACCATTCTCGACAAAAAGGGCGTGGCGGTGCGGGCCGGGCAGCATTGCACCGGCCCGCTGATGGAGCATCTGGGGGTAAGTGCCACCTGCCGCGCGTCTTTTGCCATGTATAACACGCGCGAAGAAGTGGATGTGTTGGTCGAAGCTCTTGAGCTGGCGCATGAGCTTTTCGGCTGATTTTACGATTGCGGGGCCGGTCTGGCCCCGCTATACCACCGCAAAAGTGGACCCATAGCTCAGCTGGATAGAGCGCTGCCCTCCGAAGGCAGAGGCCAGAGGTTCGAATCCTCTTGGGTCCGCCATTATCGCTCCTCAGTGACAAATCTCACTTTGCCGATATAGGGCAGATTACGATTGCGTTGGGCATAGTCGATGCCATAGCCCACGACAAACTCATCGGGGATTTCGAACCCAATCCAGTCGGCCCGAATATCCGCCTCGCGGCGCGAGGGTTTGTCGAGAAGGGCGATGGTTCGGAGCTTATGCGGCCTTCGGCTCTGGAGGAGGTGCAGCACGTGAAAAAGTGTATGACCTGTGTCCACGATATCCTCGACAACAAGCACGTCGCGCCCTTCAATATCGCCACGCAAGTCCTTGAGAATACGCACTTCTCGACTGCTTTCCATGGCGTTTCCATAGGAAGAGGTCTCAACAAAATCAACCTCGACCGGCAGGTCAAGCTCGCGCACGAGATCGGCGATAAAGATGAAAGAGCCGCGCAAGAGGCCCACCACCACCAATTTCTGGGTGCCTGCAAATTCGGCCTCGATCTCATGCGAAAGCGCCTCGATTCGCGCGGCTATGCTCTTGGCCGAGATCATTTTATCGATAACATAGGCGTGCTGCGGCATGTGACCCCCTTGAACATCCCTAGACAGTCTAGGAAAAAGCGACGCACTGTCACGCGGAAACCGGGGGGCGCATGCCAACACATTCAGAAACACGTGTTCTACGCTACACGGCTGAGCAGATGTATACGCTCGTCGCCGATGTGGCGAGCTACCCGCAATTCCTGCCGTGGACGGCGGCCGCGCGGGTGCGATCCGTGCGCCCGCAAGACGATGGGTCTGAAATCATGGAGGCGGATCTTGTGATTAGTTTCAAGGTGTTCCGTGAACGCTTTGGCAGTCGCGTTGTGCTCTGGCCCGAGATGCGGCGGATTGAGACCGAATATCTGGAGGGGCCATTTCACCACATGCGCTCGAACTGGGCGTTTCGCGATGTCGAAGGCGGGTGCGAGGTCAGCTTTGATGTGGATTTTGCGTTCAAAAACAGGTTGTTGCAATCGGCAGCGGATCTGTTTTTCTACGAGGCGATGAAGCGGATCGTGCGGGCCTTTGAGCAGCGGGCACAAGAGCTGTATGGCGCAGCATGAATTATGGACGACACGTTACTCATTTAAAGCGATAAAAAGCATTTTCAAAGCGTGGTCGCGCGCGTTTTCACGAACGGCGCTGCGGCCCAGAGGGCCAAACTCAACCGTTTCAGTTTTGGTCGGGTGGCCCGCCATCGCAAGGCCAAAGCAAACGCGACCTTCGGGTTTGTGCTCGGACCCGCCGGGGCCTGCGATGCCGGTGATGGATACGGCGAGATGGGCGGTGCTATGGCTGAGGGCCCCTTGCGCCATTTCCTGTGCCACCTGCTCTGAGACTGCGCCATAGGTGGCGAGCGTGTGCTCTGACACGCCTAGCATCTCGACTTTCGCAGTATTTGAATAGGTTACAAAGCCACGTTCAACCACAACAGAGGAGCCAGGAACATCGGTCAAGGCGGCGGCCACCAAGCCGCCTGTGCAGCTTTCTGCGGTGGCGATCTTGAGGCCGCGCGCGCTGCAGAGTTTGAGAATTTCGTTTGTGATCATAGGCCTAGAACCCCGTGATAGAATCCCGCGGCCAGCAGCACACAGAGGGCTGCGGCAAGGCCGGCGAGGATGTCATCAAGCATGACGCCAAGTGCGTCATTGCGGCGGTCAGCCCAGCCGATAGGGCCGAGTTTGGTTATGTCGAAGAACCGAAAGGCGACGAAGGAAAAAACAAAACCTGGCCAAAGGCTTAGGAGGTCAGCCCCGGCATGAGACGCCCCAATCGACACTGGCAAAAAGGCAAGCCATTGGCCGGCCACCTCGTCGATCACGATCTCTGACGGGTCGTGGTTATCTTTTCCTTTTGTTTCCAAATGTGTAGCCCACCATCCTAAAGCGAAGGCGAGTACAGTTCCCACGCAGAGGAGGGCGGGGCCACCGACCAGATGTAGCGCCCATGCCACAGGCAGAGCCGCAAGAGACCCCCAGGTGCCCGGAGCTGGGCGCAGGTGGCCCACGTAAAAAAACGTGCAAATCAAATGGGTTAGGCGCATGTCTTGACCAATGTCACAACGGCCTGCGCGGCAATGCCTTCCTCTCGTCCGGTGAAGCCAAGGCGTTCGGAGGTGGTGGCTTTGACGGAAATCCGGTCCGGCGCAATGCCGGTGATCTCGGACAAAGCGGCCTGCATGGCGGGGGCATGGGGCGTTATCTTGGGCCGTTCACAGATTAGAGTGACATCTATATTATTGATTTTAAATCCTAACTCGGATGCCAATGCAACGGCATGACGCAAAAAGATGTGGCTTTCGGCCCCTTTCCATTGGGGATCGCTGGGGGGGAAGTGACGGCCAATGTCGCCCTGCGCCAAACCACCATATATCGCGTCTGCGAGAGCGTGGAGGCCGACATCTGCATCGGAATGGCCTTGCAGACCGCGATCATGGGGGACGGCCACACCGCAGAGCATGCAATGGTCGCCGGGGCCGAAGCGATGCACATCAAAACCTGAGCCGACACGTATATCCATTTGATTTCCAAGTATTTTCTCGGCACGCGCAAAGTCGTGCGGGTGGGTGATCTTGAGATTATCCTCATCGCCGTCGAGGATGGCAACCTTTACGCCTGCGGCGCGGGCCACGGCAACATCGTCGGCGGCGTCGCCTTCATGCGCCTGATGAGCGGCAAGGATAGTTTTGAAATCAAAGGCTTGCGGCGTTTGGGCGCGGTAGAGGCCGGTGCGGTCGCGGGTGCCGGTTACCTGGCCTTCGGCCCCAGTCCAGAGCGCATCTGTGACGGGCAATGCCGGGGCCAATGCGGGCAAGTCGGTGTTGGCGATTTTGTAAGCTATGTAAGCTATGTAAGCTGATTTTGTACAACAGCGCGCGACATCGTGGATAAGCACGTGATCGGGCGGGTCGCTTGCCAGCGCTTCGAGCCCGTTTCGGACCGAAGAGGACCGGGTTGCACCGCCGGTTGTGAACGTGATCCGGGGATGAGGGGCGAGCTGGCCGAGGTCATCGGGATGGAGCACGACCAAAATGCGGTCGATGCCGTCGGCACCCAGAAAGGCGTCGAGCGTCCAGTCGATCACGCGGCGGCCCAGAAGGGGCTGCCATTGCTTGGGGCAGTCCCCGCCTGCGCGGGTGCCACGACCGGCGGCGACGATGAGGGCGGCGGTTGTCATGCCTCTTGATTAGGGCGGGTTTTATCCAAGCGCAATGGCTGAGCATCTGCCTATTTATTAGGCGTTACGTCGCGCTGCGACTGTTATTTGGGCCTGTGATCATTGTTTGACACAGGGTTCACGGGTAGAACCGAGGTTATGCACAAGGATTAGGCAGGGACATGCTCAGGATCGCGGACAAGGCTTTGGCGACACCGGTTCTTTTGGCGCCAATGGCGGGAATCACGGACCTGCCGTTTCGCAACGTGGTGGCGAGCTTTGGCGCGGGGCTTGTGGTAAGTGAAATGGTCGCCAGCCAAGAGATGGTGCAGGCCAAACCCTCGGCACGCGGTAAAGCGGAATTGGGCCTAGGGGCCGAAAGCACGGCGGTGCAACTGGCGGGCTGCGATGCGCAGTGGATGGCAGAGGCGGCGCGCGTCGTTGCGGATCAAGGCGCGCGGATCATCGACATCAATATGGGGTGCCCGGCCAAGAAGGTGGTGAGTGGCAGCGGATCTGGCGCATCGGGCTCGGCCTTGATGCGGGATCCGGATCATGCGCTGCGGCTGATCGAGGCGGTTGTTGGCGCTGTTGATGTGCCGGTGACATTGAAAATGCGCCTAGGGTGGGATCACGATTGTCTCAACGCGCCGGAATTGGCGCGGCGGGCAGAGGCGGCGGGCGTGGCGATGGTTACGGTGCATGGGCGCACGCGCTGTCAGTTTTACACGGGAGCCGCCGATTGGCTGGCAATTTCGGACATTGTTGCGGCTGTTAACATTCCAGTCATCGCCAACGGCGATATTGTCGACACTTCCACGGCACGCAAGGCGGTGGCACAGTCGGGGGCGGCAGGTGTGATGATTGGCCGGGGCGCGCGTGGGCGGCCCTGGGTCTTGGCAGAGGTGGCGGCGGCGATGGGGCGGGGCGCGGCCCCCTTGGTGCCGCAGGGGGTTGCCTTGGCCGATCTTGTGGCGGGGCATTACGAGGCGATGCTCGGCTTTTACGGGGGTGATCTGGGCCTGCGCGTCGCGCGCAAGCATCTGGGTTGGTATATGGATGCGGCGGGCACCGGTGATCGCCTGCGGCGGGCGGTGCTGACGGCGCGCACGCCCGCTGTGGTGCTGGAGCACTTGCCCGAAGCGATGGAGGCGCGGGCAATGGACGCGCGGGCAGCAGCATGAGCGGGGAGGATGCGATCTGGACCTCGCTGCCGGTGCCGGCGATCCTGCTTGATCCGCAGGACCGCATCGCGGGGATCAACCCGGCGGCGGAGGGGTTCATGATGTCGTCGTCACGGGCGCTGATGGGGCAGCCGGTGTGGGACAAGCTGGCGGTCAACGCGCCGCTGGAAGAGGCGTTCGAGCGGGCGCGGGCGAATGATGCCCCGCTTTTTGTCAATGATGTCGATGTGGGCACGGGCGAGCGCGCGCCGATGCAGTGCAATTTACAGGTGGCACCGCTGACGGGCTGTCCGGGGCATATGATCATGCTGATCAGTCCGCGCGAGTTGGCCGGGCGCATGGTGCAGAACAGCAATGTGAAATCGGCGGCGAAATCGGCGATCGGCATGGCGGAAATGCTGGCGCATGAGATCAAGAACCCGCTGGCGGGCATTACGGGTGCGGCGCAGCTTTTGTCGATGACTTTGGGGCCAGAGGATCTGGAATTGACCGATCTGATCGTGAGCGAGAGCCGCCGGATCGTGAGCCTGTTGGAGCGGGTCGAGCAGTTTGGCAATATCAGCGCGCCGGATATGCGGCCGGTCAATGTGCATGATGTGCTCGACCGTGCGCGGCGCTCTGCCATGCTGGGCTTTGCCGCGCATATGGCGCTGATCGAGGATTACGATCCATCGCTGCCTCTGGCGCTTGGCGATAGTGATCAATTGCTGCAGGTGGTGCTGAACCTTTTGAAGAACGCGGCAGAGGCGGCGCGGGGCAGACCCGGCACGATCCGCCTGCATACCTATTATGAACAGTCGCTCAGGGTGCGGCGGGGCGAAGGGCAGGGCAAGGCGCTCCCCCTTCAGATCGAGATCATCGACGATGGCCCCGGTCTGCCGCCAGAGATTGCCGATCAGGTGTTCGATCCCTTTGTTTCGGGGCGCGAGAATGGCACGGGGTTGGGCTTGGCCTTGGCGGCCAAGATCATTTCGGACCATGACGGCTGGATTTCGGTCAATTCCGTGCCGGGACGCACGGTGTTTCGGATTTCGTTGCAACGTGCAGCGGACGCAACCAAGGAGGCTTGAGGATGGATGGCACGGTACTGGTCGCCGATGACGACCGCACGATCCGCACGGTTCTGACGCAGGCGCTGACACGGGCGGGGTGCCGGGTGCATGCCACCTCGAGCCTGACCACGCTGATGCGGTGGGTGGGCGAGGGCAAGGGCGATGTTGTCATCTCGGATGTGATGATGCCCGATGGCAACGGCCTTGAGATGCTGCCCAAGATCGCGCAGGACCGGCCCGGCTTGCCGGTGATCGTGATTTCGGCGCAGAACACGATCATGACAGCGATCAAGGCGGCAGAGGCGGAGGCCTATGATTATCTGCCCAAGCCCTTTGACCTGCCGGACCTGATGAAGCGCACGGCGCGCGCGCTTGAAAGCCGGGCACGGCGGCCCATTCGCGAAGTCGAGGTGGAGCGGCCCGAGGAATTGCCGCTGATCGGGCGGACCACCGCGATGCAGGCGCTTTACCGGGTGGTGGCGCGGATCATGAATACCGATCTGCCGGTGATGATCTGTGGCGAGTCGGGCACGGGGAAATCGCTGATTGCCAAGGCGATCCATGATTTCTCAGACCGTCGCACGTTGCCTTTTGTCACGGTCACGCCGGGGGATTTGCGCGAGCTGGATGGGCCGTCGCGGATCATGGCGCGGGTCAAGGGGGGCACGATTGTGCTCGACGAGGTGACGGATCTGCCGCTTGAGGCGCAGGGCCGGGTGGTGCGGATGATGGATGCGCCGGGCGATCATGTGCCGCGGTTCATGGCCACAAGTCGGGTGCCGCCGGGGCAGGCGCTGGAAGAGGGGACCTTGCGCGAGGATCTTTATTATCGGCTGAGCGGTGCGGTGATCGACGTGCCAAGTTTGCGGGCACGGGTTGAGGATATTCCGCTGTTGGCGGAGCATTTTCTGGCGCGCGACGAGCGGGATGGACAACCCGCGCGGCATCTGTCGGAACAGGCGGCCGAGCTGATGCGCGCCTATAGCTGGCCGGGCAATGTGCGGCAGTTGGAGAATGCCGTGCGGCGAATCGGGTTGACCGCGATGGCAGAGGAAATCAGCCGGACCGAGGTTGAGGCGGTGCTGGGAAATCAGCCGCGCGCCGAGCCGGTGATGCGCGAGGGGCGGGGCGAAAGCCTGACAGCGTCGGTTGCGGGGCATTTGCGGCGGTATTTCGATCTGCATGGCGATGCCTTGCCGCCACCGGGGCTATATACTCGCGTTTTACGGGAAATCGAGCTGCCTTTGATCGAGATTGCCTTGGATGCTACGGCGGGCAATCAGGCGAAATGCGCCGATCTGCTTGGCATCAACCGCAATACGTTGCGCAAGAAGATCACCGATTTGGATATTAACGTGACACGCCGCCGCAAGTTGATGTAAAACTGCAACAGGGCTGTTGCTGGACGGGGGCTTGTGCCCTCTGACAGCCCATATGTTGCGGGGAAGCAGATGCAGCCCCACGAGGGAATGGGGGGTGTGCGTGGCAACGCAGACACGCGGGTTCAGGAGCAGACGATTGTCGTGGGAGGGTGTAAGCCGCCTACGCCGGTTGCAGCGTCTTCAGAATGGGGCGACGCTGAGCCTTGTGCTGTTGGGTCCTGTGCTGGCGCTTGCGACCTATCTTATGATGGGGCCGCTTGATCAGGGGGCCACGTCGAACGGGCTGCGGCTGGTTCTGCTCTGCGACATGATCTATGTGTTGATGGTGGCCGGGCTGGTCATGCAGCGCGTGGCGCGGATGGTGGCGGCGCGGCGCAGTCGCTCGGCGGGATCACGGCTGCACCTGCGGTTGACGGGGGTGTTTGCGCTGATGGCGCTGTTGCCCACGATTACCGTGGCGGTCTTTGCGACATTGTCGGTGAATATGGGCCTGGAGGCGTGGTTTTCCGAACGTGTGGGCCGGGTGGTGGACAGTTCCGTTGCGGCGGCGCAGGCCTATGAAGAGGAACATCGCCGCGATCTGGAGACGGATATTCGCGTGCTGGCGCGGGTGATCAATGCCACCAAACGCGCCGCCGTATTCATGACGGATGGGGATATTCGGCAAGTTCTGTCCTCTGGGCAGCGCGAGATTCAGCGGGGGCTGCGCGAGGCCTTTGTGATTGATGGCACGGGCGAGATCCGGGCCCGCGGTGAGCGGTCGTATCTGTTTGACTATGAGCGCCCGACGGCGGCGCAGATTTCCGAGGCGCAGGCCGAGGGCGTGGTGGTGATCCGGGATTGGGAGAATAACGAGTTTCGCGCGCTGATGCCGCTTGAGGCGTTGCCCGACCGGCTGCTTTACGTGAGCCGCACGGTGGATGGGGCCATTTTGAACCTGCTGGATGAGACCAAGGAAACCGCGAATTTCTACAAGCAGCGCGAGAGTGAGCGGGGGCGGGTTCTGTTTGAATTCGGGCTGCTCTATCTGGGGTTTGCCGTGATCCTGATTCTTGCGGCGATCTGGCTGGGCATGTGGTTTGCCGAGCGGCTGTCACAACCGGTTGGGCGGCTGACCTCTGCGGCGCAGCGTGTGGGCGAGGGGGATCTGGATACGCAGGTGCGCGAAGAGGAGGGCGACGACGAAATTGCGCAACTCAGCACCTATTTCAACCAGATGACGCGGCAATTGAAGGGGCAGCGTGAGGCGCTCTTGACCAATACGCAGCAGATCGAGCGACGGCGGCGGCTGTTTGACTCGGTGCTTGGGTCTGTGTCATCGGGCGTTGTGGGATTGGATGCGGAGGGGCGCGTGACCTTTGTCAACCGCGCTGCCGAGCGGTTGCTGGATTGGTCCGAGGATCAGCAATCGCTGGCACTGAATGCGGTGGTGCCGGAATTTGGTGCGCTGTTTGATCGGCTGCGCACGGTGCCGGGCGGATTTGTGCAAGAAGAAATCAAGGTGATGCGCGGCACGCGGCAGGAAAATTTGCTGGTGCGGATGTCGACCCGGATCAGCGAGGCGGGCACGCGCGAGGGCTATGTGGTGGCGTTTGACGATGTGACCGATCTTGTGAGCGCGCAGCGCATGGCCGCATGGGGGGATGTGGCGCGCCGGATTGCGCATGAAATCAAGAACCCGCTCACGCCCATTCAATTGAGCGCTGAGCGGATCAAGCGCAAGTTTGCCAAGCAGTTGCCGCCCGAAGAGGCGCAGAGCCTGGAGCAATTGACCGATGTGGTGGTGCGCCAGACCAATGATCTGCGTCGGATCGTCGATGAGTTTTCCAAGTTTGCGCGGATGCCAGAGCCGGTGACGCAGCAAGAGAGCCTGAGTCAGGTGTTGCGCGAGGTCGTGCTATTGCAAGAGACTGGGCAGCCGGGGGTTGTGTTCGACCTGCGGTTGGATACGGCACCGCTTAGGGCAGATATTGACGCGGCGATGATCGGGCAGGCCCTAACAAATTTGGTGAAGAACGCCGGGGAAGCGATTGAAACGCTTCAAGAAAAAGGAGCGCCAGACGGGCATCGCCCAACGATTCGGATCGAGAGCGGAATCGAGGAAGACCGCGCCGTGATCCGCATTTCCGACAATGGGATCGGGTTGCCGCAGGACCGCGCGCGGCTGTTCGAGCCTTATGTGACGACGCGCGACAAGGGCACGGGACTTGGCCTGCCCATCGTGAAGAAGATCATCGAAGAGCATGGCGGGACGCTTGTGCTGGTCGATGCCGAACCGTTCGAGGCGGGGGCACATGCAGGGGCGATGGCCGTGGTCAGCCTGCCGCTGGTTGTGCAAGACACTGTAGAGGCCAAATTGGCTGTTTGAGGGACCGATGAGTGATATTCTGATTGTCGATGACGAGCGTGATATTCGAGAGTTGATCTCGGATATTCTGGAGGATGAAGGCTATGCCACCCGTCGGGCGGGCAATTCTGACGAGGCGATGGCAGCGATTGCCGCAGAACAGCCTGGCCTCTTGATCCTCGATATCTGGCTCAAGGATAGCCATATGGACGGGATCGATATCCTCAAGACGGTCAAACGCGAATATCCGGATGTGCCGGTGGTGATCATCTCGGGCCATGGCAATATCGAAATCGCCGTCGCGGCGATCAAGCAGGGCGCCTATGACTTTATCGAAAAACCGTTCAACATTGACCAGTTGATGGTGGTGATCCGGCGCGGCATGGAAACCAGCCGGTTGCGGCGGGAAAATCAGGCGTTGAAGCGGCGGGAAACGGCACCGTCGGAGATGTTGGGCGAGGCTTCGGCGTTTCGGGCGCTGATGGGGCAATTGGACAAGGTGACGAAATCCAACGGCCGCGTCATGCTGTCGGGCCCTGCGGGGGCCGGCAAGGAATTGGCGGCGCGCTATATCCATGCCAATTCGGCGCGCGCTTCGGCACCGTTTGTCACCGTTGGCTGTGCCTCGATCGCGCCGGAGCGGATGGAAGAGGTGCTCTTTGGTCGCGAATCTGACGAGAGTGGCGTGGTGCCGGGCCTGTTGGAAGAGGCCAATGGCGGGGTGATCTATTTTGACGAGGTTGCGGATATGCCGATGGGCACGCAATCCAAGATTTTGCGGGTATTGGTGGATCAGACGTTTTTGCGGGTGGGGGGCAGCAGCAAGATTCAGGTGGATTTGCGGGTGATCTCTTCGACCAGCCGGGATCTGGAAGCGGAGATTGCCGCCGAGCGATTCCGGCGGGAGCTGTTTCATCGGCTGAATGTCGTGCCGATTGCGGTGCCGAGCCTCGAAGAGCGGCGCGAGGATATTCCGGCACTGGCAGAGCATTTCATTGCCATGTTCCACAAGACCCAAGGGCTCGCGCTGCGATCCCTGAGCGAGGAGGCGGCGGCGCTGTTGCAGACGATGCGCTGGCCGGGAAATGTGCGGCAGTTGCGCAATGTGATCGAGCGGGTGTTGATCTTGGGCGAAGGCAGCGGGCCGATTGCGGCGCGCGAATTGCCCAGCGAGAGCAGCGGGCCGGTTGACGAGGGGCGTGTGGTGTTGTCGGGGGCGATTGCCACCATGGCCCTGCGTGAGGCGCGCGAAGCGTTCGAACGGGAATATCTGCTGACACAGATCAACCGCTTTGGCGGCAATATCAGCCGCACGGCGGAGTTTGTGGGCATGGAGCGCAGCGCCTTGCATCGCAAGCTGAAATCCTTGGGCATTGTGACCGGGGCCAAGGGTTCGGGGCGCGGGGACGAGAATGAGGATTTTGAGGCATTCGGATAGAATGATCTGAGTGTTGCGCATGAATTGGAAAAATATTCGTATTTGAGCGGCGTTGTAGTATCTTGATGGGATGACATCCCGCTGACCGGACGATGCGTCTTATTCGCGCGCGAGGCTGCGAAATAGGGGCGGATGTCTTGTTGTTACGCTATGCCGGGCCTAGGTACGGCGTCAGAACATCAAGGGGAGATCACCATGTTTGACAGCTTTAGAAAACTGGGACTGGCGGCGGCGCTGGCTGTAGCACCGCTCACCGCGATGGCGCAATTGGGGCCGCTCACCAACCCGGAGGAGGTGACGCAGGCGCAGGCGACACAAGAGGCGATCGTGCTCGATATTCGCCCCGGTGACGCTTATGAGGCCGGGCATATTCCGGGGGCGATCCCGGCACCTTATGGGCTATTTCGCGGACCGGCCGACAATCCCGGACAAATCGTGCCCGAAGACAAGATGACCGAAGTTCTGCGCAGTCTGGGTGTGACGGCGGGACGGCCCATTGTGGTTGTGCATCAGGGCAGCGATCAGACCGATTTTGGCGCGGCAGCGCGGGTCTATTGGTCGCTCAAGTCGAGTGGGCTGACGGATCTGGCTATTCTCAACGGTGGTATGAACGCGTGGGAACAGGCGGGCAAACCGACCGCGACGGGTGCAGCAGGGGCAATCACCCCGAGCGATATCACTGTGACCTATGATCCGACCTGGACCGCCACGCGCGAGGATGTGAAGGCGATCATCGACGGCAAGGACAGCGCCGAATTGATCGACGCGCGCCCCGAAGCGTTCTGGAAGGGGGAAACCAAGCATGCCGCGGCCACCCAACCGGGCACCTTGCCGCAATCGCGGTATTTCACGCATGACCGTTGGTTCGGGAATGATGAGCCGTCGCTGATCAAGCCGGACCTGATCCGCGAGTTGGCAACGAAAAACGGGTTTGAGGCGGGGGACCGGCTGGTTTCTTTCTGCAACACCGGGCATTGGGCCGCGACCAACTGGTTCGCCCTGAGCGAAGTGGCGGGCATTGAAGGGGTGCGGATGTATCCCGAATCTATGGTCGGCTGGTCGAATGCGGGCTATGACATGGCCAATGTGCCGGGGCTGTTCCAGAATCTGCTGAACAAGATCACCGGCAAATACTGAAATAACACCTGATAGGAGCCCCGCGTGAGCCAAGCCGCTTCTGCCGCGATGTCGTCCTCACCCGGCGCTTTGTCGCGCCTCTTGGCTCTGGCCGCTGTGGCGGCGGTGGTTCTGGCGGTGGCCCTGTTCGCAGGGCCCCGCTATGGTCTTTTGCTGCTGATCGGGCTTGGCTTTGGTTTGGCGCTTGAAGGGTTTCGCTTTGGCTTTACCGGGCCATGGCGACGGATGATCCTTGAGCGGGATGCCTCGGGGTTGTTGGCACAGCTTATTTGCATTGCCCTTGTGGCAAGCGTTGCCTTTCCGCTTTTGGCGGCGAATGGGGCAGAGTTGAAGGGCGCGCATGCGCCGATTGGCGTGGCGATGATCGGCGGTGCCTTTGTCTTCGGCGCGGCGATGCAGATCGTTCTGGGCTGTGGATCGGGCACGCTGGTCAATGCCGGGAGCGGCAATGCCATCGGCGCGGTGGCGCTGCCATTCTTTGCCATTGGAAGTTTTGCTGGCGCCTATCACCTGACATGGTGGACCAATCTGGGCAGTCTACCGGTCGTCGCGCTGTCGGGCGGGCAGGGGTTGGCGATCACGCTGGTGGGTCTGGGCGCAGTCGCGGCCCTTGCCCTGATGGTGGGCAAGCCCGGCTCTTATCGCCTGCCTGCGCGGTATTGGGGGGCAATTCTGGCACTTGCGGGGCTGGCGATCCTGCATCTGGTGGTGGCGGGGCAACCTTGGGGCGTGGTTTACGGCTTGGGTCTTTGGGTGGCCAAGGTGGTGGTGGCCGTGGGGGGCGATCTGTCGGGATCGGCGTTCTGGTCGGCACCGGGCAATCAGGGGCAGGTGGCGGCAAGTGTGCTGACGGATGTGACCTCGCTGACCGATTTCGGATTGATCGGGGGGGCGGCGCTGATGGCGTGGTGGCGGGCCGGTCTCGCCTCGCCGGTGGGTGTTCTGCCTGCGCGGGCCTGGGCTGCGGTGATCATCGCGGGGCTGGTGCTGGGCTATAGTTCGCGGCTGGCGTTTGGTTGCAACATCGGTGCGTTTTTCAGCGGTATCGGCACCGGATCGGCGCATGGCTGGGTGTGGTTCATCGCGGCCTTTGCCGGGTCTTGGGTGGGCGTGCGGTTGCGGCCCTCTTTGGGGTTGGAGGCGCGCAAATGATCCGGGCGCATGTGACAGGTGCAGTGCTGGTGCTGATCGTCGCGATTGTGGCGTTTGATGCCGGGACGGCAGAGCCGCTCAATCCCTATACCGCGCCGCCGATGCTGGCGCTTGGCTCTGGCATGGCGGCGGCGGGGGCGCATTGCGCCGCACCGCCGCCGAAATAAACCCCGAGACAGTTAGCCCCCGAGAAAGCCCATCGGATCGACGCTGTCGAACCCGTCGCGCACCTCGAAATGCAGGGCTGGGGTGCCGGTGCGACGGATCTCGGCCAGCTTTTGGCCGCGTGTCACGCTATCGCCTTTCTTGACGGTCAGACCTTCGACATTGGAATAGACGGTCAAGAGCGAGCCTGCGTGTTTGACCACGATGATCGGGATGCCGTTGGTATCCTCGGTGATGGCGGCGACGGTGCCCGCATCAGCGGCCACGACCGGCGCGCCCGGAGCGGCGGAGATGTCGATGCCATCATTGCGGCCCTTGGCATATTCACGGATGATATCGCCCTTGACCGGGAAGGCCATGCGCGCGCTCGTGGTCTTGGTTTCGGTCTTGCCCAGATCGGGGGCGGCGATTTTCTCGACCGGCGCGGCCTTGGGGGTTGTGACCTCGTCGGGCAGCGGTTTGGAGGCGCTCGGCGGGGTCGGGGTGGGCGTGCCTGCGCCGGGGGGCGTGACGGCGACCACATCCGCCTCGTCAAAGGGTTCGGTTTTCTCGCCCGGAAGCGCCACCGGGATCAGCAGGAATTGTCCCTCGCGCACCGCGAAATCCGGGCCTAGCCCGTTCCAATCGGCCAAGCTGCGGATCGAGACATTGTAGAGCCGGGCGATGGAAAAGGCGGTTTCGCCGCGCTCGACCTTGTGGCGCACGGGTTCTGCGCCGACCTGCGCCGGGGCTGTGGCGGTGCCGGGCGTTGCGGGGGGCAAGGTGGTGGCGGTCACAGTCTGGGAATCCGCGCGGCGGATCGCGCCATCGGCGATGCTGCCGATGTCGACGCCCGAGGGCGATTGGATCGGGCCGCCCAAGGGTTCGGCGACGCGGCCGGGCAGGGCGATGATTTCGCCTTTGCGCAGGGGATCGCCGGTCTGCACGCCGTTGAAGCGGGCAATCTCTCCGGGGTCGGCCCCGATGCGGCGGGCAAGGCTGCCAACGGTATCGCCACGCTCGGCCACGGCGACCTGATAGCCGGGGTAAGAGATGATGCCGCGCGCATCCGGTTGTGGGCGCGGGGCGGTGGCATTACGTGCCGCCTCGGCGGTGCTGGGGGCATTGCCAAAAGCGCCGCGCATGTCGAGATCCAGCGGTTTATCACAGGCCGCCAGAGCGAAGGCCATCGTCGCCAGAAGCGGTGCGGAGCGGGAAAATTTACGCATCTCGATCATCCTCTTGAGTGGTCCCTTGTTGGCCGGGGCCTTGGGTTTACTGTTACTTTACGACGCCGTGGGTCACCGTATTCAGTTGTCATTGTGTTCAGTTGTCACCGTGTTCACCCATCGCGTCCCAGCCCCTCGACCAGAGGGACAAAGCGCACGGGGCGCAATTCGTCATAGTCAAACCCGGATTCGTGCCGGGTTACGCGGATCAGCCGCTGCACGGCATCGGACTGGCCCACGGGCACAACCATGATACCCCCGATCTTGAGCTGGGCCAATAGGGGGCCGGGCGGGTCTTCGGCGGCGGCCGTAACGATTATACGATCAAAGGGGGCCTGATCGGGCAAGCCAAAGCTGCCATCGGCGGTGAGCGCGGTGATATTTGTCAGATCGAGGGCGCGAAAAATCTCGGACGCCTCTGTGACCAGACGTTTATGACGGTCCACGGTGTAGACACGGCGGGCCAACTGGCTGAGGATCGCGGCCTGATAGCCCGATCCAGTGCCCACTTCGAGCACCTTGTCGCGGTTCGTGACCTTGAGGGCCTGCGTCATCAGCCCCACCACAGAGGGTTGGCTGATGGTTTGGCCACAGGCGATGGGCAGCGGCATATCCTCATAGGCGCGCTCTGCGAAGTAGCCCCGGATAAAGGGGCCACGGTCGATCTGCTCCATCGCGGTCAGAACCCGCGCATCGGTCACGCCCTTGGAGCGCAGGGCAAAGAGAAACTGCATTTTGCGTTCGGCGCTGCTGTGATCCTCGTCGTCGGTCATTCGATCGCCTTGAGCGCCTCCAGCGCGTCATGGGCGGTAAGATCCGCGCGCATCGGGGTGACGGATATATAGCCTTGCAGGTTCACATCGGCATCTGATCCGGGGCTGGTGGGCTCGTTCTGGGGCGCGCCCGTGACCCAGAGAAAGCGCCGACCGGATGGGGCGACATGCGGTTCGACGCCAAAGCCCATGTCCCGGCGGAACCCTTGGTGTGCGGCGCGGATACCCTTGACCCCGGAGGCAGGAAAGGGCGGAAAGTTGATGTTGTAGAAGATGCCGTAATCGTCACGTGTCCAGACGCCTTTATCCAGCAGGCGCTTTAATGTGGGCAGGCCGTGCACGCGCGCCGCCTCGAAGGTGTCGTCGAGATCGCGATTGGCGGGGCCGTAATATTGGCTGAGGGCCACGGCGGGCACGCCTTGCAACGCGGCCTCCATCGCGGCACCGACGGTGCCAGAATAGACGGCGTTTTCTGCGGCGTTGTTGCCGCGATTGACGCCCGAGAGCACGAGATCGGGGCGGGCGTCCTTCATCACGTCATGCAGACCTGCGAGAACGCAATCAGCGGGGCTGCCTTCGGCGGCGTAGCGACGCTCTGCCATTTTCGAGATCATCATCGGGCGCGTATAAGAGATGCAATGCCCGACGCCCGATTGTTCAAAGGCGGGGGCCACTGTCCAGACTTCGCCATCTGGACCGGCGAGCGCGTTGGCGATTTCGTCAAGGACAGCCAGACCGGGGGCGTTGATGCCGTCGTCATTGGTGATGAGAATACGCATGTGCCTGCCCTTTGTTTTTGTCTGGTCTCTGTCTAACGGGCGCGGGCGCGGGCGGCAAGCATGGGACGCCGGATCAGGACAAGGCCGCCATCAGGCGCGCTGCCTCGTCCCGCGGAGAGGCGAGACCCTCGCGGTCTTCACCGGGGTGAAAGCGGGCGCGGGTGGCGGTTGGCATGGGGGCCGGTGCCAAGATATGCACGCGCGGGCCGGTTTTGGCGGTTTCTGCCTGCCAAGAGCGCGCGAGCGCAATTTGTGAGGCTTTTGTTGCGCCATAGGCGCCATAGAATTTTTCGCCTGCGCGGGGATCTTCAAAAAACACAGCCTGACCGTCTGTGCCCAGAAGCGGCGCGATGAAAGGGATCAGGATGCCGGTGGCGGTGACGTTGCAGGCCACGGATTTGGCCCAATCCCCCTCAGAGAGATGCGCGACCGGGGTCAAGGGGGCGGCATGCACCGCGGCGTGAACCCATGTTGCAACAGCGCCCCAGCGGTCGTGGATCGAGCGGCACAGCTGCGCCATGGCTCCGGTATTGGTGATGTCCATTGGGGCCAGCGTCGCCTGACCACCTGCGGCCTGAATGCGGTCATCCAGTTCCTCAAGCGCGCCAGTGGTGCGGGCGACCGCGACGACGTGATGGGTTTTGGCCAAGGCTTCGGCCATGGCGGCCCCAAGGCCGCGCGAGGCGCCGGTGACAAGGGCGATCGGGAGGGGTGTGCTTGTGTCCATATAAGGGAAATCCCACCAGTTGCGGGGCAATTCAAGGGCAATCGCTTGACTTTCTCGCGCATGCAGCGAAAAAGTCGTGCCAGAGACATAACAGAGGGACGCGAACCATGCGCGATACAGTTTTGACCAAGGCCGTGATCGGTCACGACACAGTGCTCCGGAAGGTGGGGCTGGTTCTAGGCGGCTCTTTCCTGATTGCTGTGGCGGCACAGATCAGTGTGCCGTTCTATCCGGTGCCGCTCACACTTCAGACGCTGGCGATCCTGATGGTCGGGTTGACCTTTGGCTCGCGTCTGGGTGCGCTGACGCTGCTAGCCTATCTGGCTGAGGGCGCGATGGGCCTGCCGGTGTTTGCAGGTGGATTGAACGGTGTGGCGTTGATGGGGCCGACCGCCGGTTTCCTTTTTGGGTTTGTCGCCATGGCCTATCTGGCCGGTCTTGCGGTCGAGCGTGGTCTGGCGCGCGGCGTCGTATCCACGGCGCTCTGTGGCATGGGCATTTCGGCGCTGCTTTATATTCCGGGGCTTGCATGGCCTGCGGCGATGCTGGGCAAGAGCGCGGATGCGCTGTGGTCGGGGTGGATGGCACCCTTCCTGCTGGGCGATGCGGTCAAGGCTGTGATCGCGGCGATGATCGTGACCGGGGCAACCGTGCTGATCCGCGCGCGCAAGGGCTGAGCCGCGCGCCAAGCGTAAGACGTCAAAGAAACGCCGCCTCTGTAAAAGGGGCGGCGTTTTTCTTTGGGTGCATAGGATCAGGAGGCGGGCAGACTGAGGCGTTCGCTGCGGCCTGCGCGGGCGAGGATCACGACCCCTTCGCCAATGGCGGCGACGGTCGCGCTGCCAAGGTCTGTGCCAACCTCGACGGTGTGGACCGCGCCCCTTACGCGCAACAGCGCACGGGCATGGGACGGGCCGTGCAATGTGCCCAGCAGAACAAGCCCGGCATCGGGCAGAGCGCCGCGCAGGGTTGCGGCCTCTAATGTGGCGGGAGGAGTTTCTGTTTGATCTGTCACCCTGTGCCTCTTTCGTAAGATGCTTTGGGGGCATCTAGACAGGGCAGGGGGCAGGGAGAAGGGGGGCCTGCGCGCATCGGCAAGGAGTTGCCGCAATGCAGCATTTTACGCGCAATTATCCGCTCAGCCGGGTTTCAGGGCTGAGCGGAGCGGTGTTATTCGGCGGCTTTCAGCGCGAAGCCTTTTTCGATCATGTCGGAGGGGGCCACCGGGTATTCGCCCGAGAAGCAGGCATCGCAATATTGCGGGCATTTGGCATTACGCCCGCCGGCCTCGCCTACGGCGCGATAGAGACCGTCGAGCGAGATGAACTTGAGGCTGTCCACCTGCAAGTGATCGCGCATCTCATCCTCGGACATGGTGGCGGCGAGCAGTTTTTCCCGCTGCGGTGTGTCGACCCCGTAAAAGCACGGCCAAGCCGTGGGCGGCGACGCGATCCGGAAATGCACCTCGGCGGCACCGGCATCAAGGATCATCTCTTTGATCTTGCGGCTGGTGGTGCCGCGCACCACGCTGTCATCCACGAGGATGACGCGCTTGCCCTCGATCAGGGCGCGGTTGACGTTGAGTTTGAGGCGCACGCCCATGTTGCGGATCTGTTCGGTGGGTTCGATAAATGTCCGGCCCATGTACTGGTTTCGGATGATCCCCATTGCAAAGGGAATGCCCGATTCGTGGCTATAGCCGATGGCTGCAGGCGTGCCGCTATCGGGGACGGGGCAGACAAGATCGGCATCAACCGGGGCTTCACGCGCCAGTTCCACCCCGATTTGATGGCGGGTTTCATAAACAGAGCGGCCACCGATAATGGAATCGGGGCGCGAGAAATAGACATGCTCGAAGATACAGAAGCGCGAGGATTGGCGGCGGAAGGGAAAATGGCTTTCGACGCCGCTTTTGGCGGAAATCACCACCATTTCGCCGGGCTCGATCTCGCGTACGAAGGTGGCACCGATGATGTCGAGCGCGCAGGTTTCCGAACTGAGCACCCAGCCTTCGCCCAATTGACCCAAGACCAGCGGGCGCACGCCCAAGGGATCGCGCACGCCGATCAGTTTGGAGCGGGTCATGGCGACCACGGAAAACGCCCCCTCGACCCGGCGCAGCGCATCTTCCATCCGTTCGGGGATGTTGCGCTGCAGCGAGCGGGCCATGAGGTGAATGATACATTCCGTGTCCGAACCGGACTGAAAGATCGAGCCGCGTTCGATCAGTTCCTTGCGCAGCGCGATGGCGTTGGTGATGTTGCCATTATGGGCAATCGCCGCACCGCCCATGGAAAACTCGCCAAAGAAGGGCTGCACATCGCGGATGGCGGCCCCTTTGGCCCCGGCGGTGGAGTAGCGCACATGGCCGATAGCCAGCGGGCCGGGCAGGGTTTCCATCAGCGATTGGCTGGTGAAGTTGTCGCGCACATAGCCAAAGCGGCGCACGGAATTGAAACCTTGGTCGGGGCAATGGCTGACAATGCCGCCAGCCTCTTGGCCACGATGTTGCAGGGCATGCAGGCCGAGGGCTACGAAATTGGCCGCGTCGGTCAGACCGATCACGCCAAATATTCCGCATTCCTCCTTCAGCTTGTCATCGTCGAAGGGGTGGGCGGGGGGCATATGTTTGGGCAAAGCGGGCAGCTCCGAATCCATGGATATCGCTTGGGCGTGTCATACGCGCTCAGGCGACGCATGTCACGAAACTATCACAGATAACGTGGGGATGCGATGGGGGCCGCCGCGTCAGAACCGGGAAAGAATAACGCCGGTTCCCACCAAGAGGGCGGCGGTGAGCCGTGTCCAGGAGAGATCGCGCGCCGCGATGCCAAAGGCACCGATGTAATCG
Organism: Roseovarius mucosus; assembly: GCF_002080415.1. NCBI lineage: Bacteria > Pseudomonadati > Pseudomonadota > Alphaproteobacteria > Rhodobacterales > Roseobacteraceae > Roseovarius > Roseovarius mucosus. Next base: position 171,517 of record NZ_CP020474.1, on the reverse strand, counting down.
AGCACCATGGACCCCACCATTTGGCCAAGAATGAGCGCTGCCGTGGTGGTGAGCACGCCCAGAACCGGCACGCTCCAGAGGGAGGCCCAGACAAAGAAGGCCCCAAGCAGGCCCCCTAGCAAAAGCCAGCGTGGCGCTAGGGCCGCGCGACCAAAAGCGGCGCTATCCCCCGAGAGCGCCACCAAGAGCACCAGTGCCACAAAGCCAACGCCAAAAGAGACAGCCGCCGCCGCGACCGAGCTTTCGATGCTGCGTCCGAGGGCCGAATTGAGCGGAGCCTGAATGGCCACGGCAAGCCCGGCCACGGCCATGAAGAAAAGGGCGAGAACGGGGCTCTGCGGGAGCATGGGTTACTGCGGTGCCTCGCATTTGGCGATCAGCTGTTCGTATTGCCGGGTGATCCAGCCCAAGGCCTCATCGGGGTTGCGGTCTTCGATCTTGCCGGTCAGTTGCGAGAAGACACGGGCCGAGCGGCTATCGTCGATGATCTGGATGGATTGCGAGGATATCACCGTCTGATAGACGAAATAGGCGATGGCAATCAGCAGTACGCCGCGCGCCACGCCAAAGACAAAGCCAAGCCCCTGATCCAATCCGCCCAGAACCGAGCGTTGCACCAGCGACGAAAAGAGCGGTGTGATCAGAGAGGCAATGATCAGCCCCACGGCAAAGACCACCGCGAAGGCCCCGATCATCGAAAGTTCGCAGCTATCGGCGATGAATTCGCCGATTACGGGGATTTCCTTGACCAGCGGTTCCACCTGCGGGGCGAAGATAAAGGCGAGAATGCCCGCCACAACCCAGCCTGCGATGGCCAGAGATTCGCGCACAAAGCCGCGCGAATAGGCGAGCAGTGCCGAGAGCACGATGAACAGCGCTACGACGCCGTCGATGATGGTAAAACCTTCCATATGCCTCTTCCTGTCTCGATAGACGCCTAACCCGCGCCGAAAATGTCACCCACGAATGTGGTCAGATCGCCCATATGGGTAAGTTTGAGACCACTGTCGCCCGTCGTCTTGCCACCCGACGGGGTAATCGCGGCTGTGAAACCAAGTTTTTGCGCCTCTTTCAACCTGTTTTCGGTCTGGCCCACCGGACGCAGCGCGCCAGAGAGGCTGATTTCGCCGAAAACTACGGTTTCTGCGGGGAGGGCGGTATCCTCACGCGCGCTCAAAAGAGCGGCGGCAACGGCCAAATCGGCGGCGGGTTCGCTGATCTTGAGACCACCGGCGACGTTGAGATAGACATCAAGCCCTGCAAAGGGGATGCCGCAGCGCGCCTCGAGCACGGCGAGAATCATCGCAAGCCGCGCGCCGTCCCATCCCACAACCGCGCGGCGCGGTTGGGCATGCGGGGTGGGGGCAACAAGCGCCTGCATCTCGACAAGCAGGGGGCGCGTGCCCTCGATGCCGGAAAACACGACCGAGCCGGGGGTGGGCGCGCCGCGCCCCGAGAGAAAGAGGGCAGAGGGGTTGGCAACCTCGGCCAGCCCTGCGCCCGTCATCTCGAACACGCCAATCTCGTCCGCCGGGCCAAAGCGGTTCTTGACCGACCGCAGGATACGGAATTGATGGCCGCGCTCGCCCTCGAAATAGAGCACGCAATCGACCATGTGTTCGACCACGCGGGGGCCAGCGATCTGGCCGTCCTTGGTGACATGGCCGACAAGGATCACGGAGGTGCCAAAGCGTTTGGCAAAGCTGGTCAGTTCATGGGCGGCGGCGCGCACCTGGCTGACGCTGCCGGGGGCGGCCTCGACCGTGTCGGACCAGACGGTCTGGATCGAGTCGATGATCACGAGATCCGGCTTTTCGGATTCCATCGTGGTCAGGATGTCGCGCAGCGATGTGGCGGCGGCAAGTTTGATAGGGGCCTCGCCCAAGCCCAAGCGCTGCGCCCGCATGCGGACCTGCGCGCTGGCCTCTTCGCCGGAGATGTAGAAGGTTTTGAGGCCCGCGCCCGCAAAGCGCGCGGCGGCCTGCAAGAGCAGTGTGGATTTGCCGATCCCCGGATCGCCGCCCACCAGAATGGCACTGGAGGGTACAAGGCCGCCGCCCAAAACGCGGTCTAATTCGCCGATGCCAGAGAGGGTGCGGGGCGGCGGCGCCTCTTCGGTTGAAAGATCGGTGAGGATGAGGGGCGTGCCGCGTTTGCCGCCCAGCGTTTTGCCTTTGGGGCCGGTCGAAAGCGGCGCTTCCTCGATAATGCTGTTCCATTCGCCGCAGGCGTCGCAACGCCCCGACCAGCGGTTGTGAACCGCGCCGCAGGCCGTGCAGGTGAAGGTGCCGGGTTTTGCCATACCCGCCTGATGCCCCAAGCGGCGGGCGCGGTCAAATGCGAAACCTCGGAGATGGTTATTCGGCGGCCTTTTGGGTGATGTCGATCACGGTGCCGTCATGGCGCAACATATCCTCAAGCCCCAGTTCTGGCAGCACGTCACGCAGGTCGTCGCGCAGGCGTTGCAATTGGCTTGCGGCGACGCTTTCCTCTAGCTCGACCTCGTGGGACCAGTGTTTGAGTTCGCGGGTGATTTGCTTGGCCTGATCGAGCCGGGCATTGAAGGCCTCGACCTCTTGCTGGCGCTGCGTGAGGAAGTTTCGGGCGCGGGCGATACGGTCGTCGGAATAGACCTGCGCCAATTCCCGGCTGATATGGGACATTTGCGCCGCGACCTCTAAAAGGTCCGGTTCCAGCGTGCCCAGATCAGGGTGGTCACGCAAGTAGGCGAGGCGTTCGCGCACCGCGTCGAATTCGGACGAGAGGCGGAATAGACCGGCGCGATCCGCCGCATGGGCCGCGTGATAGGCGCGGGCCACGTCCTGCATGCCGATGTTGAACCGCCGGTGCGAGGTTTCCAACGCCATGATGCGGGCATTGGCAGGCAGAAAGACGCAGAGCAGCACCGCCAGAACGGTCAGGCCGATCTGGGTGATCTGGCCTGCGTTATCGTAGAGCGTGCCGCCAAAGGCGACGCTGAACTGGAGCCAAGGCAAAGCCCCGATGATGGCGGCGATGGTCGCGGCGCTGAGACAAAGAGCGCAGAGCAGAAAGGTGATAAAGGCCAGACGTTGCAAAATGGAATGGGTTAAGAGTGCAGCAGATTTCAAAGTGGCGGTCATGACTTCCCCCCGAAAGTTCATCTCCAATATCGGCAAGTTTACGCCGATTGCCCAAAAGGCATAGCGTTAAATCCATCACCCCGGAGTCAAGTTTAGCGGAGTGTGGCGTGACTGCCCCGCAATTGTTGCGTGAAATCAGACAGTATCCGGAGAGTTGGGGGGATTGTGCCGGTGCCTGAGGCTGATCGCGAGAGAGGCGAGGATGCAGGCGGTAAAGAGGTAGAGACCCCAGGCCACCTCGACCCGCGCGAGACCGACACCTTTGACCACGATGATGTAGAGCGCGATGAGGAAAATATCGGCCATGGCGAGTTTGCCCAAGAGATGCAGCGCGGGTAGGGCGCGCGGCGAGAGAAGACCAAAATCGAGAAGGGTCAAGCCGATGGTCTTGAGATAGGGGGCGAAGAGGGCAAAGACCGTGACCAGAAGGGCCAAGTAGACATCGCTCTGCCAGAGCGCTTGCAGGCCGGAGATGATGCTGATTTCGGAGAGACCAAAGAGCGGTAGGTCAATCCCTGCGCGCAAGAGGGGCGCGAACCACGCGAGGGGGAAAAGCGCAAGAAGTGCAAGATTTCCGTATCGCAGGGCTGCGTTCACCGCACCGCCTCGATCGGTCCCTCGGCGCGGCCGTGGATGAACTGGTCAAGGTAGGGATCGCCGGAATGGTCCATCTCGGACACGGGGCCGGTCCATTTGATCACGCCGTCATGCAGCATGGCGACATTGTCGGCGATGGCGCGCACAGATGTCATATCGTGGGTGATGGTCATGGCGGTGGCGCCCATTTCGGTAACGATTTCGCGGATCAGGTCGTTGATCACGCCCGCCATGATGGGATCGAGGCCGGTGGTGGGCTCGTCAAAGAAGATGATCTCGGGTTCGGCGGCGATGGCGCGGGCGAGGCCCACACGCTTTTGCATGCCACCCGAAAGCTCGGCGGGGAATTTATCGGCGACATCGGGTTTTAGGCCGACGCGGCGCAGTTTCTCGATGGCAATGTCGCGTGCCTCGGGCAGGGGACGTTTGAGGGAGCCGCGCAGCAAACGGAAGGCGACGTTTTGCCAGACGGGCAGCGAGTCAAAGAGCGCGCCGCCCTGAAAGAGCATGCCGAAGCGGGCGAGAAAAGCGTCGCGGTCGCCCTTGGTCACGTCTTGGCCGTCGAGAGTGATGGTGCCGCTGTCGGGGCGGATGAGGCCGAGAATACATTTCAGCGCCACGGATTTGCCGGTGCCTGAGCCGCCGATGATGACAAGCGAGGTGGCAGAGGGAATAGTCAGATCAACGCCGCGCAGGACGCGGTTGGAACCAAAGGCTTTGTGGACGTTGTGAAGCTCTATCATGACGCGAAAAACAGTTCTGTCAGGAGGTAGTTGGAGGCGAGGATCAGCACGCTTGCCGCCACAACCGCCGATTTGGTGGCGCGGCCCACGCCCTGCGCGCCGCGGCCCGAGTTCATGCCATAGTAGCAGCCCATCAGCGCCACGATAAAGCCGAAGGCCGCGCCCTTGATGAGGCCCGACACCACATCCCAGGTTTCCAGAAAATCAATCGTGTTGTGCAGATAGGTGGCGGCGGAGAAATCGAGCCGCCCCACGCCCACAAGAAACCCGCCCATGATGCCCAGCACGTCGCCCACGCCCACAAGAACCGGAACGGCCAGCGTCGCGGCCAGAACGCGGGGCAGGGTGAGGTATTTCATCGGGTTGGTGGAGAGGGTGGTGAGCGCGTCGATCTGCTCTGTCACCTTCATCGTGCCAATCTCGGCGGCGATGGAGGAGGCGACGCGCGCGGCCACCATGAGGCCGCCCAGAACGGGGCCAAGTTCACGGGTGAGGCCGATGGCGACAATCGAGGGCACCACGGTTTCAGCGTTGAAGCGCGCGCCGCCCGCGTAAATCTGAAGCGCCAGCGCGCCGCCGGTAAAGAGCGCGGTCATGCCCACCACCGGCAGCGAGAGCCAGCCGATCTGCACCAGCGCGTGCAGGAATTCGCGAAAGTAGAAGGGCGGGCGCGCCAATTGGCTGATCGTATCCGCCGCAAAGAGCGCGATGCGCCCGATGGCGGCCAGACCTGCCAGCACGGTGCGGCCAATAGAGGCCAGAAAACCAAGAATAAAACTCATCCGCCGATATAGCGCCGCGTATAGCGCGCCCCCAGTGAGGTCAGGATTTCATAACCGATGGTGCCTGCGTTATCGGCCAGTGTGTCGATGGTCTGATGTGGCCCGATAAGTTGCAGGCTGGCGGGATCGTGGCCGAGATCGGTGATGTCGACGCAGATCAGATCCATGGAGATGCGGCCCGCGATGGGGCAGGGGGTGTCATCCGCCCAAAGGCTGGTCTTGGGCCCCATGGCCCGCAGGATGCCATCGGCATAGCCTGCCGCAACGGTGGCGATGCGGGTGGGGCGGGTGGCGGTGAAGCTGTTGGCATAGCCCACCGTTTCGCCGGGCAAAAGATCGCGGCACTGGATCACGGGGATGTCGAGGGTGACAACGGGGTGTGCTGCGTCGAACGGACGCCCGCCGTAAACGCCGATGCCGGGACGGGCGAGATCAAAATGATAGGCTGCATCAAGCAGGATGCCGCCGGTATTGGCAAAGCTGCGCGGCACGTCGAGCCCATCTGTCATCTCGCGGAAGGTGGCAAGTTGTTGCGGATTCATGGCGTGATCGGGTTCATCGGCGCAGGCGAGGTGCGACATGATGAGGGTTGGATTTTGCGCGAGCGCAATCTGGCGCAGGGCGGCCCATTCGGCAGGCTCCATGCCCAGACGGTTCATGCCGCTATCAAGCTGGATACCAAACGGATGCCCCGGCAAAGCCTCTGCATGGCGGATCATCTGATCGAGGGAATTGATCATCGGAATGAGCTTATGCGCGCGGAGCATCTCGGCATCGCCGGGCATATGGCCGGAAAACACATAGATTGCCGGGACCGCGCCCAGCATCTCGCGCAAGGGTGCGCCCTCTTCGGCGACGGCGACGAAGAAATGCCGCGCGCCGGCGCGCGCGAGGGTTGGGGCCACGCGGGCGGCACCAAGGCCATAGGCATCAGCCTTGACCACGGCAGCGGTTTCGCTGGTGTTCATAGCATCCAGCGCGCGCCAGTTGGCCACGATGGCGTCTAGGTCGATGGTCAGGGTTGCGGTGCTCATGGGGCGGGTTTTGACAGGATGGGCGGGGGCGTCAAGGGGAAAGGCATGGACACCTCCGGATCACAGGAAAACCGGCCCGCACCCAAGAGGGAGCAGGCGATAAAACGCTTGGGGAAAGGCGCGCCGAGTGGATCAGAACCAGCTCTGAACGCCGCGTGCCGCCCCGGATATATCCCGTCCTACACCATCAATCGTGGCGCATCCGGCCAGCGACGCGAGAAGGGCGAGCGCAATCAGTTTTCGCATGGGTTTGCCTGTCATTTGCCTGTGTCTGCTGCGATTTTTTATTATTAGTCTTGTAACCACCATACCTCGGGGAGGAATCCAATGCCATCCCCATAGATCGGCAGCCGGTCTGAAGGGTATGTCAACTGTGACTTATGCGCAATACGACCCACGCTATATTGATGGATCGGGATCACGTAACGCCCTGCTGTCAGCACCCGGTCAAGCGCGCGGGTGGCGGCGACAAACTCGGTGCGGTCACGGGCGGTCAGCATGGCGCGGATCATCGCCTCGGCGGCGGGGGATTTCATGCCCATCAAGTTACGGCTGCCGGGTTGGTCGGCATACTCGGCCCCCCAATAGAAGGTCTGTTCATTGCCGGGGCTGAGCGAGAGCGAGCGGCGCATCATGGTGAGGTCAAAATCAAACTGGGCCTCACGCTCGGCATATTGCGCCTTATCGGTCATCTCGAGCTTGAGGGTGATGCCCAGACGTTCAAGCGCGCGGGCGTAGATATCCATCATGGCGCTGGCCTGTGCCATGAGGCCATCCTGTTGCAGGAGCACGGTGAGGGTGAGCGGTTGGCCCGCTGCGTTGACAAGCTGCCCATTCTCGACCCGCCAGCCTGCCTCTTGCAGGAGGTCGGCGGCGCGGCGCAGATTGCCACGGTTGCGCGCGGTGCCATCGCCCACTGGCAGGCTGTACCCCTCTAGCGTGCCGGGCGGGAGCGTATCGGCGAAAGGGTCCAGCAGGGCGCGCACGCGGCCCGTCGCGGCGCCATGATCCATGCCGAGTTCCGAGCCCGAGAAATAAGAGGTGATGCGCGGCTGTCGCCCGCCAGTGAGGGTGTCGTTGATATACTCGAAGTTGAAGGCGGTGATCAGCGCCTCGCGCACGCGCCAATCATCCAGCGGCGCACGGCGGGTGTTCATCACAAAGCCGGTCATGCCCGAAGGTTTGCCATGGGGGATTTCGCTTAAGGTAATGTCGCCGCGCTGAACGGCGGGGAAATCATATTGGCTGGCCCAGGCCTCGGCGTTGAATTCGCGCACATAGCTGACCAGCCCCGCCTTGAACGCCTCTTTCAGCACGGTGTCATCGCCGTAGAATTCGATGCGGATTTCGTCGAAATTATGGGTGCCGCGCCGCAGGGGTAGGGCGCGGCCCCAATAGTCTGGGTTGCGCTTCAGGGTGACGTGGCGATTGACCTCGTAATCGTTGACCACATAGGGGCCGGTGCCGATGGGGATGTCCTCGATCCCGGCTTCTGTGATGTCGCGCCCCTGCCATTGCGATTTTTGCAGGATCGGGCGCAGGCCGGCCAGAAGCGCCAATTCGCGATCCTCTTCGGAGAAGGTCAGGCGCACGGAGCGCGGGCCGGTTTGCGCGATGCTGGCGACCTTGGTCCAGAAGCCGCGATAGCGCGGGTGGCCTGCGGTGCCCAAAGTCTCGTAGGACCAGATCACATCCTCGATGGTCACGGGCGCGCCATCGGAGAATCGGGCCTCGGGGCGCAGAGTGAATTCGACCCATGTGCGGTCTTCATCCGTCTCGACCGATTCGGCCAAAAGGCCATAAAGTGTGAAGGGCTCATCCCAAGAGCGGCCCATCAGCGTCTCATGGGTGAGGTCAGCCAATTGCCAAGGCGGGGTGCCGCGCAGGATGAAGGGGTTGAGCGAATCAAAGCCGCCGACATTGCCGGTGACGACCCGGCCCCCCTTGGGCGCGTCGGGGTTGGCATAGGGCAGGGACACAAAATCAGGTGGCAGCGCCGGGGCACTATACATAGCTATGCCATGCGCGGGGGCGGCAAGCCCCGGACCACCCGCCCAGACCAAGAGCATCGCGGTCAGTCCGGCCCGGATATGGCGGAATAAATCTGATCTCATTTCAGCGACAATCCCTTGATGCCCTTGTTTCCTTGGGTCGGACCCTAAAGAGGGATTCAAGGCTTTTCAAACTTTTAGCTTGGACTGCGGCGCAGGATTGCTTATAAAGGGGGCACTGCTCGATAGGTTTCTTGCCTGTATGAAACCTGCCTCAATAACTTAACGCCCGCTTCGTGCGGGCGTTTTTTTTGCGCCTGTCTGGCAGGCAGTATGGCTATTCCCCGTGCAATTTGCAGATGCAGCATATATGCTGCGCACGCAATGTTTATTGGGAGAAACCGCATGACTGTTAAAGGCAAGACCGCCGTCATTACCGGCTCGAATTCCGGCATCGGACTTGGCATCGCCGAAGAACTGGCGCGGGCCGGGGTCAATGTGGTGCTCAACTCTTTTACCGATTCGGAAGAGGATCATGCGCTGGCCGCGAGAATCGCCAAGGAGACGGGTGTTGAGGTGCGCTATATTCAGGCGGATATGTCCAAGGGCGATCAATGCCGGGCGCTGATCGAAAAGGCGGGGCGTTGCGATATTCTGGTCAACAACGCCGGTATTCAGCATGTCGCGCCGATTGACGCGTTTCCGAGCGAGAAATGGGACGCGATCATCGCGATCAATCTGAATTCCGCGTTTCACACCACGGCCGCTGCGCTGCCGATGATGCGCAAGGCGGGGTGGGGCCGGGTGATCAATATCGCAAGTGCCCATGGTCTGACCGCGAGCCCCTATAAATCTGCCTATGTGGCGGCCAAACATGGCATCGTGGGCCTGACCAAGGTTACGGCGCTGGAAACCGCGAAAGAGCCGATCACCGCCAATGCGATCTGTCCGGGCTATGTGCTGACGCCGCTGGTCGAGGCGCAGATCCCCGATACGATGGAGAAATACGGTATGGGGCGGGAAGAGGTGATCGAGAAGGTCATGTTGGAGCGGCAACCGTCCAAGGAATTCGCCACGACCGAGCAGTTGGGCGGCACGGCGCTGTTTCTATGCTCGGATGCGGCGGCGCAGATCACCGGCACCACGATCAGTGTTGATGGGGGATGGACCGCGCTCTGAGAGGAGAGGCCGGGGGCGCGGCCCCCGGACCCCCGAGGTATTTTGGGCCAGATGAAACAAAGTCTGGCGCTCTGTTGCATGACAGGGCCGCATGGGATGGCGCGCGGGATGTCTGGGGCAAATGCCCCCTAATCCTCTGATTTTTTGCGCATTTCCTCGGATTTCTTCTGATCCGGATAGACCAGACCGGCGGAAATCACCAGTTTGGCGGCGTCTTCGATGCTCATATCCAGTTCGATCACATCCTCGCGCGGGAAATAGAGCAGAAAGCCTGAGGTGGGGTTGGGCGTGGTCGGGACGAAGACGCTGAGCACCGCGCCGTCGGTCCGGGCCTTTTGGTTGATCTCGCCGCGCGCCTCGGTCGAGATAAAGCCGATGGCCCAGATCCCCTTGCGCGGATATTCGACCAAACAGGCCTTTTCGAAGCTGCGTTCGGATTGGGCAAAGACCGTTTCGGCAATCTGTTTGACGCCAGAATAGATCGAGCGCACCACCGGCATACGGTTCACAAGAGATTCCGCGAAGAGGATCAGGGACCGCCCGATCAGCCCCTTGGCCACCCAGCCCACGAGCACGGTGAAGATCAGAAAGATGATCACCCCGACACCGCGCAGGTTGATGCCGATATATTGTTCGGGCTGATACTGTGCGGGGATGAGCGGCAGGACAAACCCATCGACCCAGCCGATCAATGTCCACATCAACCAGACGGTCAGGCCCACAGGGGCAATGACCACAAGCCCGGTGAGAAAGGACGCGCGCAGGCCGCCGAAGCGTTTTGGTTTGCGCGGCGGAGGGGGCAGATCGTCAAAGGGAGTGTTCATCACGGTTCCATCCTGCGGATCACGCGGATATCTAGGCACAATAGACCCCGCTCACAATGGGGCATAGGGCCCTGTTGGCGACGTCGCTCAAAATACCTGAGCGGGGCTTGTATAGGGGCCAGAGGGCAGGTATACGCGCGCCACTGTAACCCGCAGGCATGGGCGGGCTGTTGGGGGAGACATCCCCAACCGTCCACCGGTTGAAGCATCCGCTTCTCTTCCCGTGCCGAGGCGAAAACCGGAAAAGGAACTTTGTAATGGCTCTTCCCGAGTTCACGATGCGTCAGTTGTTGGAAGCTGGCGTTCACTTTGGTCACCAGACGCAGCGTTGGAATCCCCGCATGGGCGAATTCATTTATGGCGCGCGCAATGGCATCCATATCATGGACCTCACCCAGACCGTGCCGCTGCTTGATGCCGCGCTGCATGCAATCCGTGAGACCGTGGCCAAGAACGGCCGCATCCTGTTTGTCGGCACCAAGCGTCAGGCCGCACAGCCGATCGCCGAAGCCGCAGAGAAATGCGCCCAGTATTACATGAACCACCGTTGGCTGGGTGGCACGCTGACCAACTGGCAGACCGTGTCCAAGTCGATCCAGCGTCTGAAGCAGATCGACGAGATGATGGAGCATGGGGCAGAGGGCCTGACCAAGAAAGAGCGTCTGGGCATCGAGCGCGACCAGATCAAGCTTCAGGCCAGCCTGGGCGGGATCCGCGAAATGGGCGGCGTGCCGGACATGTTGTTCGTGATCGACGTCAAGAAAGAGGCGCTTGCCGTGGCCGAAGCCAACAAGCTGGGCATTCCGGTTGTGGGCATCGTGGACACCAATTGCTCGCCTGCGGGCATTGATTACATCATCCCCGGCAACGATGACGCCGCACGTGCCATTGCGCTTTATTGCGATCTGGTCAGCCGTGCTGCGCTTGACGGTATGTCGGCACAGTTGGGTGCTGCGGGCGTTGACATGGGCGCGTTGGAAAACCTGCCGGTCGAAGAAGCGCTGGCCGAAGCCGAGAGCTGAGGCACCGTCATCAAACTGACATGGGGGCAGGGGTATTCCCGCCCCCAATCCCGAGACCGAATTTGAGGAGAGCCGAGATGGCGATCACTGCTGCAATGGTAAAAGAACTGCGCGAGAGCACAGGCGCAGGCATGATGGACGCAAAGAAAGCGTTGACTGAGACAGATGGCGATATGGAAGCGGCGGTTGACTGGCTGCGCACCAAGGGTCTGGCCAAGGCCGCCAAGAAATCCGGGCGCACCGCTGCCGAGGGTCTGGTTGCCGTCAAGGTTGCGAATGGCGTTGGTGTCGCGGTTGAGATCAATTCCGAAACCGATTTCGTCGCAAAGAACGCGGATTTTCAGGGCATGGTTGCCTCGATCGCGGAGGCTGCCGTTGACGTGGCTGACGTGGACGCGCTGAAGGCTGCAACCGTGAACGGTAAGGCTGTTGCCGATCTCGTGACCGACAAGATCGCGACCATTGGCGAGAACATGGCGCTGCGCCGCATGGCCCGCGTTGAGGGTGACGGCGTGGTGGCCTATGTCCACAATGCCGCCGCTGAGGGCATGGGCAAGATTGGCGTTCTCGTGGCGTTCAAGGGCGATGAGAGCTTTGCCCGTCAGGTGGCCATGCATGTTGCCGCGACCAACCCCGCCGCGTTGAACGAGGCGGTTCTGGACCCGGCGATTGTTGAAAAAGAGCGTCAGGTGCAGATCGACATCGCGCGCGAATCCGGCAAGCCGGACGCGGTGATCGAAAAGATGATCGTGGGCCGGATGGCCAAGTTCATGGCAGAAGTCACGTTGATGGGTCAGGCGTTTGTGATGAACCCCGATCTGACGGTCGAGGCCGCGGCCAAGGAAGCCGGCACCGAGATCTCCGCATTCGTGCGGTTGGAAGTCGGCGAAGGCATCGAGAAGAAAGAAGAGGACTTTGCCGCAGAGGTGGCCAAGGTCGCTCAGGGCTGATCCGCCCGACTGATCACTCAGACAGGGCGTCCCGGTGGGGCGCCCTTTTTTATTTTCTGCGCTTTGGGCCTGAGGTCTAAATGAAAAAACGGTGCCTTCCTTGCGGAAGGCACCGTTTCTTGACCGGCGCGTCTATTGGGGATGAAACACCGATCAGGTAGCGCCGACCGTCAGTCCCGATAAATAAGAACCAACGGCCGACATCCGGATTAGCCGGAGTGAGAAACACCGCCTGTCAATTGATCAAACGATCCTGCCCACATTTGTTCCCAGGCAAAATAGCCACCACTCACGGAACGATCTGATCATGCTACGTAACGTCAACTTGCGAAAGTAAGGAAATCCATACCATCGCTTACAGGCTTCATTTTATTGACTATTTTTCAATAAAAAAGATCTGGTTCTGGAATGCCGCCTTGAGCACCGCCTGTGCCGTGGTTTCAACAGACAGCGCCTGTCGCGCGAGGCGCAGGTGCTTTTCAACGGTGGCCGGGGTCAGGCCCATGATGGTGGCGGTGTCTTGGATCGTCTTGCCGTCGCCAACCCAGCCCAACACTTGGCGCTGTCGTAGGGTCAGGGCGCGGCCCGGTGCGCAATAGGGCAGCGAGAGAATGCGCAGATGTGCGACATTGTTGAGGGCAAGGATCTGCTCGCCGCACCGTTCCCAGAGGTCGTCCACCTCTGACTGAGTTACGCCCTTTCGCGCCGTGAGGGCAATCGCGCCTTTGGTGCGCGGGCTGAACGATTTGAAACTGATGGAATAGCCTGCCGTCACACCATGGGCATGGTTGAACTCGACGACCCGGCGTTCCTGGGGGGTGAGGGTGCCGCTGTCGGTCATGTGGCGCAGCACAGACCAAGAGCAGGCGCCTTCATTTTCAAGCGCCCAACGCACCATGGGCGCGTTGAAATAGAGACCTTCACCCACAAAGACATTCGTGTAGCAGGGATCGTGATTTGTCAGCATTAGGAAATCGTCGGGATCGCCGAGCGATGTTGCGGTGCGATACCGTGTGTAGCCATAGATCAGCCGGTCAAAGCCATACTCTGCCATGAACTGGGTATGATGATCCCACAGTTCCTCAATCGTGGCGGCATTGAGCAGGGTGTTGACCCTCGCGGCTTCGATCATCCGGCACGCTCCAGATGGCCGAGCATCGCATCAAGCGCCAGAACATAGCCTTGCGCGCCAAAGCCGCAGATCACCCCAACGGCGACGCGGGCAATGTAGGACTGATGGCGAAACGCCTCGCGCGCATGCACATTCGACAGATGCAGTTCGATGGTCGGAATGGCGACCGAACTGATGGCATCCATCAGCGCCACAGAGGTATGGGTATAGGCACCGGCGTTCAGAATGATGCCGTCATAGGTGCCACGTGCCGCGTGAATCTGATCGAGCAGCGCGCCTTCGTGATTGCTCTGGAAAAAAGCAAGAGTGACGCCGCGCCGACGGGCGGCATCCTGACACATGGTTTCGATATCAGCGAGGGTTGTGTGCCCGTAAACCTCGGGCTGTCGTGTGCCCAAAAGATTAAGATTGGGTCCGTTCAGAAAGAGAAGTGCGGTCATGGTAAAACTCCTGCAATCTTCTCTTAAACCGCGAATCCGTTCCGAGTCGAGGCCTGCGTGGTCGTACCGCGCGCATCTGCAGGGTGATGTGTATTCTGATCACTGTTGTTGCAAGGAGTCTCACATCAAAAGGAAGGTGTAAGGTGTGGTTTTTAAGTGATTTACAGCGAAAGCTGTGTGCCGTGACGCGGTTTTCGTGATCTATATTAATTACATAATACTGATTATGCGAATTAAGGATATAGACCTTCAGGACCGGCTGCACCGGTTCATCACCACCTGCATGCGTTGGTCGGGGCATGAGAAATGCCCCAACAAAGGATCCTTACACGGTGCTTCGATCACGCGCAGGCTGAGCCATGTGGCGACACCGGCAAAGACCACCCCGCCAAGCGCCTGACCCAAAAGAACCCCCGGCGCGCCCCAGATCATCCCGAAGGCCACCGCAAAGGGCCAAATCCCCAGCGTGTTGCGCGCCCAGTTGATCCATGTCGAATAGCCCGGATGGCCAAGGTTGTTGAACGAGGCATTGGCAATGAAGATCGCCCCGTTGAAAAAGGACGCAAGCGCCAGCGGGCCTAGGTAGAGGTAGAGCAAGCTGCGCATCTGTCCGGTGGCGTCAAAAAGATCAGCAATCGGCCCGCGAAGCACAAAGAGCAGCGCCGACATCGTGAGCACGTAGAGAGCCAGAAACTTGAGCCCGTCAAAGAAGGTCTCTTGCACCCGGTCCAGCCGCCCTGCCCCAAAATTCTGGCCAAAAATCGGCCCGATGGCCCCAGAGAGCGCCAGAACCACCGAAAAAACAACGGGCACCAGCCGATTGATCACCGCCATACCGGCCACAGCATCTGCGCCATATTTGGCCATTTCCCGCGTCACGATCGCGGCACCGACGGGGGTTGCGACGGTTGCCAGCATCGCGGGCGCGGCAATCTTGATCGCGCCGCCGCAATCGCGCGCCACGCAGGCGAAATGTGGTTTGGCAAAGGCCTGATAGCGCGAGATGGCATAGCCCAAGGCCAATGCCATGGTCGCGATACGCGCAAAAACCGTTGCCACTGCCGCTCCTTCGAGGCCCATGTTGAGGCTGAAGATCAGGATGGGATCAAGCACAAGGTTAACACCAGCGCCCAAGAGCGCGGGATACATCGCCCCACGCGCATCGCCATAGGCACGCAACACTGCCACGGCAACCATCGAGAGGCCCGAAACAAAGGTAGAGGGCAGAATGATCCACAGATAGGTCGCCGCCATGTCGCGCATCGCGCCGTCTGCGCCCACCAATCCGAGGATTTCATTGACAAAAGGCAAGGCCAAAAGGGGCACAAGCAGACCCACCGCCACAGCAAATACCGCCGTTGCGCTGGCTGCTTCGCGCGCGGCGGCGCGGTCTTTGCGTCCTTCAGCCTGTGCAACAAGCGCCCCTGCGGCGATGGAGAGGCCGATGTTGATGGCGCTTGCAAAGAACATGATCGTGCTGGCATAGCCTGCGGCGGCCGCCAATTCCTCGCGGCCGAGCATGGCAATGAACAAAATATCAATAAGATCAACGGCAAAGATAGCCATCAAGCCGATGCTTGAGGTGAAGGACATCACCGAGATATGCCGAAAAAGATTGCCTTGGGTAAAGCTGCCGCCGGTGTCGGTGAGGGCCATGTTCTGCTCCTGTTAACTTACCGGTGACCACATATACCCGAAGCAAAGGGGTGCAATTGGCACGCGTTCAACACTTAGTGTGCAAATCTGCTCAGCCGCGGTCCGCCACCGCATGAACCAGCCGCGCGCCGGTCTCGTAATAGAGCGATTTGAGGGTGACGAACTGCTCTGCATGGCTTTCGACCACGGGAACAGGAAGGCCGCTGTGATCGCCAGACAAGAGCGCCAGCGCGGCGGCACGGCCAAAGACGGTGCCGGGGCCGATGCCCCGCCCGGAATAGCCAAAGATCGCCAGAGCGCCCGGCCCCATGCGCTGAATCCGGGGCAAATGGTCGTGGGTCATGGCGATGCGACCGGCCCATGCGTGTTGAATTTCCACACCAGACAGACGCGGGAAAAGCTGTGTCAGCTTGCGCCGCGCCCAATTGGCATGAACGGTCACATCCCCCCCCATGCCCCCCAGTATAACGCGCCCTGCCCCGTCGCGGCGCACGGACGTCATCACGAGGCCCGTATCCCAGCACCCCTCGCCACCTGCCAGAATATCGCCCGCCAGATTGTCGCCGATGGGGGCAGTCGCCAGCTGGAAATACTCGACTATCGGCACATCGGGGCGCGAGACATGGGTGACGGGGCGGTGATAGGCATTGGTGGCGATCAGCAGATGCCGCGCCCGGAGTTTGCCGCCGGGGGTGGTGATGATCCACTGGCCGCTGCGATGTTCGGCGGCGGTGACAGGGGTTTGCTCGCAGATCAAGGCGCCTGCGTCATGGGCGGCGCGGGCCAAGCCGCGCGCATAGGAAAGCGGCTGAATCGTGCCCGCGCGCGCATCGTGCAATGCGCCATAAAACCTATCCGTGCCCGTGCGTTGCGCGGTGCTGTTCATGTCAATCAGGCGCACGGGCGCGCCGCGTGCGGCCAATTGCGCGTGGCGCGATTGCAGGTCTGCCATCGCCTTGGGCGCGTGGGCCAGATGCAGGGTGCCGTTGCGGGTGGCCTCGCAGGCGATGCCATGCTGTGCGATCAGGTCAAAGACCAGCGATGGGGCCTCGGCGAGAACCGCGTTAAGATGTTCGCCCGGCCCAGGCCCGAGGATTTTGCACACATCATCGGGTGGCAGCCAAAGCCCGGCGTTGACAAGGCCCACGTTGCGGCCAGAGCCGCCCTCGCCCACGGTTTCGGCCTCGAGCACGGCGACATCAGCCCCCTGCCCGGCTGCATGCAGCGCCGCCGACAGGCCCGTAAACCCCGCGCCGATGATGGCCAGATCCACCATGCGTTCACCGCGCAGGGGCTGTGCGGTGTAGGTTTCAGCGGCACTTGCGCGCCAGAGGTTGCCAAGCCCCGGCATGGATCAGAAGAAGGCCTGAAGCCCGGTCTGTGCCCGGCCAAGGATCAGGGCATGCACATCATGCGTGCCCTCGTAGGTGTTGACCGTTTCAAGGTTGACCATGTGGCGGATGACCTGAAACTCTTCGGAAATGCCGTTGCCGCCGTGCATATCGCGGGCGTGACGGGCTATTTCGAGCGCCTTGCCGCAATTGTTGCGCTTGATCATCGAGATCATTTCAGGGGCGGCATTGGCCTCGTCCATCAGGCGACCGACGCGCAGCGCCGCTTGCAGGCCGAGGGTGATTTCGGTTTGCATATTGGCCAGTTTCAGCTGAAAAAGCTGGGTTTGCGCCAAGGGGCGGTTGAACTGCTTGCGATCGAGCCCGTATTGCCGAGAGGCGTGCCAGCAGAATTCGGCGGACCCCATAACGCCCCATGCGATGCCATAGCGGGCGCGGTTGAGACATCCAAAGGGGCCTTTAAGCCCTTGAACATTCGGCAAAAGAGCGGATTCCGGCACCTCGACGTTATCCATCACGATCTCGCCGGTGACAGAGGCGCGCAAGGAGAGTTTGCCGCCCACTTTGGGCGCGCTGAGACCCTTCATGCCCTTTTCGAGGATGAAGCCACGGATTTTGCCGTCATGCGCCTCGGATTTGGCCCAGACAACAAAGACATCCGCGATGGGGCTGTTGGAAATCCACATCTTGCTGCCGGTCAGGCGATAGCCGCCCGTTGTGCGCATGGCGCGGGTTTTCATGCCGGCAGGATCGCTGCCCGCATCCGGCTCTGTCAGGCCGAAGCAGCCGATCAGATCACCACTGGCCAGACCGGGCAGATATTTGCGCCGCTGTTCCTCGGAGCCATAGGCATAGATCGGATACATCACGAGCGAGGATTGCACGCTCATCATCGACCGATAGCCCGAGTCCACCCGCTCGATTTCACGGGCGACAAGGCCATAGGTGACATAGTTGGCACCCAGCCCGCCGTATTCCTCGGGGATGGTGGTGCCCAAGAGGCCCATTTGGCCCATTTCCTTGAAGATATCGGGGTCAACGCGCTCTTCGCGGTAGGCGGCGATGACGTGCGGTTGCAAAACTTCCTGCGCAAAGGTGCGGGCGCTTGCCGCGATCATACGCTCTTCTTCGGAGAGTTGATCATTGAGGCGAAAGGGATCGGCCCAATCAAAACTGTTGAGATCTGGGGCATCCTTGGCGCGCAGGGTTGGAGTATTGGCGTTCATGGCGGGCTCCTGTCACTTAATTTGCGAGTTGGGCACAGGTTACACTGGCAAAACGCCGATGAATAACGATAAATTCACATAGACGTATGAGTAAACCGCAAGAATGACCCTGCCCCGCCGCTTTCTTCCGTCGATTGCCTCGTTGCGTGCGCTAGAGGCGCTGGACCGTTTGGGCAGCGCCACAGCGGCGGCGGCGGAACTGTCGCAAACGCAAAGTGCGGTCAGCAGGCAATTGAAAACATTGGAGGATCAACTTGGCGTGGGGTTGGTCGTGCGGCAAGGGCGTGGTATTTACCTGACGCCGGAAGCTGCCGATTATGCCGATAAAATCCGGGGCGCGCTGCAACAGATTGCGCAAGCGTCGCTCAAGCTAACGACGGATCCGGCGGGCGGGAGTCTGAGCCTTGCGATTCTGCCGACATTCGGGATGCGCTGGCTGGTGCCGCGATTGGCCGAGTTTGCGCGGCTTTATCCCGAAGTGACGATCAACCTGTCAACACGGCTGAAGCCGTTTAACTTTGTCACGGAACCCTTTGATGCAGCCATACATTTTGGCAAGCACGATTGGTTGGGCACCGAAGCGCTCCGGCTGCGGACCGAGCGTGTGGTGGCGGTGGCAACGCCAGAATTCTTGGCAGCGCATGCGCCAATCGAACGCGCGGCAGACCTGATGCGCCTGCCGCTCTTGCAGATTGAGACGCGCCCCGGTGCCTGGCCTGCGTGGTTCGAAGCGCAGGGCGTGACCGGGGCCAAGGTGAGCGGCACCATCTATGACCAATTTTCAACCATCACGCAGGCGGCGTTGCATGGTTTGGGGGTCGCTCTTTTGCCGGATTATCTGGCAGAGCAGGATCTGGCGACGGGCCGATTTAGATCAGCTTGGGGGGACAAGACGCTGATTTCCGGGGCTTACTATCTTGTTTGGCCCGTCCAGAATGCGCGCGATCCGGCGCTCTGCAAGTTCCGCGATTGGCTGGCGGGACAGGCCGAGGATGAAGACCTGCTGCCGCGCTGACGGGGATCAGCCCAAGGCATAGCCCGCGCCGCGCACGGTGCGCAGCGGATCATCGCCGCCGTGCTGGCACAGCGCCTTGCGCAGCCGCCCGATATGGACATCGACGGTGCGGGTGTCGACATAGATGTCACGGCCCCAGACGCGATCAAGAAGTTGCTCGCGCGACCAGACGCGGCCCGGTTTTTCCATGAAGGTCGACAGCAGGCGAAATTCCGTAGGGCCGAGTTTCAACGGCTTTTCACAGCGGGTCACGCGGTGGGTTTCGGCATCAAGCACGATATCGAGATATTCCAGCCGTTCGCCCACTGTAGCGGGGCGGGTGCGGCGCAGTTGGGCGCGCACACGTGCCATCAGTTCGACCAGCGAATAGGGTTTGATCACATAGTCATCGGCCCCGGTTTCCAATCCGCGCACGCGGTCCACCT
This sequence comes from Roseovarius mucosus, assembly GCF_002080415.1. Classification (NCBI taxonomy): domain Bacteria; kingdom Pseudomonadati; phylum Pseudomonadota; class Alphaproteobacteria; order Rhodobacterales; family Roseobacteraceae; genus Roseovarius; species Roseovarius mucosus. Next base: position 152,027 of record NZ_CP020474.1, on the reverse strand, counting down.
CTTCAGAGCGGGCCGAGAGCATGATGATCGGGATGCCGCGCGTTTCCGAGCGGGTCTTGAGCTGGCGACAGACCTCGATGCCCGACACATTCGGCATCATCCAATCCAGAACGATGATGTCGGGGGGCATTTCCGCCACCATCAACAGCGCCTCTTCACCATTGCTGGCGGTCAGAACATGAAAGCCGTCGGCCTGGAGATTATAGCCCAACACTTCGCGCTGTGCCGGTTCATCCTCGACCAAGAGGACGGTGGGTTGATCAGCAGACATCGGCGGCTCCTCGTGTTAGTGGCTGCCCTTGGGCGCAAGGCTGGGGTCAACCGAGGTCGTATCGCTTTTGGGGCGCGGATCATCGGGGAACTGGCCCGAGACAAGGTAGATCACCTGTTCAGCGATAGAGGTGACAAGATCGCCCATGCGTTCGGTGTTCTTGGCGATGAAATGCAGATGCATGCAGGGCGTGATGTTGCGCGGATCTTCCATCATGAAGGTCAGGAATTCGCGGAAGATCGCGTTATACATCTGATCGACATCGAGGTCGCGGCGGATCACCTCATGGGCGAGGTCCATGTCGCGCTGGATATAAGCGTCGAGCACGTCTTTCAGCATTTCTTCGACCTCGCGGGCCATGCGCCGCAGGGCCGAGGGCGAGCCGTTGACAGCCGCCATCTGGCTGAGGACCGAGGTGCGTTTTGCCATGTTCTTGGCATAGTCACCGATGCGTTCAAGGCTGGCGGAAATCTTGATCACGGTCAGGACAACCCGCAGATCGCGCGCGGCGGGCGACCGCAGCGCCAGCACGCGGGCGGCCTCTTCGTTGATCTGCTCTTCGAGCGCGTCAATCGCCTTGTCGCGGCCGCGCACCTCTTCTGCCAGTTCGTCATCGCGGGTTTCAAGCGAGCGAGCGGCGTCGGAGATTGCGCGTTCGACCATGCCGCCCATCTTCATGATATGGGCCTGAATGGTCTCGAGGTCGCGGTCGAAGGATGAGACGATGTGCTGATGGTCAGACATGGAGCGTTCCTTAGCCAATGCGCCCGGTGATGTAGCTTTCGGTGCGCTCATCCTTGGGGTTGGTGAAAATCTGGCCGGTATCGCCGAATTCGACGAGATGACCGAGGTGGAAGAAGGCCGTTTTCTGGCTGACGCGCGCGGCCTGCTGCATCGAGTGGGTGACGATCACCACAGAAAACTCTTGCCGCAATTCGTCGATCAATTCCTCGACCTGCGCCGTGGCGATGGGATCGAGCGCCGAGCAGGGTTCGTCCATCAACAGAACCTCGGGCGAGGTGGCAACGGCACGGGCGATGCACAGACGCTGTTGCTGGCCGCCCGAAAGGCCGGTGCCGGGCTGATCGAGCCGGTCCTTGGCCTCGTTCCAGAGAGCGGCGCGGCGCAGGGATTTTTCGACGATTTCGTCGAGATCTGCCTTGGTGCGGGCAAGCCCGTGGATGCGCGGGCCATACGCCACGTTGTCATAGATCGACTTGGGGAACGGGTTGGGTTTCTGAAACACCATGCCCACCTTGGCGCGCAATTGCACCGGATCGACCTTTTTGTCGTAGATGTCTTCGCCGTCGATGCGGATGTCCCCCTCGACGCGGCAGATGTCGATTGTGTCGTTCATCCGGTTGATGCAGCGCAGGAATGTGGATTTTCCACAGCCCGACGGGCCGATAAAGGCGGTCACGGTCTTGTCCAGGATATCGACATCCACGTCCTTGATGGCATGCGTCGCGCCATAATAAACCTGCACCTTGCGCGCGGCGATCTTGATATCGTTATTGGTCACTGTCGTCTCCGCGAATTTTGGGGCGTCATACATGGGTCTATACCTTTGTTTACCAGCGGCGTTCAAACCGTCTGCGCAGCAGGATGGCGGCGATGTTCATGATCACGAGGAAGACGAGCAACACGATGATGGCCCCGGATGCGCGTTCCACAAAGGCCGGGTCGCCACGCTGCGTCCAGTTATAGACCTGCACGGGCAGTGCGGCGGCGGGGTCAAAGAACCCTTCGGGCGGGCCTGCGGGATATTCGCGCACAAAGGCAACCATACCGATCAGCAGCAGGGGTGCTGTTTCGCCAAGCGCCTGCGCCAGACCGATGATCGCGCCGGTAAGGATGCCGGGCATGGCCAAGGGCAGGACATGGTGAAAGATCGCCTGCATCTTGGACGCGCCCACACCGAGGGCTGCATCGCGGATCGAGGGCGGCACAGATTTCAGCGCCGCACGGGTGGCGATGATGATGGTGGGCAGGGTCATCAGCGTGAGCACGAGACCGCCCACGATGGGGGCCGATTGCGGCAGGCCTACCATATTGATGAAGATCGCCAGACCCAGGATACCGAATACGATGGACGGCACGGCGGCGAGGTTCGAGATATTCACCTCGATCAGGTCGGTCCAGCGGTTCTTGGGCGCGAATTCCTCAAGATAGATCGACGCCGCGACACCCAAGGGCAGTGACAGGACCAGCACAATCAGCATCATATAGGCCGAGCCGATGATCGCCACGCCCAGACCGGCGGCTTCGGGGCGGGTGTCAGAGGCATCGGGCGCGGTGAAGAAGGCCCAGTTGAATTTGGTCGTAAGGATGCCTGCGTCTTTGAGCTGTTGGGCAAGCTGCAATTGCTCGGGCGAGACATTGCGGTCGAGTGCCGCGCTTTCCATGGTCACGCGGCCTTTGAAGAACCCGTCGATGCGGCCTGCGGCCAGCAGATCGAAGGGCACGGTTTCGCCGATCCTGTCCGGGTTGGCCAAAACAAAGTCGCGCAAGGTGGCGGGGGCCTCTTTCGAGATCAACTCGCCGGCGGCCTTGGCATTCGCGACATCCGAGGTGACACCGGTCCGCTCGATCGCGGCGACCATTGCCGCCTCGATCAGCGGGGTATAGCCGAAGGTCGAGACCTTGGCGATGTCGTCGGGATTGCGGTTGCCGTTTTTGTCAAGTTTTGCGGGGTCCAGATAGACCTCAAGCTCGACATAGGTCTGCTGAAAAGACGATAGGCCACTGGCAAGGATCGAGGTCAGCAAGCCGACCAAGGAAAGAACACCGATGGTGACGGCGACAAGCCCCATCATGCGGAACCGCGCCTCTTTGGCATTGCGTTGCTTGGTGCGGGCATCCTGCGTCAGCAAAGACCCTTTGCGCGGTGCCGGAACAGCGTCTGAGGCGGTGAAATCGGTCATTCGTACTGCTCCCGGTATTTGCGCACGATCACAAGGGCGATGACATTCAGCCCAAGCGTGAAGACAAAAAGCGTAAGGCCGAGGGCGAAGGCGACCAGCGTTTCAGGGCTGGCGAATTCGGTATCGCCGGTCAACTGGCTTACGATCTTGACGGTGATGGTTGTCATGGCTTCGAACGGGTTGAGGCCAAGTTTGGCGGCGGCCCCTGCCCCCATGACCACGATCATGGTCTCGCCAATAGCGCGGGAGGCGGCCAAGAGGATGGCCCCGACCACACCGGGCAACGCGGCGGGCAGGATCACCTGCTTGATGGTTTCGGATTTGGTAGCGCCAAGGCCATAAGAGCCATCGCGCATGGATTGCGGCACGGCGTTGATGATGTCATCCGAGAGCGACGACACGAACGGGATGAGCATGATCCCCATGACCAGACCGGCCGTCAGCACCGAAGAGGACGAGGTGCCAAGGCCCAGTGGCGAGGCGATATAATCGCGCAGGAACGGGCCCACGGTGATCAGCGCAAAGAGGCCATAGACGATGGTCGGGATACCGGCGAGAACCTCGATGGCCGGTTTGGCAAAGGCGCGCAGCGGCTTGCTGGCATATTCCGCCAGATAGATCGCAATCATCAATCCCAGAGGCACCGCCACCAGCAGTGCCAGAAAACTGACATAGAGCGTGCCCCACAAGAGCGGCAGGATGCCCAGATCAGACCCGCCCCGGAATTGCGGGTTCCACACGGTCGAAAAGAAGAAATCGCGCGCCGGATACATCTTGAAGAAATTGATGGTCTCAAAGAGCAGCGATGCGACAATACCCGCAGTGGTGAGGATCGCCACCAGCGAGGCACCGATCAAAAGCGCCAGCACAAAGGTTTCAGAGGCGTTGCGCGCGCGTTGATCGGGATGCACCCGCGACCAAGACCACACCAGCAGGCCAAGCGACAGCCCCAGCACCGCTAGGGTCATCAGAAAGTTCCCGGCATTTTGCGATTTGCGCAGCTCCTTGGCCGCCTCGAACACAGGCACCGGCACATCCGAGCCAAGCGCCACGCCGACAGTGCCAAGCCGGTTGCGAATGTCGGTGAAATCCGCGCGCATTGCGCCCAGATCGTCCTCGGACATCTCGCCTGCGGCCATCAGGGCATCAAGCCCGCCCGCAATCCGGCGCACATCGGCCATGACAAGGCTCTTGGCGCCGCCTTCGGGGATCACACTGTCGGGGATCATGCCCGCGACACGCCCCTCAATCATCAGGGGCTGCAAAAAGAGCCAAGCGAGCATCAGCAATAGCGCCGGGACTGCCGTATAAAGCGCGACCGCCTGACCATAATAGTTCGGCAGCGAGTGCAGTTTCTTGCCCGTGGTCTTGGAGGTTGCATAGGCGCGTGCGCGCCCCAAGAAAAAGCCCAGCCCACACAGGCCGAGCACGATCAGGGTGATATAGCCGGTACTCATCTGCTCTCCGCCAAAAAGGGAGGGATGGCGCGGATGCGCCACCCCTCAGAGGTCTTGGTCTTAGTTCAGCACGCCCATGGGCACGCGGTTGGCAACCATTTCCTGCGTCTTGGCAAGCTCGGGGTCAGACACGAGGCCATAGGCCGAGAGCGGGCCATCGGGGCCTGAGATTTCGTCGGACACGAAGAACTCGATATATTCCTGCATGCCGGGGATCACATCGAGATGCGCGTTCTTGACGTAGAAGAACAGCGGACGCGACACCGGATATTCACCCGAAGCGATCGATTCGACCGAGGGAACAACGCCGCCCATGGTGGCAACCTGAAGTTTGTCGGTGTTGTTCTGGTAGAACGAGAGGCCAAAGACGCCGATACCGTTCTTGTTGGCATCCACACGGGCCAGCGTTTCGGTATAGTCGCCGTCGATGTCGATGGACACGCCATCGGTGCGCAGCGCCATACATGCCTTTTCAGCGGCTTTCTCGTCGCCGCCATTGGCCGCGAGGTGCAGATCATAGGTGCCGTTTTCTTCGCAACCGGCGATGATCACCTTTTCGTCGAACACTTCGCGGGTGCCGTGCTTGGTGCCGGGCACGAAGGCGAGGATTTCGTCGCCGGGCAGATCGGCGCGAACATCGGACCATACCTTGTTGGTGTTGTCGGCCAGAGCGCCATCCTTGGACACCTGAGCCGCCAGAGCCGCGTGCCAATCGGCCGGGGTAAAGGCATAGGCCGGGCCGTTAATGTCAGAGGCAAACACGATGCCGTCATAACCGATGCGGACTTCCATGATCTCGGTCACGCCATTCTGGGCGCAGAGGTCGATGTCGGATTGTTTGATGCGCGAAGAGGAGTTGGCGATGTCGATGGTGTTTTCACCCACGCCTTCGCACAACTTCTTGCGGCCAGCGCCCGAACCACCGGATTCCACGACCGGGGTTGGGAAATCAAAGTTTTCGCCAAACGCTTCGGCGACGATGGCGGCATAGGGCAGCACGGTCGAGGAGCCAGCGATCTGGATGTTGTCACGGGCCGCAGCAGTGCCAGCGGCGAGGGCCGTCAGGGCCAGGGCGGAAACGGTGGATTTGAACAGCATGAGTTGCTCCTGAGTTCGGTTTCACGGGACGCCCAGGCAGGGGCGACCTCGGGATCACCACTAGGTGAGAACCACAACGCTTTTGTTACACTTATGTAACGGTTTTATGACACGCGGAGAAGTTGGTGGTTCTGGGCGATTTTTTCGCGGTCGAGGCGGGCGTGCTCAGGCCTCTTGGCGATCCCATTGCGGCAGAATCACTGAAAATTCGGCACCCTCCCCAAGGGTCGAGGAGATTCGCAGCCGTCCACGGTGACGATTGACAATATGCTTGACGATGGCGAGGCCAAGGCCCGTGCCCCCCATCTCGCGCGAGCGGTGGGTGTCGACGCGGTAGAAACGCTCGGTCAGCCGGGGGATATGCAGCGGCTCGATTCCGGGCCCCTGATCACGCACCCGCGCCAGAATGGCCGGCGCACGCAGGGTGGCATCGCGCGCAATACGTTCCAGCGTGATGGTGATATGGTTGCCTGTACCGCCATATTTGATCGCGTTTTCAATCAGGTTGGTAAAGACCTGCTGCAACTGGTCATCATTGCCGCGCACGATCATGCCGTCGGGCGCCTCAAAGGTAATCTCGCAGGCACGATCACGCGCCAAGGGGCGCAAGGCATGCAGAACCGAGCCGATCACCTGACCCAAGTTGACCTCTTCGCGCGGGCGCACGCGCTCTTCGCTCTCTACCCGGCTGAGGGACAGAAGATCGCGCACTAGGCGCTCCATCCGGGCCGCTTCGGACTGCATGATCCCAAGGAATCGGTCGATGGCGGCCTGATCGTGGCGCGCAGGCCCTTGCAGGGTCTCGATGAACCCCATGAGCGCGGTGAGCGGCGTGCGCAGTTCATGGCTGACATTGGCCACGAAATCGCGCCGCATCTGGGCGGCATGTTCGCGCTCGGTCAGGTCCTCGAAACACACGAGCGTGCCGCGCGCATCCAGCGTTTCGACATAGCCCACATGCACCTGAAAGCTGCTGTCACGCCCCGCCTCGGATGTTTGATAGGTGATCTTGCGCGGCTGTCGGTCGCGCAGGCTGGCCTCTATTGCCTCGAGCACATCGGGCTGTCGGAGCGCGGTCAAGAGATGTCGCCCCTCAAGCCCCTGCCCAAAATGATCGCGCGCGCCTTGATTGGCGGCGATGATGCGATCATCCGGCCCCACCAGAATGGCCGCCAGCGGAATACCTGCCAGAACCGTGGCCAGACCCTGCATCGCCCGTCAGAGCGCCACAAGCCCGGTGCGATACCGGCGCATATTCTGTTGGTAATGCAGCGCTGTGGCGCGCAGCGTGGCAATCGCGGCGGCGTCCAGACTGCGCACCACCCGGCCCGGCGCGCCCATCACAAGGCTGCCTTCGGGAATTTCTTTGCCTTCGGTGATCAAGGCCCCTGCGCCGATCAGGCTGTTGCGCCCGATGCGCGCACCATTAAGCACCGTGGCCCCCATGCCGATCAGCACGTTTTCTTCCAAAATACAGCCATGCAGCATCGCCTTGTGCCCGATGGTGCAGCCCGGCCCGATGACGAGCGGATAGCCCATATCGGTGTGCATCACGCAGTTTTCCTGCACATTGCTGCCCGCACCCACGCGGATTTCCTCGTTATCACCGCGCAGGGTGCAGCCGAACCAGACCGAGGCCAAATCCTCGATCACCACTTTGCCAATCAGATTGGCATCGGGGGCGATCCAGCTGTCTTCGGCAATCTGCGGCGCGTGGCCGTCGAGCGTATAGATCGTCATTGCATCTCCTCGAATTCAGTTTGCAGCGCGCGCACATGTGCGGTTAGCCCAGGTTGCTGACTGCGGCGCAGGCGCGTGGCCTCGATGATCGTTTTGAGCCGCGCCTCGGTGGCGTCCAGATCTTCATTGACCAGCACGAAATCATAGCCGTCCCAATGGCTGATTTCGTCCCAGCTTTTCTCCATCCGTTTGGCGATGACATCGGGCGCATCCTGTCCGCGCGTTTCCAGCCTGCGGTGCAATTCGCGGATCGAGGGCGGCAAAAGAAAGATCGAGAGCGTATGCGCGCCCAAGGCCGAGTTACGGATTTGCTGCGCGCCCTGCCAATCAATATCAAACAGCACGTCACGCCCTGCGTCGATGGCGGCCTGAACCGGGCCCCGTGGGCTGCCGTAGAAATTGCCAAACACATGCGCATGTTCCAGCATGTCGCCGGCGGCTACATCCTGTTTGAACTGCGGCTGCGACATGAAGTGATAATCTTGACCGTCCACCTCTCCGGGGCGCGGCGCGCGGGTCGTGGCCGAAACCGAAAAGGCAATCGTCGGGTCCCAGTCACGCAATCGCCGTGATAGCGTGGACTTGCCCGCGCCGGACGGCGAGGAAAGAATGATCAAGAGGCCCCTGCGGTTGCTCATGCTGTCCCTTGTCCTTCTTCTTGGTGCAAATACTCAAATCCTGCGCGGGCCGCGCGTGCCTCATTCGACATTTTGCACCTGTTCGCGCATCTGGTCGATCACCGTCTTGAGGCTGAGCCCGATCTCGGTCAGGCCGCTATGCTGCGCCTTGGAGCAGAGCGTATTGGCCTCTCGGTTGAACTCTTGGCTGAGAAAGTCGATCTTGCGGCCCACGGGCGCGCCGGACTCAAGCAGGGTAAGGGCGGCCCGCACATGGGCGCGCAGGCGGTCCAATTCTTCGGTCACGTCGAGCTTGACCGCGAGCAGTGCCAATTCCTGTGCCAGACGTGCGGGATCGAGATCGGTGGCGCTGTCCCGTAGGCGGGCCAAGGCCGTTTGGTGCGCGCGGGCGATGTCGGCGCTACGCTGGGCGAGCAGGTCTTGGGCCGCTTGCGTCAGGCGGGCGATCTCATCCAGTTGCGCGTGCAGAATCTGCGCCAGAGCCGCCCCTTCGGCGGCGCGCATGGCAAGAAAATCGGTGAGCAGCGGTTCGAAATCCGCAAGAAGTGCGGCGCAGAGCGCGGTGCTGTCACTCTCGCCGGTGCCAGCTTCGAGCACGCCGCGCAGCGTCAGGATGTCGGCAGCGGTGGCCGGGGCGAGCGACAGGCCAGAGGACATGGCGCGATCCTCGACGAGGGCCATGGCGCGCAGCACATCCTCGAGCCGGTCCGGGTTGACCGCCACTTGGCCGCTGGCATCCGCACTGTTGAGCCGCAGGGTGAGCGAGACATTGCCCCGCGCCAGCACCTGCCCCAGCCGCGCCCGGAGCGCGGGGTCCAATCCCTCGATCCAGTCGGGCACGCGCAGGCGCAGGTCGAGCCCTTTGCCATTCACGCTGCGCAAGTCCCATGTCCAGTCATGGCCCGGAATGGCCCCTTTGGCAGTGGCGAAAGCGGTCATCGACTGGATCATCGGCGGTCGTCCTTGGGGCTTGCGGCGTTGCCCCGTCCTAGTGCGTGACCCGGCGGCTGGCAAGTCCCCGGTGGCCTGCCCCACCGCCCCGAGAGGTTAACCAATCCCCGCGATTTTTAGATAAATTCCCAAAAACTTGTGGCAGTCTTGGTCCAACGTGCGGTGCCTCAGGTGCTGCGCAAGGTTCATCAGGCAGGCTGTCGTTGCAGGGCTTGATCGGCAGGGTGCAAGGCAGGGTGCAAAGGAGTGGCTCATGCAGGATGACAGAACCATCTCGTGTTTTCCGGGGGTCACAGCCGTTGACCGGCTGCACGCCGCCGACTTGCAGGCGCTTCACAGCTATTGGGCGGGGCTTTGCGAGGGGGCCGAGGTGCCGCGCCGCTCAGACATCAACCCGCGCCATATTGGCGGGCTGCTGTCCAACGCCTTTATCGTCGAACGCATCGCACCGGGGGTGACGCGGCTGCGGGTGGCGGGGTTGCATCTTAATGCGTTGATGGGGATGGAAGTGCGCGGCATGCCATTGTCGAGCCTGATCACGCCTGCGGCGCGCGAAACCTTTGCGCTGGCGCTGGTGGATCTTTTCGAGCGGCCTGCGCGATTGGACATAGACCTGCACGCCAAGGCGGGATTGGGACGGCCCGAGATGACGGGGCGTCTTTTGCTCTGGCCGTTGCGCAGTGATCTGGGGGATGTGTCGCGGGCGCTTGGCTGTTTGGTCACGCAGGGCGACATCGGCCGTGCCTCGCGCCGGTTCGAGATGACATCGGTTCGGGTGCTGCCCTTGGACGACACAGCGGCACCGGCGGCAAAGCCGATTGAACCCTTACCCGGAGGTCTGCGCGGTGAATGGCCGGTGCGCGGTGCGGCGCGCGGGCGTGCGCATCTGCGGGTGGTCAAGTAAGCCGCGCTGAGACACCAACCGCAACAGGGCCTTGCGCCCCGTTGCGGTCAGGCAGTTCTCTTATCCTGCTTCGGCCTGACGGCGATCATGGCGCAGGGATTTCAGTTCTTCCGCCACGAGGAAGGCCAGTTCGAGCGATTGGCTGGCATTGAGGCGCGGATCGCAGGCGGTGTGATAGCGCGCCGACAGGTTTTCTTCGGAGAGCGCCCGCATGCCGCCGGTGCATTCGGTCACATCCTGCCCGGTCATCTCGAAATGCACGCCGCCGGGGATGCTGCCCTCGGCCTTGTGGATGCCAAAGAATTCCTGAACCTCGCGCAGGACCAACTCAAACGGCCGGGTTTTATAGCCGGTCGCGGATTTGATCGTATTGCCATGCATCGGATCACAGACCCAAAGCACCGATGCTCCCTCTTCCTGCACCGTGCGGATCAGGCGCGGCAGGTTTTCCGCCACCTTGCCCGCACCAAAGCGCGCGATCAGTGTCAGACGCCCGGCCTCATTGCTGGGGTTGAGCGTGGCCAAGAGCCGCTTGAGATCGTCCGAGGTCATCGACGGGCCGCATTTAAGGCCAATGGGATTCTGCACGCCACGCAGAAATTCGACATGCGCGCCATCCGGCTGCCGGGTGCGGTCGCCGATCCACAGCATATGGCCAGAGCCCGCCAGCCATTTCCCAGAGGTGGAGTCGAGCCGGCACAACGCCTCTTCATATTCCAGCAAGAGGCTTTCATGCGAGGTGTAGAAATCCACGGTCTTGAGCGTATGGGCATTGTCGCTGTCCACACCCGCCGCTTTCATAAAGTCGAGCGCGTCCGAGATGTGATTGGCCATTTCGCGGTATTTCGCGGCTTTCTCGCTTTCGGTGAAGCCCAGCGTCCAGGCATGGACCTGATGCACATCGGCATAGCCGCCGGTTGAAAAAGCACGCAACAGGTTCAGCGTGGCCGCAGCCTGCGTATAGGCCTGCAACATCTTGTCCGGATTGGGAATGCGCGCCTCGGGGGTGAAGGCCAGTTCGTTGATGATATCTCCCCGGTAGCTGGGCAATTCCACGCCTTCGATCACCTCGGTCGGGGCCGAGCGCGGCTTGGCGAATTGCCCCGCCATGCGGCCAACCTTGACCACTGGCACCTTCGCCCCATAGGTCAGCACCATCGCCATTTGCAGCATCACCTTGAAGGTGTCGCGGATCGCATCAGCCGAGAATTGATCAAAGGCCTCGGCGCAATCGCCGCCCTGAAGCAAGAACGCTTCGCCGCGCGCAGCAGCGCCGAGCGCACGTTTGAGCCGGCGCGCCTCACCGGCGAAAACCAGCGGCGGATACTGCCTGAGACGGGCCTCGACATTGGCCAGTGCGGCGGCATCGAGATAATCAGGCATCTGCACCCGCGGTTTCGCGCGCCAGCCCGTTTTCTGCCATTCCGTCATCGTCCTTACTCCGCATTGAACGTAATCTGAGACCCGTGCTTAGCAAAGCGGCGGGCAAGAGGCCATATGAAACGCACAAGAATGCGTCGCAAATCGACCATGGCTCTCTTGTCAATCGCGACAGATTCGTGACAGACCGCTATAGAGGCCGTTGTGCCGGGGAATCGAGTGATGATGACGTCAGAGGCCACGAAGATCGCGGTGAAAGCGCCGAAGGAGCCCAAACGCTTTGTGTTTGTGTTGCTGGACAGATTCACCCTGCTCAGCTTTGCCTCGGCCATCGAATGTCTGCGCATCGCCAATCGTATGGCAGAAGAAGAGCTGTATAGCTGGGTTTTGACAGGTGATTCCGAGGATGTGATCACCTGCTCAGCCGGGGTGCGGTTCAATCTCGACTTTGCCCTATCCGATTTGAACCGCGAGGATGTGGTTCTGGTTTGCGGCGGCATGGATGTGCAAAAGGCCGCCACCAAGCGCATGTTGAACTGGCTGCGCCGTGAGGCGCGCAAGGGGCTGCGCATGGGGGGGCTGTGCACCGCGTCCTATGTTCTGGCGCGCGCAGGGCTTTTGGATGGCAAGCGCGCGACGATCCATTGGGAAAACCATGACAGTTTTCTCGAAGAATTCGAGGATGTCACCCTGACGAAATCGGTCTTCGTGATTGATGGCAACCGGATGAGCACGGCGGGCGGCACGTCGTCGATTGATCTCATGCTCAATATCATCGCGGATGATCATGGCGAAAAGCTGGCCAATGCCGTGGCGGATCAGCAGATCTATAGCTCGATCCGCACCGATCAGGACACGCAGCGTCTGAGCGTTCCGACACGCATCGGCGTTCGGCATCCCAAGCTGAGCCAAGTCATTCAGATGATGGAAACCAATATCGAAGAGCCGATCAGCCCTGCGACATTGGCACGCGATGTGGGCATGTCGACCCGGCAGTTGGAACGTCTGTTTCGCCGGTATCTCAGCCGCAGCCCCAAGCGGTATTACATGGAACTGCGCCTGCAAAAGGCGCGCAACCTGTTGATGCAGACCGATATGACCGTGATCAACGTGGCGCTGGCCTGCGGATTTGCCTCGCCCTCGCATTTCTCAAAGTGCTACCGGGCGCATTACAACACGACGCCCTACCGCGAACGCGGCGCACATAGCTCGCGCCTGTCAGTTTGAGGGTGCGGCCAGGCTGGGGGCGCTGCCCCCAGACCCCCGAGGTATTTCAAGCCAGATGAAGATCAGCCGGGGCTGAGACGGTAGGCGGCACCCTGCCCGACGCTGAGAAACCAGATTGACCCATCCGGGGCCTCTCGGATGTCGCGCACGCGCTGGGTTTCGCGGGACTTGAGGCGCTCCACCTCTGTGAGCGGCGTGCCATCGAGGCGCGAGATCATGTCGAATTTGAGGGATCCGACAAAGATGTCGCCGCGCCATTCCGGAAACATATCGCCCTGATAGATCATCATGCCAGAGGGCGCGATGGAGGGATCCCAATAATGCGCGGGCTGTTCCATGCCGGATTTCTGCGTGCCCTCGCCGATTTTCAGCCCTGAATAGTGGCGACCATAGGAAATCACCGGCCAGCCGAAATTCGCGCCTTTGGCAATGCTGTTCACCTCATCGCCGCCGCGCGCGCCATGTTCCACCACCCAGAGATTGCCCTCGGCATCAAGCGCCGCGCCTTGCGGGTTGCGGTGGCCATAGGACCAGATTTCAGGTTGCGCCCCAGCGGTTTGCGTGAACGGGTTGTCCGAAGGGATGGCGCCATCGCGGGCGATCCGGACGACCGCGCCGTTTTGACGTGCCAGATCTTGGGCCGAACTGTCATCGCCCCGGTCGCCGATGGTGGCGTAGAGCATCCCATCGCGCCCCTCGACCAGACGCGAGCCGAAGTGCCGCCCGCCAGAGGAGCCGGGTTCCAACTCGAATATCACGGTCCAGTCGGTGAGGCGATCCGCGCCGGGGGCAAGGCGGGCATGGGCGATGGCGGTGCCTGCCCCGCCCGGTTGCGGTTTGGAATAGGTGAAATAGAGCTGACGGCTTTGCGCGAAATCGCGGGGCACGAGAATATCAAGCAATCCACCCTGCCCGCGTGTGGCAACATCCGGCAGGCCGGTGATGGCCCGGCCTTGACCGTTTACGACATGCAGAAGGCGGCCACCTTTTTCGGTGATGAGCAGGCTGTCATCGGGCAGAAAGCCAATGGCCCAAGGATCGTTGAGCTGGTCAACCATTTTGGTGACAGTCAGTTTGCCCGCGCTACTATCGAGCGCGTGTGCCGGGGTTACGGCGAAACAGGCCGCCAGAATGAGAGGGATAAGGCGCATCGCTTTCTCCTTTTCCCATCCAGATAGGTAGGTCAGGCGCGTTTTCCAGCCAGTTGCGCGATGCCCAGCACGTCAAGCACCCGCGCTTCGATATCGGCGGCGTTCAGACGCGCGACGGCATACATATCCTCGGCGCTGGCCTGATCTATGAACGTGTCCGGCAGGACCATGGAGCGGAATTTGAAGCCGCGATCGAATACCTGAGCTTCGGCCAAGAAGTGACTGACATGGCTTGCAAATCCACCAATCGCGCCCTCTTCGACGGTGATCATCGCCTCGTGGTTCTGGACGAGATCGAGGATGAGCGCCTCATCCAGCGGTTTGGCAAAGCGGGCATCGGCGACGGTGGGCGTGATTCCGCGCGCACGCAGGGATTCGGAGGCTTTGAGCACCTCTGAGAGGCGCGTGCCAAAGGAGAGGATCGCCACGCGCGCGCCCGTCTGGATGATACGCCCCTTGCCAATTTCCAGCGGTTCGCCGCGTTCGGGCATGGTGACGCCCATCCCCTCGCCGCGTGGATAGCGGAACGCAATCGGGCCCTCATCATGGGCGGCGGCAGTGGCGACCATATGGACAAGCTCGGCCTCATCGGCGGCGGCCATGACCACAAAACCGGGCAGATTGGCGAGAAAGGCCGTGTCGAAGGCCCCCGCGTGGGTGGCGCCGTCTGCGCCCACAAGCCCCGCACGGTCGATGGCAAACCGCACCGGCAGGCGCTGAATCGCCACATCATGCACGACCTGATCGTAGCCGCGTTGCAAAAAGGTGGAATAGAGCGCGCAAAAGGGTTTGAGCCCCCCCGCCGCAAGCCCGGCGGAAAAGGTGACGGCATGCTGTTCCGCGATGCCCACGTCAAAGAGCCGCGAGGGGTAGCGTTCGGCAAAGAGGTTGAGGCCGGTGCCATCGGGCATGGCGGCGGTCACGGCGCAGATCTTGTCATCCTGTGCGGCATGGGCCAGCAGCGCCTTGGCGAAGACGCCGGTATAGCTGGGGGCGTTCGAGGGCGATTTGCGCTGTTCGCCGGTCAGCACGTCGAATTTGGCGGTCGCATGGCCGCCATCGCGGGCGCGCTCGGCGGGGCCATAGCCCTTGCCCTTCTTGGTCAGCACATGAATAAGGATCGGCCCGGTGGCGCGTGCCTTGACGGTGCGCAGAACTGGCAAGAGTTGGTGCAGGTCATGGCCGTCGATGGGGCCGACATAGCTGAACCCCAGTTCCTCGAACAATGTACCGCCCACGGCCAGCCCCTTGAGCATGTCTTTGGCACGACGCGCGCCCTCTTGAAAGGGAGGCGGCAACAAGGAAATGGCACCTTTGGCGGCGGCCTTGAAATCCTGAAACGGAGCCTCGGCATAGAGCCGCGAGAGATAAGAGGACAGCGCGCCCACTGGCGGGGCAATCGACATCTCGTTGTCGTTGAGGATGACAATCAGGCGTTTCTTCAGGTGGCCTGCGTTGTTCATCGCCTCAAAGGCCATGCCTGCCGACATGGCCCCGTCGCCAATCACCGCGATGGCATCGCCAAGGCCTGAGGGGCAGTTGCCGCCAAGGTCCCGCGCCACGGCAAAGCCAAGTGCGGCGCTGATCGAGGTAGAGCTATGGGCCGCGCCAAACGGGTCGTAGGGCGATTCCGAGCGTTTGGTAAAGCCCGACAGCCCGTCCTTTTGCCGCAGGGTGCGGATGCGGTCGCGGCGGCCCGTCAGGATCTTGTGGGGGTAGCATTGATGCGACACGTCCCAGATGATCTTGTCGCGCGGCGCGTCAAACACGTGATGCAGGGCGACAGTCAGCTCCACCACGCCAAGACCGGCCCCCAGATGCCCGCCGGTTTCCGACACGGCGGAAATGGTTTCCGAGCGCAGTTCATGCGCCAGTTGCACCAATTGGCTATCGGAAAACCGTTTGAGATCGGCGGGGCTGGCGACCTGATCAAGCAGCGGTGTTTGCGGGCGGTCGGACATCATGCCCCTCCGTGGGGTAAATTCAGCAAAGTCTAGCTTTGGCGCGAGATAACGAAACGGGCAAGGTCGCGCAAGCGTTCGCCCCGTTCCCCGTAACAAGATAGTGCGTCGCAAGCGGCGTCAACAAGGGATGCGGAGCGGGCGCGGGCCCCGTCCAACCCCAGCAGCGAAACAAACGTGGCTTTGCCTGCGGCGGCATCCTTGCCCACGGCCTTGCCTGCGGCGGCGGCATCGCCGGTCACGTCGATCACATCGTCCTGTATTTGGAACGCAAGACCAAGCGCGCGGGCATAGGTGCTTAGCGGGGTCATATCGGCATGGGCCATGCACGCGCCTGCGGTGGCGGACCACAGGATGAGCGCGCCGGTCTTGCCGGCTTGCAACGTCGTGATCTCATCCAAGCTGAGCGGCGTTGTGGCGGTTTCGGCGGCAATGTCGAGCGCTTGGCCCAGAACCATCCCCTGCCCTCCGGCTGCACGAGCAAGGCTAAGTGTCAGACCGGCGCGCACCTCAGCCGGGCCGCAATCGGGATGCGCCACCAATTCGAACGCCAGCGATTGCAGCGCGTCGCCCACAAGAATCGCGGTCGCCTCGTCCCATTTGATATGGACGGTGGGTTGACCCCGGCGCAGGTCGTCATTGTCCATGGCGGGCAGATCGTCATGCACGAGGCTATAGGCGTGCAAGGCCTCAATGGCCGTGGCGGGCCAAATCGCGGCTGTCTCAGGCACATCGTGCAGCCGCGCGCTTTCCATCACCAGAAAGCCTCGGATGCGCTTGCCGCCCTGCGTGGCATAGCGCATGCCCTCGGCCACGGGGCCGGTGCCAAAGGGGGCAAGAACGCGGGAAAGATGCGCCTGAATGGTTTCAGCCTCGGCGGCAAGTCGCGCCTGCATCTGGATCAGAGACCTGTCACCGGGGTCGTGCCGGTGGGCTGGCCATCGGCGTCGAGCGTAATGGCGGCGACTTTTTCTTCGGCCTCTTTCAGTTTTTCTTCGCAGCGTTTCTTGAGCTTGGCACCGCGCTCATAAAGCGTGATCGACTCGTCCAGCGCCACATCGCCCCGTTCCAGCCGCCCAACAACCTGCTCCAGCTCTTTCATCGCCTGTTCAAAGGTCATCTCGGAGGGGGGCGTATCGGTCATCGGCTGGTCCTCGTGCTGGGCATTTCAGCAGCTAGCATAGGGTGCTGTGGCGGGGGGTGCAATTCGGTTGACGCTTCATTGCGGCTGAGGGACAGTTGGCCCATGTCAGAGCCTGTCCTCCCCCTGTCCGACCTTGATGCGTTGGCCCGTTTGGATGCCCGCCTGCGGGCATTGGTGACGGCGCATCCGGACCTTACAGGGTTGGACATCTCAGAGGTGCTGCGCATTGTACCGGGCAAGCGCGCGGTTCTGGCCGGGCGTCTTGATGGGCGCGCGGTGGTGGCGCGGTTGGTTGAAGAACGCGGTGCCGAGGCCTTGGCCAAGGAATGGGCGGAGTTGCAGCGCATCTGGCCGCATATGCAGAGCGGGCGTTACCGTGTCGCCGAACCTATTTGCTACCTGCCGGATGCGCGGCTTTTGGTGATGGAACGCGCGCCCGGTGAGGCGCTGTTGGAGCATCTCTGGCAGGCGGATGTGGGCCGCCGCGCGCAACATCTGCGCCCCGCTGCCGAATGGTTGCGGGACTATGTCGAGATCAGCGAGGGGTGGAAGCCGGGCAATGCCAAGGGCTGGCTCGCGCGGGCCGCGCGGGCCGCCGCCACGCAACCGTTCGGGCGATTACGCCGCATCGAGAGTGGCATTCTCGCGCATCTGACAGAGATGGCGACCGCGCTGGACGGGGCTGAATGGCGCGTCGCGATCAGCCATGGTGATTTTCATCCCAACAACCTTATTCTGGGAGAGGATCGCCTGACAGGGATCGACACCGGCGGCTCTGGCCGGTTGCCCGTCTGCAAGGATATCGCCCGCTTTCTGGTGCATATGGGGCGACGTGGCATGATCCCGTCTGGGCGGCGGTATCTGGGGGTTGATGCCGAGGGGCTCGAGGTTTTTGCCGAGGTCTTCGCGCTGACCGAGATCGAGCGCAACCTTTGGCTGCCGTTCTTTATCGGCATCGAGGCGCTTATTCGGGTCGAGACCCGCGCGCTCAAACACAGTCGGATCAAGCGCGCGGAAGAGATGTATGGCCTCTTGCTGGATGACCTTGCCGCGCTGTGAGCGCACTCAGGTCTAGAGGCCAAGCGCCGCCTCAAGCGTTGCGATCCGCGACAAGAGCGGGGCTGTCACGCCGTCGATCTGCTCCATGCTGAAGCGTGGGGTAATGTGCTGGGGGCAGTTCCAGTCAAACCCTTCGACGGTGATCAAGAACCCGCGCTCGATGCGGGCGCGGTAATCGGGCAGGTCCAGCCGCGCCAGTGTTGCCGTATCTTCAAGACCCACAGCCCGCGCGCGCCCAAGAATCTTGAGCCGGCGGCGGTTTGGATAGTCCATCAAAAACAGCGACACGCGGTCATCGGTGCTGAGGTTGCCAAGGCTGATATACTGGCGATTGCCGCGAAAATCGGCAAAGCCAAGGGTGCGATCGTCCAGCACGCGAAGAAAGCCCATAGGCCCGCCGCGATGCTGGATATATGGCCAGCCGGTTTCGGTGACCGTGGCCATATAGACAGAGTCGCGGGCCGCGATGAACTCGGCTTCGACCTCGCTCAAATAGAGGTTCACCGGACCGTCCGCAGCCTGCATCCGGGCATAGGAGGCGCGGCTGCCCTGCTCCTCTTGCAGCCGTGTCACCGTTGGGGTGAAGGCGATATTCGCAAAATGATGGGGCATGACATCCTCTGGGGGTTATAGGCCAAGATCGGAAAGGCCGGGGTGATCAGCGGGGCGCGGCCCTTGTGGCCAATGGAACTTGCGCTCAGACTCTTTGATCGGCTGGTCATTGATGCTGGCAAAGCGCAGGCGCATGAGGCCTTTTTCGTCAAATTCCCAGTTTTCGTTGCCATGGCTGCGATACCAATTGCCGGCATCATCGCGCCATTCATAGGCAAAGCGCACGGCGATACGGTTCTCGGCAAAGGCCCAAAGTTCCTTGATCAACCGATACTCCAACTCGCGGGCCCATTTGCGGGTAAGAAAGGCCGTGATTTCCTCGCGGCCAACTGGAAATTCGGCGCGGTTGCGCCAACGGCTATCGGGCGTATAGGCCAGCGCCACGCGCGCGGGGTCGCGCCCGTTCCAGCCGTCTTCGGCCATGCGCACTTTTTGGGTTGCGGTCTCGTGGGTAAAGGGAGGAAGCGGGGGACGAGCGTCTTGGGTCATTGGCGATCCTTGGTTGGGGGCACAGCGCTGGGCGGCGCTGTGCCGATCTGTGCTCAGGCGGCGGTGTTCAACGTGACCTTGGGAAAGTCGATCTCGACCTGTGTGGCCTTGCCCAGAATATTGGTAAAGATATTCATGGCAACATGGGTAATGATTTCGACGATCTCGGCGTCGGAATGACCAGCGGCGCGCAGGGCGGCAAACTCTGCTTGGCTCACTTCGCCGGCATGTTCGACCAGCGTATGGGCAAAGGTCAGCGCCGCCTCGGCCTTGGCATCGGCGGAACGGCCCGCGCGGTTGGCAAGGATTTCGTCACTGTCCAGCCCCACCTTGCGGCCAATTGCGGTATGGGCAGACACGCAATACTGGCAGCTGTTCTGTTCGGCCACCGCAAGCGCGATGCGTTCGCGCGTCAATGGGTCAAGCGCCCCTGCCCCGGCAATGCCATGCAGCCCAAGGAACGCCTGAAGCGCCGCGGGGCTATTGGCCAGAACGCGGATGAAATTGGGCACCATACCAAGCGCCGATTGCACGGCATCCAGCAGCGCCTTGGCCTCGCCTGTGGCGGTTTTCGGGTCGATAACAGGAATACGGGCCATGTCTTTTGTCCTTATATTGAGAGCGCGCAGGCAATGTGCCGCGCTTGGGCATAAGGTGGGGCAGAATGGTATTTGAAAGAATAGATGAAATGTGGAATGCTTCATTCCGTTGAAAGGAATAATTGATGAACCGTTTGCACGAGATTGAGGTGTTCATCGCTGTGGCAGAGGCGGGCAGCTTTGCGGGTGCGGCACGGCGCCTGCACCTGTCGCCGCCTGCGGTGACGCGGGCGATTGCCGCGCTTGAGGATCGGTTGGGCGCGCGCGTCTTTCAGCGAACCACGCGCAGTCTGACCATCACCGATGTCGGCGAGCGGTTCTTGGGTGCCGCGCGGCGCGTGCTTGGTGATCTTGACACCGCAGAGCGTGAGGCGATGGGAGAGACAACCGCGCCGCAGGGGCATTTGACGGTGACCGCGTCGGTGACGTTTGGCCGTTCCGCCCTTGGGCCGATGGTTGGCAGCTTTTTGGTGGCGCATCCGCGTGTGTCGGTCTCGGTGCTCTTGCTCGACCGGGTGGTCAATCTGGTCGAGGAAGGCGTGGATCTGGCCATTCGCATCGGAGAGTTGCCCGAGTCGCGGCTGATTGCCAAACGGTTGGGTACGGTGCATCGCATTCTGGTGGCAAGCCCCGAGTATCTGGCGCAACACGGCACGCCCGCTGCCCCTGCGGACCTGCGCCACCATGCGGTGATCGCCTTTACCGGGCTGATGCCCAACCGCGAGTGGCGGCATCGCAGCGGGCAGCGCAGTGCCAGCGTGGCACTTGCCCCGCGTCTTGAAATCAACGACGCGGTGGCCGCCATCGACGCGGCAATATTGGGTCAGGGCATCACGCCCACCCTGTCCTATATGGTGGCAAGCCACATTCGGGCGGGGCGTCTGGTGCCGGTGTTACAGGCCCATACCCTGCCGCCGCAACCCGTTAATCTCGTGTATCCCGAGGCGCGCCTCATGGCCCCCAAGCTGCGCGCCTTTCTGGATTTCGCCGGTCCCCGTCTCAAATCTGCGCTTGCGGATCTGGCCGAAGGTGTGGCCGTGCCAAAGGCGCTCTGACGATCACAGGAACTGGAAATCGTCCACCGTCAGTTGCGCGGCGGTGACCCCCTCAACGAGGATGTTGTTGCCATTCACAGTCATCTGCGCGCCGCCCGCCCAATCGACGATATTCATCGCTGCCAGAAAGCCCGCCAGACCGTTGCCACCGTTGTTGATATTCTCAACGCCGGTATCGGGATCGAAGCGGCGGATCAGGAAGATATCTGAACCATCCTCAAAATCGGTGATCGCATCCGACTCGCCGTCGAAAAAGGCGCTGAACACGAACAAATCGGCATCCGCACCGCCAGTGATCGTGTCATTTCCAGCGCCCGCGTTGATCGTGTCACTGCCTGCGCCGCCGTCGATCAGATCGTTACGCCCGCCACCAGCGAGGAAGTCATCACCGTCACCGCCAAGGATACTGTCATCGCCTTCGCCACCGCCCACGCGATCATCCCCTGCGCCTGCGTCAATCGTATCCCGCCCGGTGCCGCCGCCGATATCATCCGCGCCCCCGTTGCCAAAAATCAGGTCGTTGCCAAAGCTGCCCGACACGCTGTCATTGCCATCGCCGCCGGACAGGGTGTCACTATCGGCACCACCGGCAACCACGTCATTGCCCGCGCCGCCCGTGATGCTATCCGCGCCAAAGCCGCCGCCGATGATATCGTCACCACTGCCGCCGTCGATGGTGTCATCGCCCTGACCCCCGCCGATATTGTCGTTGCCAGCACCGCCGGAAATCAGGTCATTGCCATCCGAGCCGGAAATGGAATCGTTGCCTCCGTTGCCTTCGAGCGTGTCGTTGCCGGGCCCGCCCGCGAGCCCGTCATGGCCCTGTTCCCCGATCAGGGTATCGTTGTCATCAGTGCCAATCAGGGTATCACCCCCCTCTGCGGCCACAAGAAACACGCCCGGACGCCCGACGATTTCCTCGATCAGGTCGCTCACCAGAACGGATTGCCCCGCAAATTCGACCTGCTCGATGTTGATCAGATCATCCACGCCTTCAAAGGGCGAGGCGAGGCGCAAGCCGGTCTCAGTCAGAGTGATCTGAAACTCGCTCGGCGAGCCAATGTTATAAGTGGCCGTATCGAAACCTTCGCCGCCGTCCAGCAGGTCATCGCCGGTGCCGCCGTTTAGCACGTCATTGCCGTTAAGCCCTTGCAAGGTATCCTGCCCCACGCCACCTGTAAGAAAGTCTTGAGCGTTGGTGCCAATCACAAGCTCGTCGTCAGACAGCTCTGACACCGTTGTGTTCGCAAAGGCACTGAGCGCAATGGGTTGATTTGGGGCAAAGGCCCCTTGGGTCACGGGACCGCCCCCGATGATCGAGGAGGCAAATTGCGTGAAGCTCGCCAGATTGGTGGGCTGCACCACACCAGAGCCGCCAAGCTGGAAGAAGTAATTAACATTTGTTGCGAAATCGAAGAAGGAGATCATGACAGCTTGGCCAAAGCCAGTTGTCAGAAAACCCAAAGCCGGAAAATCTATCGTGTTGGCATCCGAGGTCAGGTCGATACCATCAAGGCGCGCGATCCGAAACTCGCTGAGGTTATTGATGATGACGTCTGGAACCTCTCCGGCGGTGGCCGGCCCTGCAAACCGATAAGAGAACTGATCAGATGGCACCGAGAGTTCGAGAGACACAGTCCGGAAGTCTGCTGCGATCACGCTGACCGTGCCATTGGGTCGCAACACGATGTCATCAATACGCGCCGCAAAACCGTTAACCGTAAAAAGATTCATGAACTCACCCACCAACGTTTTACCCGTTCGGTAAAACCGAATGCCGCCAGTTTCAAGCTATGAAATCTATGCCCTTGCGTGGGCCAATGTTGTTGATACCAAAAGAGCGCCCTTGGGCGCTCTGATGCAGTGGCTTAGCGCGAGAATCATTAAAGAAACTGGAAATCCTCAAGCGTCAGTTGTGCGGCGGTGATGCCTTCGACAAGGATCGTGTTGCCATTGACGTTCATCTCTGCGCCCGCTGCGGTGTCGGTGATGTTCAGCGCCGCAAGGAAGCCGACAAGACCATTGCCGCCGTTGGTGATATTCTCAACCCCGGTGTCGGGGTCAAACCGGCGGATGAAAAAACTGTCCACCCCATCTTCGAAATCGGTGATCACATCCACCTCGCCATCGAAAAAGGACGAGAACACGAATTGATCCGCGCCGGCACCGCCGCTCATGCGATCACTGCCCGAGCCGCCGTTGATCGTGTCATCGCCAGTGCCGCCGTTGATCGTGTCATCGCGACCGCCCCCGGCGAGAAAATCGTTGCCGTCTTCGCCAAGGATGCTGTCATTGCCCTCGCCGCCGCCCACGCTGTCATCGCCTGCGCCTGCGTTGATGGTGTCCTGACCGGTGCCGCCGCCGATGTCATCCGCGCCATCATTGCCAAAGATCAGATCACTGCCAAAGCTGCCCGATATGCTGTCATTGCCTGCGCCGCCCGAGAGCGTGTCATTGTCCGCCCCCCCTGCGACCACGTCATTGCCGTCGCCGCCCAAGATGCTATCCGCCCCAAAGCCGCCGCCAATAATGTCATCGCCCTCGCCGCCGTTGATGGTGTCATTGCCCGGACCACCGCCGATATCATCGTTTCCGGGGCCACCCAGTATGAAGTCATTGCCATCAGAGGCGGAAATCCTGTCATTGCCTGCGCCCCCATCGAGACTGTCATTGCCCAAGCCCCCCGAAATTATATCATCGCCGTCGCCGCCGATCAGAGTATCGTCCGAGTCTGTGCCGAACAGCATTTCGCCCGCGTCACCCGCCATAACGAAATCGCCCGGAAACCCGAGCATCGCGACGCGCACCTCAGCCACAGACACAGTCTGATCCCCGAATTCCATCCATTCGACATCTGTCAGGTCGTCAATCCCAAGCGCAGAGACAACGCGCAGCCCACCGGGCGTCAGGCTGAACGCCACCGTATCAAAGGTGACACCTTCAAACACGGCCACGTCGTCCCCGATACCGCCAAGCATCAGGTCATCGCCCAAGCCGCCGATGAGGCGGTCATCGCCAGCCCCGCCATTGAGCGTGTCGTCACCTGCGCCGCCATTGAGAATGAACCGTGGCCCTTTGACATTGGTATGATGATCCTCTTCGCCCGGCATATCGCCAAGGCTGAGCGGGTCATCACCCACGGTGACTGTCACGGTCCGGCTCGCCTGTCCGGGTTTGGCCGCGACACCATCGGTGACGGCCTCAAGATGCAGATAGACCAGGGACCAAGCCTGCATGGTCACAAGAAAGGATTCCAGATCCTCGGCGGAAATCAGATCGACAAACTCAGTTTCAAGCACGACCTGTGCGGCTTCTTCGTCCTGTCCCCCGGCCCCGCCATCCCATAGCTCGCTATAGGACACGCGATAGAGCGTCGCGGAGGGATCGAGCACGGCACTGAAATCAAGCGTCTTGTCTGTGGCTGTGCCGCTTAGATCAGCCAGGATGAAGAACGACTCTGGGCCGTTCTCGAACCCGTGGATCGTGATGTTATCCGCCTCGAGAAAATCCAGAACCGGGGTCATACCAACGGCTTTGTGCAAGAGGGAATACGATTCTCCTGCGATGGTGAGATGCCCGCGACAAGTGCAGACCAGCGTGACGGAGCGGCTGTTGTTGAAGAGCGAGGGCCAGTAATGCGCGGTGGTCACGTCATGCGTTACCATCTCGTAGAACATGGCGACATCAAGGATTGCGTGTTGCAGGCCGCGATTGTTTGCCTCGTTCACGTCGCCTGTGCGGCTTACGTTCCATTCGGTGATGTAGTAATCGAGTTCCGGCAAGGCCGCGCTGCGGTTGCCTAGATTCATCCGCCAGAACTCAAGCTGGGTGAAGCCGAATTGTTCCTGCGTATCGACGGCCCCCAAACCGCCATCGAGGTAATAGTGCTCGCTGATGGCATCGATTGCATTGGCTGCATCAGACACGTCGATCGAGAAAATTCCGCCATTTGCGGCCTGCACCAACATCGACTCTTGCGCGAAAGCCGAAAGGATCACGGTGTTCTGGGTTTTGGCGTTCCCTTGCGAGGGCACGGCAACCTGCGTGAGCTGTGTGAGCGGCGGCACGCCCGCATCACCAATCTGGGTTGGCTGATACACAAACCGTGTGAGGGGATCGACATACAGCACGCCGCCGCCATTTGGCGAATAGACGCCCGCAGCACTGAGGGTTTGCACCACGATGTCAGGTTGCTTTGCGCGAACAAGGTCCAGATCGAACAACGTTGTCTCAACCGTTTGGGCCACGGCAGCGGCCAAACTGCCGTATTCATGCGCGGTCATACGCCCCGAGCCCCAGAATTCATTGCCAATCTCAAAGGCGTCGATCCGCACACCTGCCGCCGCCGCACTTTGCACCGCCATCGTGACGAAATCGGCCACATCCTGAAGATAGCTCGCGGACACAAGCCGGCCGCCATAGGTGCCCGCCAACAGCGCCTCGCCTGCGGTTTGTGTGAAACCCACCGAGGTGGGAATAACAAAGGTTGTGCTGGTGCCAAGCGTGGCGGTGAAATCGAGAAAATCGGAAAAGGCGATCAGGTCAAGCGCGCCGCTATTCTCGAACGATCCCACCGTGCGCTCGTGGCTGCCGCCTGCAATGTCGGAAATGTCAAAATGGCTTTCGGTGATCGAGCCACCGGGGAACCGCAAATTGGTGATATTCGCCTCTGTGAACCGGTCGATCACCTTGTCCCGCAAGGAAATATTGGTGGTGATTGTGAGGTTGGTGCCGAACATTTCGGGCGTGACCGTAGTGCCCGAATTCCGGTCCGTTTGATCTACAACTCGTATCATTCAATCATCCTCAACGGTCTAAAACACCGGATTACCAATGACACACAACAATGAATACAACCGGTAGTTTATATTTCTCTTCTCGGGAACCTATCCTTATGAGGTGGATCCTCAACAAGTGCTGCAAAAATCGTTCCAAATGTGCGGGGTGGATCAGCCTTTAAGGGACATGTATTATGCATCTTTTACTTCCGATGATGGCTTTCGGCGGCGCAATTCAGCGCATAAAGATGCAGCGTTTCCAGAACACAGAAGGCGCGGACGGTTCCAGCAAGTGTCAAGCAGCATGCAAGCCTTTGGTTTTCATCAGATTTACTCAAAGCCCCTCGCGCAGCTGAAATTTTGCTTGAGGTTCATTCCTGACAGATGAATTAGGGCAATGATCGAGAAGCGGAGACAAACCAGACGAAACTTTGCAAAAAAACACGCGGCCCCGCTACTTTTGCCCCCCCGCGACAATTTTAATGTCGAAACGTCGCGCCTTAGCGATTAAGAGGGCGTCAAAATCTCGACGAACCCTCCTTTTGCAAGAACGGACAGACAGCATGACCTCTTACGGACGCGGCAATCCCAGCCCCGAGTATCTCGACATGGTCGCCATGTATGAGAGGCTGCACGAAGAGGGCGAAGCGGCGGCTGGAAAATCCGGCACCCAGACCTTTCCCGGTAAAATGTTGATCCGCCATGCGCCCGGTATCAAAGAGATGATCGACCGAACCGGCGCGGCGGATATTCTGGATTACGGCGCGGGCAAGGCAGTTGGATATGACCTGCGCGATGTGGCGCTGACCAAAGAGCTGACGGTGCCCAGCATTCAGGACTATTGGGGCGTGACCGATATCCGCTGCTATGACCCGGGTCATGAACCGTTCAAGGAATTGCCCGACCGGCAGTATGATGGGGTGATCTGCACCGATGTGCTGGAACATATCACCACGCCCGATGTGCCGTGGATCGTCGAAGAAATGTTTGGCTATGCGCGCAAGTTTCTATACGCCAATGTCGCCTGCTATCCGGCGGTCAAGGTGCTGCCCAATGGGCAGAACGTGCATTGCACGGTCAAATCCCCCGAATGGTGGGCCGGTTTGTTTCACGGGATCGCCATGCGGCACACGGATGTCTCTTACCGGCTGATCACCTCGACCGCGACGGGGCGCAAGAAGAAGTTCGGCTTCGCCAAGAACCGCAAGAAAGAATACCAGACCGTCGAGCGGATGGCCTGATCCGCGCCAGTGACTGAAAATCCCGACGTGTGCCGAGTGCGTTCATCATGAAGTATCGCCCCGAAATCGACGGTTTGCGTGCGATAGCGATCTTGCCGGTCGTATTTTATCACGCGGGCGTTACGTGGTTTCCCGGCGGGTTTGTCGGCGTCGATGTGTTCTTTGTGATCTCCGGCTATCTGATCACGTCGATTATCCTGAGCGAGCGTGCCGCGGGCAACTTTACGCTCACCGGATTTTATGGCCGCCGTATCAGGCGCATTTTTCCGGCGCTTTTTGTGATGATGGCGGTCAGCTATCCCATCGCCTGGGCGCTGCTGGACCCTTCGGCGATGGCCGAATTTTCCGGCAGTATCGCCGCCTCAACCGTGTTTTTCGCCAATGTCTATTTCCTTGAGGTCAGCGGCTATTTTGCGACGGCGGCAGAGTTCAAACCGCTTTTGCATAATTGGAGCCTGTCGGTCGAGGAACAGTTCTACCTGATCTTCCCCATGGCGGTGCTGCTCACATGGCGGGCGGGGGCAAAATGGCAGGTCCGCATTTTCATCGCCGTGGCGCTCCTCAGTCTTGCGCTGGCGCAATGGCAGATTGCGCGGGGCAATGAGGCGCGCGCCTTTTTCCTGCTTTATGCGCGGCTGTGGGAATTGTTGGTGGGCGTTCTCATTGCCTATTGGCTGACCACGCCGCAGGGGGCCGCGCTGCGCGATGGCGGGCGGTTTCGGCATGGCGCGCTGTTGGGTCTGGCGCTCATTCTCTGGGCTGTGTTCACCTATGACACCGAAACCGCGTTTCCGGGGCTTGCCGCGCTCTTGCCCTGTGTGGGCGCGGCATTGGTCATCGCCTTTGCCAAAGGGCAGAGCCTGACCGGGCAGGTTTTGGGCTGGCGTCCGGTCGTCTTTGTCGGGCTGGTCAGCTATTCGCTCTATCTTTGGCATGTGCCCGCGCTGGTGTTCACGCGCATCGGCACCGGGCGAGAAGACCTGTGGCTCATGCTGGCCGCCTGCGCGCTGGCCTTTGCGCTGGCCTGCCTGAGTTGGCGCTATGTCGAGCGACCGTTCCGGCGCATGCACGCGCTGCCGCCCCTGCGCCTTTTTGGCACTGCGGCTGCCTGTATGATGGTTCTGGGCGGTCTGGGCCTTTTGGGGCAGGAAACCGACGGGTTTCGCGCGCATTACCTTGAGCATCGGCTCGATCCCGTCACCCGCGCCAATTACGAGAGGTACAGCCCGACCGCGACCCGCTCGCGCGTGGCCGATGACGGCTGCCGGTTCCGCGATGAGGAGCTGACAGAGGAGTTTGGCACGCGGTTGCAAGACTGCGCCGCGCGGCATGGGCCGGGGATATTTATCCTTGGGGATTCTCATGCCGAGAATGTTTACAACGCCCTGCGCAGCACTGAGCGGTTTCCGTTTTTGGTTGGTCTGACGCGTGGCGGCTGTCGCCCCTATCAATACAAGGCCAAATGCTCTTACGAGGCGGCGATCCCCTTTTTGACCAGCTATCGCGACGCGGTGGCGCAGGTGGTCTTTCACGTCTCGGGCTCGCATTACATCCTTGACCACCGCAACGAGGGCGACAGTGATGCAGCCTTTGAGCCGGGCACTGAGGGACGGATTGCCGAAGAGAATGTGATCCTGACCTCGGCCTATCTGGCAAAGCTGCCCGAGGGGCTGGATGTGGTCTGGCTTGGCCCCTTTGCCGAGGCACGGGTGGACCTGAGCAATCCCGGAAATTACAGCACCGAGCGGCTACAGTTCAATCCCGTGGCCTTGGCGCATTTTGACCGGCTTGAAGCGCGGCTCAAATCCGAGGCCGAGGGGCAGACTGCGTATCGTTACCTGTCGTTGCTTGACGCGCTCGATTTCGGGCCTGACGCGCTGTTACAGAGCGATTGCCTGACCTTTTGGGATGTGGATCACTTTAGTCCCTGTGGCGAGCGCCTGTTCGGCCCCACCATCGCGGATCTGGTTCTGAGCAAGGCTCCGCTGACGCAGTGATGCTTTTGATATGGCAAATCGGACGTAGAATGGGTATGCGACCCCCAAAACCGGTCATGGTGGCACATCCCCCCGCGACACCGGCAGAAAAGGCCCAAGACCATGCGTGACACCCTCCGCCTTCTCCGCGCCTCCTTTCCCGAGGCCAGCAAGGTTGGCTGGCGCAAGGCCAGCCGCCGCCTGCTCAAGCTCAAGATGGACATGACAGGCGCAGATCAAGACGAGCGTATCCGCGCCGAACGCCACATGCGCGGGCGCGAGCAATTCGCCAGCCTGCAACGCGCCGATGCGGTGGTTGTATCCTTTGGCAAAAGTGGGCGCACATGGCTGCGGGTGATGATTTCGCGGCTCTATCAACAGGTCTATGACCTGCCCGAGGATATTCTGATCGGGTTCGACAATTTTCACAACATGGACCGGCGCGCGCCGCGTCTGTTCTTTACCCATGACAATTACATCGGTGATTTCACCGGAAACACCGACAACAAGGCGGATTTCTACGACAAGAAGGTTCTGTTGATGATGCGCGACCCGCGCGATGTGGCAGTGTCGCAATTCTTTCAATGGCGCTTTCGGATGCCATCGGAGAAAAAGGCGCTGAATGAATACCCGGCCCATGACGATGAAACGCCGATCTATGATTTTGTCCTGCATGAGGGCGGCGGTCTGCCCAAGATCATCGACTTTATGAACCTTTGGGCGCGGGAAATGGACAAGATGCGCGCGCTCTGCCTTATTCGGTATGAGGATATGCGCGCCAATCCCCACTCGGTTCTGACCGAGGTGGCGCAGTTTCTGGACATTCCCGCCGATGCCGCCGCCATCCAAGAGGCGGTGGATTATGCCTCGTTCGAGAATATGAAGAAGAAAGAGGCTGACAGCAGTTTCCGCCTGAGTGGCGCGCGGGTGGCCCCCGGCGATAAAAGCAATCCCGACAGCTACAAGACTCGGCGCGCCAAGGTGGGCGGGTATCGCGACTATTTCGACGATGCTCAAGTGGCAGTGATCGACGCGCTGGTCGAGGCACGGCTTGATCCGGTTTATCGCTATGCAGCCACGGCAAATGCGGACAAACCGGCGGAATGAGCCAGCCTGACGCGATGCCCCGCATCTGGCGGGTTCTGGGGGACAAGCGCGGCGACAATGCGCAAGTCGAGATTGTCGCCGAAGCGCTGGCGCGGGAACGCGGCTGGGTGTCGGAACTGCGGCACCTCGAAATGCTGCCGAAATTCGTGGTGGGCAAACCGCGCGTCGGCCCCACGCTTTATCACATTGACCAGAGCCTGAGCGATCCGATCGAGCCGCCTTGGCCAGATGTGATCCTGACGCGCGGGCGGCGCTCAGCCAATGTGGCGCTCTGGATCAAGAAGCAATCAGGCGGGCGCACGCGGATTGTGCTGGTGGGCAAGCCTGCGGGCTGGTTCTCGCATCAGATGGCGCAGTTTGACCTTATCGTGACCAGTGCCGAAACCCTGCCCGCGCCCTTTGAAAACGTGATGCAGATCGACCTGCCCTTGATGAAGATCAGCCCCGAGCGGTTGGAGGCGGGGCGCAAGGCGTGGCAAGAGCGCTTGGGCGCTTTACCCCGGCCACTGGTGGTGTTTCTCATCGGTGGGCCGACCAGCCCCTTTATCTATAACGCAGAGATGGAGGCGCGGCTGCGCGCACGGATGGCACAGGTGCTATCCGAGGGCGGCACGCCCTATATCGTCGGCTCGCGCCGCACACCCACAGGGTTTCTGGACCGCGTAACTGCTGGGCTACCCCAGGGCGTGCAGCGCTTTGACTGGACCCAACCCGACAGTGAAAACCCCTATACCGGCCTTTTGGCGCTGGCGGACCGCTTTCTTGTGACCGGCGACAGTATTTCGATGCTGGTCGAGGTGGCGCGGCTTGGAAAGGCGCTGGAAATCGTGCCCCTACCCTTTGGTCCCTTGGGCAAGCTTGACGATGCCCGCAGGCGCGCAGCGGCGTGGATGTTTCAGGCGCGCCGCAATGCAGGGCCGGCCGAGCGGCTGCGCCTCGCACTGGCGCGTGGGCTTTATCATTTGCGGATGCTGCAACAAACCCGGCACTTCCCCCGGTTTCACCAGATCCTGATTGATCGCGGGCTGGCCACATGGATGGGCGAGAGGCAGGATGCCAGAATGGGCGACCGCCCTGCCCTGTCGGCCACCGATGCCGATGTGGCGCGTATCCTTGCGCGGATTGATCCGCTCTTGTCGGGGCGCTGACATGAGCACGACCCGCATATGCATGATCAGCAACCCCACCAGCGGCAATAACCGCAAATGGCAGGCGCATATCGAGGCGCGGCTCGCGGCCTATCCGCAGGTTGCCCATCACGTAACCCGCTCGCCCCAAGAGGCCGAAGCGCTGGTGCCGCAACTGGCCGCCTCACGGCCCGATGTGGTGGTGATCAATGGCGGCGACGGCACCATTGCCGCCGCTCTGGGCATGATCCTAAGCCATTGGCCGCGGGAGAGCCTGCCGCTGATCGTGCTTTTGCCCGGCGGCACCGCCAATATGACGGCGGGGGATATTGGCACCGCCTCTTCGCATAGGCGGGCGTTGAAGCGGTTTTTTCGCTGGCTTGATTGCGGCGCGCCCCTTTCGGGGGATATTCGCGCGCGCCATATCATGCGGGTAACAGGCGCTGCGGATGGCCATATCCGGCACGGTATGTTTCTGGGCACCGGGGCGATCATGCAGGCCACGCGCTTTGCCCATAAGACCGTGCATTCGCGCGGGCTGGGCGGCGAGCTGAGCCTTGGCATGGTTTTGATCCGGTCCGTCTGGGGATTGATCCGCCAAGACGCGAGGTTTTACCAGCCCACGCATGTCGCGATGACGGTGCAGAACGGGACGGGTGCGGATGTCACGCGCGATACCGCCCCGATGCTGATCCTTGTGGCGAGCACGCTGGGGCGGCTTTTCCTCGGCATCCGACCCTTTTGGGCCAAGCAACAGGCCCCCATTGGCCTGACGGCAATTCAGGGCGGCGCGCGGCGGTTTGCCCGCGCCTTTCCCTCGGTGTTGCGCGGGCATCCCAATCGGCATGTGACGCTCGAGAACGGGTATGAGAGTTTTCGCGGTGCGCGGATCGAATTGCGTTTTGACGGCGAGTTGAACCTTGATGGCGAGTTGTTCGCGACGTCCGGGGGTGACGTGCCATTGGTGATCGAGGCCGAAGGACCGATCCGGTTCCTGCGCCCGAAATAGGCGCGGGCAGTTGGCGCGGGCATCAAGCGCGTATAGAACGGCGGGCACCACCCGATGCAAGGCAGCACAGATCCATGACCGGCGCGCAGTATCCCACCCCGGACGGCCCGACCTTAGACAGCTCTGCGGAATTGCGCGCGCTGATGACGGCGTTGACCGCACGCTTTGGCGATGGGTTGCAGGCGGTGATCCTGTATGGATCGTGCCTGCGCAGCGCCAATCTGCTGGATGGGCTGGTCGATTTCTATGTGCTGGTCGAAAGCACGCCCAAGGCCGAACCCCGCCTCTGGCTGCGGCTGGGCGGTCGGCTCTTGCCGCCCAATGTCTATTACTTGGAGGCGCCTCTGGGCTCTGACACGGTGCGCTGCAAATATGCGGTCCTCAGCCTGCGGCAGTTTGAACGCGGCACCGGCCCTGGCTGGTTTCAATCCTATCTCTGGGGGCGGTTTGCGCAGCCGGTCAAACCAATCTGGTGTCAATCACAGGATGTGGAAACGCGCCTGCACGCCGCATTTTTGCGGGCAGGCGAAACGCTCTTGCGCCGCGCCCTGCCCGCCTTGCCACCCGAGGGATCGGTCGAGGCGCTCTGGCAAGGCGCGCTGGCGCTGAGCTATGCCACGGAATTGCGTGCCGAAAAGCAGGGCCGCGCGGCAGAGTTGGCGGGGCATGGGCGGAGCTTCTTCACGGCGATGACGCAGGCGCTCTTGCCGCGTATGGCGGATGTCTTGCAGCTTGAGCGAGGGGCGGAGGGCGCGCCGAGGTATCGCAGCAACGTATCGCCCCGCGCACGCCGCCTTGCACCCATCCTCTGGGCGCTGCGCCGGGTGCAGGGCAAGGCGCTGTCGGTGGCGCGGCTCATCAAGGGGCTGTTCACCTTTGAAGGCGGCCTTGATTACCTTGCGTGGAAACTGTCGCGCCATTCCGGCCAAGTGGTCGAAATCCCCGACAAAGTGCGCCGCCGCCCGCTGATCCATATCTGGGGCTTTATGCGACAGCTTTATCGACGGGGTGTGTTCCGCTAACGCTGGCGCGATGGGCGAGAACCCGCGTATCGCGATCAGGTTCAGTTACAAACGTGTAAGATTGGGGCTATTCTCTGATCCAGATCAATACATGACAGTTTTAATTGTGTTTCTGGACATGGCGTCTCTGCAAATTCTCCTGTATAGAGCCGCTCAGAACAAAAAACCGAGGTTGCGGATCACTCATCATGAAACACGCTGTATTCATCCAGACGAACCACAAGCAGATTGTCGGCGCCATCGTCGCGGAACACGCGCTGCGTCGCTACTCCACAAACAATGACAAATTCGAGGTGCATATCGTCAACAGCCGCGATTACCCCTTCTTCCTTGCCCGTGAAGGTCAGGAATATATGCGCGACGGCGTTAAGCGGGTTTGGTTGAACGAGGATCTGCAATCCTTTACCCCCACCCGCTTTATGCCGCCCGAGTTGATGGGCTATGAGGGCCGCGCCGTGGTCATCGACCCCGACGTATTCGCCTGCGCCGATATCTGGGAACTGCTGAACCGCGACATGAAGGGCAAAGCCGTGATGGCGCGTATGCGTTCGGGCACCAAGGGCCTGATCGACAAGGCCTATGCCAGCTCTGTGATGCTGCTCGATTGCGCAAAGCTCAAGCATTGGAAGGTTGAGGAACAGTTCAACGCTATGTTCGATGGCGACCACGACTATTCCCGCTGGATCGGTCTGCGCAACGAGGACCCCACCACGCTGGAGTTCATCGAAAACGAGTGGAACGATTTCGACAAGTTCACCACAGACACCAAAATGCTGCACACCACCCGCCGCAAAACCCAGCCATGGAAAACCGGCCTGCCGGTGGATTGGCGCCCCGCAGAGCGGTTCCGCCTGTTCCCGCCAGCCGCATGGGTGCTGCGCCTGCGCCGCAAGATTTTTGGCGAATACGGCCTGATGGGCAACTACAAAGAGCATCCCGACAAGAACCAAGAGAATTTCTTTTGGGGTCTGGTCAAGGAATGCGTCGAGCAAGGCAAGCTGACGGAAGAGTTCCTGCGTCAGGAAATGAAAGACAACCACGTGCGCCACGATGCGTTGGACGTGATCGCGCGCGTGCCCAGCCTGCCGCCCGCACCGGCGCATCCGCTGAGCACCGGCAATCTGGCCAAGGCCGCCTAAGCGCTTAGGCGTTCAAAACAGCGCGCGGATACGTTCCGCCGCAACATGCGCTCCGACCGATGGGTCGGGGCGCATTTTCTTTGCCCAAGTCTCGCCTGTGGCTATCAACTCTGGCGCGTCCTCTAACCAGCGGGCCTGCCCCGCCTCCACCAGTGCCTGCTGGATGCGCGACACATCGCGGCGCATCCGGCGCGGGGCAAATCGCATGGCAAGCGCGTGGCTCAGCGGTTTTGGACGCAAGTTATGCGCATGCGACCACCAAGACCCCGACGCATCACCGGGATCAAAGATATAGAGCGGGCGACCAAGGCTTGCGGCCTCAGCCAGCATCGACATGCTCTCGCCGGTCACCACAAAGCGATCCGCAAGGCCTAGATAGGCCGAATAGGGATTGGGCGCGGCCTTGTCGCGATTGTGCCACCAATAGCACTGGGCCGGCACATCAAGGGCGGCGCTGATCGCCTCGGCCACGGCGGGCGGGGTACGGGGGCTGCCGCTGACCAATGCGGTGCCACCGGTCTGGCGGATCAGGCGATTCACCCCTCGTGCCAAAAGCCGCCCCTTGTCCAGGGTAAAGACAAACGGCCCACTGTCCCCGCCAATCAGCACGGTCGTATAGGGGCGTGGCATATGGGCCAGTGCCGTGGTTGCCGCCGTGGCGGCTTGATCCACGCCAGCACGTGTGAATTGGTGCAAAGGCAGAGGATTGATCAGGACCATGGGACCGGGCGTCAGGAAATACTGCGGCGTGCTGACGATCAGATCATAGCTCTCAACCGGTGCCCAAGGGCGGCCCAGATGCACCAGCTTTGTGCGCCCCCCCGATTGCCGCTTGATCCAACGCGCCACCGGCTCGTTGCGGCGGCCAGCGCTGATCACCAGATCGGGCCAAGGCGCGGTCAGTGGGCTGGATGCATGTTGATCGATCCCCAAGAGCGTGACCCGCAACAGGAGATGCGGTACAAGTTCCCAACCACGCGCGAGGATCAACTTTTCCTCCATCGGCCAGCCAAGCGCATGGGCCAAGGCCAAGACCTGCGTGTTATCGCCCGCTTTGCGCCCCAAGAGACACCAGATCTTTGGCTCTTGCGATGTGGTGCTGGGCTGCACAGGCCTCTCCCTTGTTGTTGCGCGATGGCGCGGAATCACGCCGGATGCGACACGGGTCAAAATTACCCATACAAAGACCGAGCGATACCCTCTATGAGGACCGCAAGAAACCCCGATCCCTGACCAGAATGCCCGACATGACCAATTTATCCTACCGCGAGATCCGGGACGTGGCCGCGCGTCACCTCATTCTCTCTGCCCTGTTCTTTCTGCCCAAGGGCCAGAAAATCGCGCTGGAACGCCGCCTGCGCGGGCGTCAGGAGAATGCCAAGCTGCAAGAGGCCGATTGGGCGCTGGTGTCTTGGGGCAAAAGTGGGCGCACTTGGTTTCGCGTGATGCTGTCGCGTTTCTATCAGCTGCATTACGGGCTTGAGACCGAGTATATGCTGGAATTTGACAATTTCCACGCTCTAAACCCAGCCGCGCCCAAGGTGCTGTTTAGCCACAACAATTACATCCGCGACCATTTCAACCATGGTGACGATCTGGATCAGTATCGCGGCAAGAAGCTGGTGCTCTTGGTGCGCGATCCACGCGATGTGGCGGTCTCGCAATATTTCCAGTGGAGCTATCGCATGCGCCCGCGCAAGAAGGCCCTGAACGCCTATCCCGCCCATGGCAGCGAGGTGGCGATCTATGACTTTGTGCGCAATCCCGATTGCGGCATCCCGCGCATTGTCGCGGCGTTCAATGCCTGGGCGCGGTCCTTGCCCAGCTTGGGCAAGGATGTGTTGGTGGTGCGCTACGAGGATTTACGTAGGGATCCGGCCGAGGTGCTGCGACAGGTCGTCAGCTTTACCGGCGTTGATCCTGACCCGGCGCATATCGAGGCGGCCAAAGACTATGCTGCCTATGAAAACATGAAAAAGCGTGAGGCGTCGAATGAGGGCATGCGCGGCAGCGGTCAGCGCGTCAAGCCGGGGGATGAGAGCAACCCCGACTCGTTCAAGGTGCGGCGCGGCAAGGTCGGCGGCTATCGCGATTACTTCACGCCCGAAGAGGTAGAGGTGGTCGATGCGCTGGTTGAGGGCAAGCTGGACCCGGTGTTTGGGTATAACGAGGGGTGAGAGGGTAGACCCCTCGCGATGAGCCGCGCGGGACGGTTGGGGCCAACGCCTGACCTATGAAATCACCCCTACGCCCCGCCGCGCCCCTCGGCGCTATATTGTTGCACCAGCACGTAATCCGACACCGAATCCACATCGACCGAGGCATGGGCATAGGGCAGAATGACCACACCGATGCGCACGCCCACCCGGCGTGACAGGCGCGCCAGCGCCTTGTCCAGCGTGAGCCAGCCCATGCGATAGCTCAAGAGCGACCACAGCCCCAAAAGCCGGATCACCACCAGCGGCTTTTTGCGGTCTTTCTCGACCTGCCGCCAGAAATCCGCCACCCGGCGCCCGTCCTCGGTCAGAAAGCCAAAGAGATTGCAGCCGCAATAACCGCCATCGCGGAACCGCAAGACGGTCTTTTTCAATTCAGGGTAGGTCGCACGCACCAAATCATAGGGGGCAAGACCAATCACCACGTCGCAGCCACTCTTTGCTGCGCCACGGCAGAAATGATCAACGATCTCACCGGTCAAAAGCGGATGATCGGCAGTCGTGATCATGACCGGCTGACTGGCGGGAAAGCGGCTGAGCATCTGGTGCGCGCTGGTGCTGGGGGATGGGCCAGAGGCAACCCAAGCGACCTCTTTGCGTGCCACCAATCCCGCCAGCCCGGCATCGCTTTGAACACAGGCCTCGGTCGGGCCGCTGAGATGGATCGTGCCAATCGACTGCGCAGAGCGCAGCGCGTCAATCACGCGGCGGATCATCGGCGTGCCGCCGATATCGAGCAACGCCTTGCACGCCACACCGGTTTCGTCGCGCAGGGCGTCGCGGTCATCCCGTTCGCCCGCAAGGATTACGGAAGCAAAATCTGTCACGGTCTCACTTTCTCAGTGCCTTGGTCTGGCCTTCGGTCGCGCTACAGGGGTTTCTGATAGACGCGATAGCGCTTGTAGATCGTGCTGCCGATGGCCTCGATGATATGCCGCATGCCATGATTATCCTCGAGTATCCAGCCCATCTCGACCGAAGTGACGTTTCGTTGCTGCATCGCCTTGCGCACCGCGTCGATCACCAAAAACGCCAACGTCGGCCCAAGGCGGGAATTCTGGTATTCCTTCCGCACCCCCATCAGCGCCACGCGCGCGCTTTTCGGTCCACGTACCTTGAGCCGCCACAAGAGCTTGGCCCAGCCAAAGGGCAAAAGCCGCCCGCGCAGATCGCCGATCAGCTCGTTGAGATTGGGAAAGGCGGTGATAAAGGCCACGGGGCGTCCGTCAATCTCGGCGAACTGGATGTAATCGTCCGACAGAAGGAACGACAGAACCTTGGCGGTTTCGGCGAATTCTTCGCGCGTAAAGGGCACAAAGCCCCAATTGTCCGACCAGGCATCGTTGAAGATATCGCGCATCGCCTCGTAATCCGCCGCCTTGCCCTTGCTGTTGAGGGGGCGGATGGTGACGGTGCGGCTGGCACGTTGGGCCAGTTTCGTCATCACCTCGGGGGCGACGAAATCGGGGCGCACCTTGTAGGTCAGGAGGTCCTTGATCGTGGCAAAACCGCGATCCTCGATCTGTCTTTGATAATAGGGCCGCGCGTGGCCCATCATCACGAAGGGCGGATCGTCGAAATTCTCAACCAAAAGGCCAAGATCCTCATTGATCGAGAGGTTGTAGGGCCCGCGCAGATGGGCCGCGCCCCTATCGCGCAGCCACGCCTCGGCCGCGCCAAAAAGCGCGTCGAACACGGCTCTGTCATCCACCGCCTCAAGCATCCCGAAATAGCCGATCTTGCCCCCCTCTTCGGCCTCGGGTTGAAGCGTATCAAGCTGCGCCGTGATGCGGCCCACGGGCACGCCGTCGCGGTAGGCCACCCAACGGGCAACCTCGCAATGGGCAAAGAGCGGCGCATTCTCGAACACGCGCTGCTTTTGCTCAAAGATCAGTGGGGCCACCCAAGCCGGATCATCGGCATAGATCCGCTCTGGCAGGTGCAGGAAATCCCGGACCGCCGCGCCATTTACGGCCTCGACCAGCCGAATGTGAGCGCCCTCAGGCTGTGTTGGCGACATCTTGGGCCTTTCTTGCGATGATGCGGGCAAGGCGGCGCGCAGCCCTGCGTGGCGCGCATGCCAGAGCGGCGGAACCAACCATGGAAACTGCTTGCAATTCCGGCACCTTGCCTCAATTAACGTGGTAAGTATCCACACTGCATCAGAAGAAGTCGAGTCCTCCTTGGCCAAATTCATTCTCGCCAATGCCCATCGCGACAAGCTGTTCAATAACCGCGTTGCGCGCAATGTGCTGTGGTTCATCGACTATGTGGTCTTGGCCTCGGTCATGTCGCTTTTCCGTTTGATGCCCGTGACATGGGCCTCTGCGCTTGGGGCGCGTCTGGGGCAGATGTTTGGCAGGATCTTTGGCCGGCGCAATCAGCATGTGCGCGCCAATCTTACAATGTCCCTGCCTGACAGGTCGCCGGCTGAGATCGACAATCTGGCCAATCAGGTCTGGGCCAATGCTGGCGCGGTGCTGGGCGAATATCCAAATCTGGCCAAGCTCTGCAATCCAAAGCGCGACACTCTGGAAATCGAAGTGCTTGAGCAGATTCCCGCCTATTCTGATCCGACCAAACCGGCGGTTTTCGTGTCGGCGCATCTGGCAAACTGGGAAATGATGGCCACCGCCATCGCGCGTTTGGGTGTGCGCCCCTGTGCCATGTACGCCCCGCTGACAAACCCGTGGCTTGACCGCACGATGCTGCAATATCGGGGCATGCTGGGCTGCGAATTGGTGTCGCGCAACGAGGGTTTGCGCGCCTTTGTTGATGCGCTGAAGTCCGGGCGGTCGCCAATCATGCTGACGGATCGGCGCGTCGAGGGCGGCAAACCGATTCCGTTTTTCGATGAAGACAAGGAATCCTCGCTGTTGCCCGCGCGGCTGGCGTTGCGGTTTGGCGTGCCTTTGGTTCCCGTGCAGGCCGAACGGCTGCCCGGTGCGCGCTTTCGCGTGCGGTTCTATCCGCCCTTGGTGCCCAGTGACCCCACGATGGACCGCGACAATCAGACCGTTGACCTTGCCCGTCAGATCAACGAGAAGTTCGAACAATGGATAACGGCAAAGCCCGGAGATTGGCTTTGCACGAGCAAAATCTGGCCGTCTTCTATTCTTCGGGCTAAAACCGACATATATGAAGACGCATAAGTCGGCGCAGATCAGGAGTGCCCAAAATGACAAGTCATCAACCCAGTCGCACGCATCGCGTCGACGAGTCGGTTCGCCTGTTCGAGAACCCGCTTCTTGAAAAGTTGAGCCATGTGCATCCCATCGTGCCCTTGCTGGTCTGGGGTCCGGTGGCCATCTGGTTGATTGCGCGCGCTGTGATGGTGCATGGCATCGGCTGGGGCGGCATGGCGATGATCGGGGTTGCGGGCCTTGTGACATGGACGCTGGCGGAATACCTGCTGCATCGCTACCTCTTTCACTTTGAGCCCAAGACCGACATGGGCCGCCGTTTCATCTATCTTTTTCATGGCGTTCATCACGATACGCCACAGGATAAGACGCGCCTGCTGATGCCGCCCGCGGGCGCGCTGCCAATCATCGCCGTGCTCTATCTCATGTTCTACACGGTCCTGCCCTACCCCTGGGCCGAGCCGTTCACCGGGTTCTTCATCATCGGCTATCTGGTCTATGACTATATCCACTATGCCACGCACCATTTCCCGATGCGGCACCCGGCGCTGAAATTCCTCAAGCATTACCATATGCGGCACCATTTTTCGGATGATGCCGGGCGCTATGGTG
The DNA here is from genome assembly GCF_002080415.1 of Roseovarius mucosus. Taxonomy (NCBI): domain Bacteria; kingdom Pseudomonadati; phylum Pseudomonadota; class Alphaproteobacteria; order Rhodobacterales; family Roseobacteraceae; genus Roseovarius; species Roseovarius mucosus. The sequence goes on along the minus strand of NZ_CP020474.1, from coordinate 111,997 downwards.
TCAGCTCGCCGCTGTGGGATCTGATTTTTCGCACCTACCCGACCAAGCCGGAACGGTCCGACCGCACCTAGGCGCGGGTCTTATCCGCGCCACAAGTCCGGGAACGGATATCCGCCATGGCAAAATTTTTCCTCACGCCCAAGGGGCTGATCGCACGGTTTCCGTGGGTTCAGACCCCGGCTTGGATGGTTGAGGCGGGCGTGTTCTATCTGATGCTCGGGTTTGCGCGGCTGCTGCCATTTTCTGTGGCCTCAGGGCTTTTTGCACGCGCTCTGGGGTGGCTGGGCTATCGCAACGCGCAAAAGCGCCGCACGGTCGGGCGCAATCTTTCGCATGTGCTGCCCGAGGCGAGTGACACCACACGCGACGCGGTGATGCGCGATATTTTCCGGTCTACCGGACGTGCGGCTGCGGAACTTTTCCTGCTCGAACGACTTTGGCAGAACCGCACGCAGCACTTGGAGTTTTTCGTTCATCCCGAGGCAGAGGAAATCATCGCGCGCAAAGAGGCGATTGTCTTTGCCACCGCCCATGTCAGCGCGTGGCAGCTCTGCAACCTGATTGGGCGCGAGCGAGAGTTGACGATTTCGGTGATCTATACGCCCGAGCCAAACCCGTGGCTGCACGGTTTTTTTCTTTCGCTGCGTCGGGCGTTCGGTGGTCCCTTGGTGCCAAGTGCGGGGGGCGCGCGGGAACTTTTGCATGAGTTGGCAGCCGGTCGGTCGGTTGGTGCCGCCTTTGACACCCGCGTTGATCAAGGCGAGATGGTGCCCTTTTTCGGCACGCCCACGCCCACCAGCACCCTGCCTGCCTTGTTGGCACAGCGCGGCTATCCGCTGGTGCCGATACGCGCCGTGCGCCTGCCCAACGCCCGCTTTCGGATCGAGGTTCTGGCCCCCCTTGCCCCAGCCGATCCCGATCTGCCGCGCAAAGAGCGTATCCTTGACATGACACATCGTCTGAACCTGATTTTTGAAGATTGGATCAGGGACTATCCCGGCGAATGGATCTGCATGAAACGTCGTTGGTTCAAGACCCGCGACAGCGCCCCAAAGGCCCCGGATGCCTGAGGCCAACGCGACCCCACGCGTCTGGGTGCTGGATGCCTACCGCTCTGGCGAGAAAACCCAAGTGCGCGCGCTGGCACAGGGGCTGGGCTGGCCTTATGAGATCAAAACCTTGCGATATCGCAAAAAGGAAATCCGCACCACGCTGTTTCGTGGGCGTGATTTGCGGGGGGTAGACCTTCCCGCCTCTGATCCGCTGAGCGCCCCTTGGCCCGATCTGGTGATTTCCATGGGCATGCGCAACGAGCCTGTCGCGCGCTGGATCAAGGATCAATCGGGCGGGCGCACGCGGCTGGTGTTTTTGGGGCGGCTTTGGGCCGATCCTGCACATTTCGATCTGGTCATCACCACGCCACAATACCGCGTGCCTGACCGGCCCAATGTGTTGCGCAACGCCCTGCCCCTGCATCCGCTGACGCCCGAACGGCTGGAGACGGCGCGCGCACACTGGGCCCCCAAATTGGCGCATCTGCCCCGGCCTTATCTTACGCTGAATATCGGCGGCCCGAGCGGCCCCTATGCGTTTGGCGCGCGCGCCTCTGCGCGGCTCTTGCGCGATACGATGGCGCTTGCAAAGACGCGGGGCGGATCGCTTCTTATCAGTTCCAGCGCCCGCACGCCGCCTGAGGCCATCGCTGCCTTTGCCGCGCAAACCGATGTGCCGATGCAGCTTTATCGTTTTCGGCCCAATGACCCGGAAAACCCCTATCTTGGGTTTCTGGCCATCGCGGATGAGATCATTGTCACTGCTGACAGTATCTCGATGTTGTCTGAGGCCTATGCGACGGGCAAGCCCGTGCATATGTTCGATCTGGGCGCGGGCACGCTGAGCATGCGGCACGATGCGCTGGTGGCGATCGGAGAGCGTGCGCAGGCACGCGCGCTCGCGCGACACGATCCTGACCGCCCTGATCTTAGCCTTGGTGCACTGGCCTATCGCGCCTTGATGCGTTGGGGCTGGAAGCATCTGTCGCGCGACATCAGCCAGATGCACCTGCGGCTTGCGCGCTCGGGCCGCATGACATGGCTGGGAGAGCCTGTGCGCCCCGCCTCAGACACGCCCCCGCCCAGTGACATGGCGCGTGCGCTGGACCGGATCAACGCCTTGGTGGGTCGTAGCTAAGCCTCGTCTGTCGCGACCTTTGGCGCCGCCGCAGGCTCTAGCCGGTGGACGACATCGGCGGCATCCGACAGGCTGCTGTTATGTGTGATGGCAAGGATTGTAAGCTGTTCACGCAGGCCGCGCAGCGTTTCGATGATGGCGGCCTCGCTTTCGGGGTCAAGCGCGCTGGTCGCCTCGTCGAGGATCAGAAGTTGCGGCGCGTTGATCAGCGCGCGGGCAATGGCGACCCGCTGACGCTGGCCCCCAGAAAGCCGCCCGCCGCGCTCGCCCACGAGGGTGTGGATACCTTCGGGCAGGTCCTGCACGAAATCCCAGGCTCCAGCCTGTTTCAGCGCCGCCTCTACCCGAGCCTCGGAAATCTGCGGGTCCCCCAAGGATACGTTGTGCAAGACGCTGTCATGCAGCAGCACCGTTTCCTGCGGCACATATCCCACCATGCGACGCCACGCCTTGAGGTCGATTTCCTCGAACGGGCGGTCATCAATCGTGATCTGGCCCGTGTCCGGCCGCAACAGACCGATCACCAGATCAATGATCGTGGTTTTGCCCGACCCCGAGGGGCCGACCAGTGTCGTCATCTGATGCGCGGGAATATCAAGATCAAAGCCGGAGAGCACCGTGTTGCCGTCATAGGAAAACGCGATATCGCGCAGGGCGATCCCCTTGGTCAGCGCCGGGGTGGCATGGCCGCCCAGATGCTCTTGTTCTTCTTCGGCGCGGCGATTGGTGTCGATCAGCGACCAATAGGCGCTCTCGCTCTGCATCATTTTCTGATATTGCTTCTGCACCTTGCCCAGAAAGTTATATCCGCGCCCCAGCGTCACTGCCAGCATCAGCACAATGGCGAAATCCATCGAAAGAATGCCGAGCGCCAGATAGACACCAAAGGCGATGACCATGATGAACATCAGATCCTGGCCAGAGTTGAGCGCAGCACTGGCCAGAACCTGACGGCGCAGCGCCTTGTTGAGACGGTTGGTCTCGTGCTTGAGCAGCTCATCCGCCAGATGTTCGCGGGCCATCGCCTTGAGCGGTTTCACCGATTGCAGCGTATCGGTCAGATGCGACATCAGCGAGACCATAAGATCGGTTTGTTTCTGGCCGGCCTTGCGGGTGATCCGCACCAGAAAATGCGACAGGCCGATGATGACGATCCCGCCGATCAGGCTGAGCAAGGTTGCTTTCCACGAAATCACCACCGCAACCGAGGTATAGACCAGCGCCTGAATGAAAAAGGTCAGCGCAGTTGCGCCATTCATATAGGCATCCGCCGCGCGCTGCGCCTCGGTGGCCAGCGTATTGGCCAGCTTGCCCGCCGGTTGATGCAGGAAGAAATGCCAGCGGCTGCGCATCATGTTGCGCAAGATCTGCAGGCGGAGATCGGTCGCAACGCGGGCAGCGGTATAGCCCACCTGCCGCTGCGCGATCAAAAGCAGCACCGCCTTGAACGTGGCCGCCACCACGATCAGGGTCAGCAGCGCCCCGAGTGTCACGGGAATTCCGGCCCATGCGAGCACATCAAGCACCATCTGTTCCATCTGCCCCGGCGGCTCTGCCATCGTGCCGGATGGATCGGTGTTGAGCACGATCTTGAGCATTGGCAACATGGCGGACAGGCCCAAGCCTTCGGCCAGACCCGAAAAGAACAGCGCCAGCACCATGAGGAAACTGGCCATCGGATAGGCGCGGAACAGGTTCAGCATCAGGCGCATGGAAGGTCTTTCATGGTCTTGCAGGACAGTTTGCGCCTCTGGTGCGCCGGTCTCTTGTCTTGGCGGCTGCGCCCTTGGCGCGTGCCGCATTTGGTTTCAGCGGTGTCATCACGGCGCGCATGCTGCATGGGCGCGCGCCAGTGTCAACCGGGTGCAGCGCCCGGTCGCCATCTCTTGCTCACGTGTCGCGTGCCGTGCCGTAACGTCAATCTCCCAGCCCGCGGCGGTGGGCCGGATATGATAGAGGTGATAGGCGGCCGCCTCGGGATAAAGCGACGAGGCTGACGGCACGCCAATAACCGAGGCTGGCCCATCGCGGGTTTCAAGTGTCTGGTGATGGTGGCGGTGGCTATGGCCATGCAGCACTAATTCCACGCCTTCCGCCTGCAGCACGGCACGGAACGCCGCCGCGTCACGCAGGGCCTTGCGCGCCGATACCGTGCCATCGAGCGGCGGGTGATGGATCATCAGCACCCGGCAGAGGCCCGCATCACGCGCCTTGCGCAACATAGGTGCCAGCCGCGCCAATTGCGCCGGACTGACCGCGCCGCTGGCAAAGGCCGGCGGGGTGGCCACAGCACTTGAAACGCCGATCAGGGCCAGCATCCCCCGCCGCCGCATATATGGAAAGGCGTCGGACACATCCACCGTTACGGGTGCAGCATCGCCCTGCCAATAGGGCAGCCACTGCGCCGCCCCCGCATCCCATGCGCCCCGAATGAGGGCCTCGTGGTTGCCAGGGATGACCATGACGCGCTCCGGCCTTCCTAGGTTTTCAAGCCAGCGACGCGCGGCACGATACTCGCTTTCCAGACCAAGATTGGTCAGATCCCCCGTGACCGCAATTTGGTCAGGGGCATGGTCGCGCATATCGGCGATCAGCATCGCGAGGATTTCTGGCCGGTGGTGATGGCGGCGCTTGCGGTGCCATGACAAAAGGCTCAGCGCCCGCTTGTTCAGCACGCTATGCCACGGCACCGGCCCCGTCAGCGGCAGATGCGGGTCCGACAGATGCGCCAGCGTGATGCCAGCGCCTGTCTCTGGGTCGGATCGCCCCTGCCCTGTCATGTCTCAGATGTCCGCCAACGGTTGGGCGTGCCGGGCATGACCCGGCCCACCGATTTACTGCGCCGCCGTGCTCTGGGCGGCGCGGGTGGCCGCCTCGGGTGCCACGGTCTTGAATGCGGCGATGATGGCGTCAATCTGGTCAAAGCTATGGGCCGCACTTAGGCTGCACCGCAAAAGCGCTGCCCCTTCGGGCGCGGCGGGCGGCAGCACGAGGTTGACATAGACACCATGCTCCATCAGCGCATTCCAGATCCGCGCGCCCTCTTCACGGGAGGGTACCCGCACTGCGATGACCGGGGAAACGGGCGCGGCCAATTCATAGCCTGCCGCACTCAGCCCGTCGTGCAGACGGGTGGCATTGGCCCAAAGATTGGCCTTGAGTTCGGGCCGCGTGCGCACTGCTTCTAGGGCTGCGGCGGCGGCACCGATGCTGGCCGGGCTGGGCGAGGCGGTAAAGATATAGGGCCGGCTGCCATAGCGCAGCAGTTGCAACTCGGGATGACGGCTTACGCAGAAGCCGCCCAGCGAGGCGAGGCTTTTGGAGAAGGTGCCGGTGATGAAATCCACCTGATCGAGAATGCCCGCCTCTTCGCAGAGGCCCAAACCGCGTTCGCCGTAGACGCCAAAGGAATGCGCCTCATCGACCATGAACCACGCGCCATATTCCTTGGCGATGGCGCAGAGTTCCGCCAGCGGGGCCGTATCGCCCAACATGCTGTAGAGCCCTTCGGCGATCACCAGCGCGCCTTTGGCCTCGTCCCCCAGACGCCGCAAACGCTTGCGTAGATCCTCTGGATCATTGTGGCGGAAGGCAAGGAAATCAGCCCCGCTGATGCGGCACCCGTCATAAATGCAGGCGTGGCTATGGCTATCCAGCACGACCTTGTCACCGGGGCGCAGGATGCCCATCAAGAGGCCCAGATTGGTCTGATAGCCGGTCGAGAACACCATAGCCGAGGGCACGCCGTAAAAATCTGCAAAGGCACGCTCGAGTGCCGCATGGCAGGCAAAGCTGCCATTGGCCATGCGCGAGCCGGTGGTGCCGCTGCCCTGCTCATGCAGCGCGGCGCTTGCGGCCTCTAGCACTGCTGGATCAAAGGTCAGCCCGAGATAGTTATTCGTTCCGACAAGGATTGTCGGACGGTTGCCAATCATCGCCTCGGTAGAGGACAGGATGCGCTCCATCACAATGCGTGTCGGGTCGGCCTCTTCGGCACCCAAAGCGTCACGCAGATGCGCCAGTTCGGCAAAACGGTCTGAAATGCTCATGATTTTTTCTCCACAAGCAGTTTGATCTGATCGGCAAGGTTCTGCACCGTATCGACATTGGCCATCATGTTGAGCGGAAAGCTGACGTCAAAGGTGTCCTCAACCTCCATCAGCAATTCCATCATATTGACGGAATCAAGGTTCATATCGGCGACAAGGCTGGTGTCCGCAGACAATGCGCCGGATTTCACCGGGAATTTCGACAGGCGCTCGAACAGCACGTCGAGGATTTCCTGTTCAAGGTCTTGGGTGTCATGTGACATTGGTGATGCCCCTATCAGATTTCAACGGCGTCCCGCGCAAGATCGAGGATAGCCCGTTCTCCAGAGAAATCAGCGGCAGCCATCCGGTGTCGCGGCTGATTTCGGTGTTGTCGCACACCCAGTCAGGGTGGCGCAGTTCGTTGACCTTGCCGGGTGTCAGCATCGGACTGTACCCCAAAAGCCGCGAGGCCAACAGATTGCCCGTGGCCACCGCTCGCAACAGGCCGCCCGGAAGTTTCACGCGCCAGCCGCGCCCGCGCCCCGCAACCTCTTCGACAATGGTCGCTATCTCGTCCCAGCTGTAGCCCGCCCCGTGCCCGTCGTCGAGTTCATAGGTAGCCTCTGCCGCGCTGTCCAGAAGTTTGACAATTGCGCGCGCAAGGTCATCGACATGCAAGAGCGAGGCCCGCGCACCGGCCACACCCGGCAGCGGCACAATGCCCCGCGCCATCGTCTGAAAGAGCGGCACAAGTTCGCGGTCCTCGGGGCCGTAGATTGCAGGCGGGCGCAATATGGCCGATGTGAACCCCGCACCAATGGCCACCTTGGCCAGCCGCTCTTCGCCCGCGCGCTTGCTTGCGGCATAGGGCGAGAGATGCGGCGCACGTGCCGCGAGCGAGGAAATCAGGATCACGCGGCGTACGCCAGATGCCTGCGCGGCCTCTGCAACATGGGTCACACCATCGGCGTTGACCCCCAGAAAATCCGCCAGATCGCGTCCGCGCACCTGCCCCGCCACATGAACGACGGCCTGTGCGCCCGCCATCAGCTTGGCAAGTGCGGCCTTGTCCGACAGGCCGCCCGTCACGGTTTCCAGCAAAGGATGCGTGATCCCAAGCCCCTGACGGTGCACAAGCACCCGGACAGGGCGTTCGGCGTCCAGCAATTGTCCGATCAGGGCGCGCCCGACAAAGCCGGAGGCACCCGTGACGGCCACCGGGCCGGTCATGCGATGTAACGGACCTGCGGCATCGCCTCGTCCATGGGCAGGCTATTGGCCGGTTCCGGCTGATGCTGCATCTTGGCCGCCTGACGCCGCCCGAGATAATCAAGCCGCGCCCGCGCCCGCGCCAGCTTGCCCGAGGACGTGCGGGGCAAGGTGCGGGTCGGCACCAGTTCGACCACAACATCAATCCCGAATTCCGAGCGCACCAGCGACGCGATGGTCTTGACCAGACGCGCACGCTTGATCTCGTCGCGCTCGCGGCATTGCACCACCAGAACGGCGGTTTCCTGTTGATCCACATCCGAAGGCACCGAGAAAGCGGCAGCATCGGTATAGTTGACGCCCGGTTGCGTCTTGGCCAGATATTCCAGATCCTCGGGCCAGATGTTGCGCCCGTGGATGATGATCATATCCTTGCGCCGTCCGGTGACAAAGAGCCGCCCATTGGCCAAGTAGCCGATGTCGCCGGTATCAAGCCAGCCATCTTCGCTCAGGCATTCGCGGGTGATCGCCTCTTCCTGAAAATAGTGGCTCATCACGCTGGGGCCACGCAGGTGGATCACACCAGCCTGACGCTCGGGCAGATCGTTGCCATGCTCATCGCGGATCGCAATCTCGAACGTGGGCAGCAACGCGCCACAATCCACATAGCGCGCGACGCGGCGTTTGGATTTCTGCGCCTCTTCCGGGTCGAGCGGCGTGGCGATGCTGTCTTCTTGCATCTGTTCGGCATCGACATAGTCAATCTGCAACTCTTCATCGAGCCCGGCAAAGCTGATGCCCAGCGAACATTCGGCCATGCCATAGCAGGGCAAGAATGCGGTGGATTTGAACCCCGAGGGGGCCAGCGCCTCGGCAAAGCGCTTCAGCGGTTCGGGATTGATCATCTCTGCACCCACGCAAGCGACGCGCAGCGCGCTCAGATCCCATTGCTCGGCATCGCTTGGGCGCACCCGCATCGCGGCAAGGTCATAGCCAAAGGGCGGGCCAGAAGTGATCGTGGTGCGGTTGCCGGACATCATTTCCAGCCATTTGCGCGGCCGCATCGCAAAATCCTGCGTGCCAAGGAAATCGACCGAGCGTTGGGTCGCCATCGGCATCATGATAAAGGCAACTAGGCCCATATCATGATAGAACGGCAACCAAGATCCAAAGCGGTCCTGCTCGGTCATCTTGAGGCCATGGCTCGCCATATCGTTGATATTGGCCAGCACCGTGGTGTGGTCGATGACCACGCCGCGCGGAAACCGCGTGCTTCCAGAGGTATACTGGAGATAGGCGATGCTGTCCGGGGCCACTGTTGGCAATGTCGCGGTCGAGGGCGTCAGACGATCAAAATCCTCGGGCGTGCCGACAAAGCTCAGTGTCAGGCCCGTTGTCGCCTCTTCCAGAAAGCTCATCCATTCAACAGGGGCCATGGCCACCGCTGCGCCGCAATTCTCGATCAAGCCGCGCAGTTGCGCGACATAGCCTGCATGGCCCCCGATATGCATCGTGGCCGGCAGTGGCACGGGCACCAGCCCGGCATATTGACAGGCCCAGAAGAAGCGCACGAAATGCGGCGAGGTTTCGGCCACAAGGCCCACCCGCGCGCCCGGCTCAAGGCCCAGACCCAAAAGACGCCGCGCGAGAGCGACAACCTCGACCTGCAAATCGGCATAGGTGGAGGTTGCATAAAGCTCGCCGCGCGCGTTGTAGAAATTGACACCCGTGTCGCCCTTGGCGGCATAGTCGAGCGCCTCGATCAACGTCGTGAAGTCGCCGCGCCGCAACGCGAGACTGTGCGAACTGCCTGTCGCCTGCATCCCAATTTTCCTTGTTTCGCTTCCGACTCTGGTCGGTTTGCCCTCTGTCATACCAAGTATATGGCATTTGAGGGTCTGATGGCACAAGCTGGCGTTTCAGGTCAAGGACTTGGCCCGCGGCCAAGGCACCCCCCGAGACACCACTTGGCACAGTCTGCAATGCCAGAGCGTAGCCCGTTCCCGCCCCCTTTACCCAAATCAAACGCCCGGGTTGCGGCATGGTGCAGAGCGGCGTTAGAACAGAGCCCCTATTGTTACGTCTCCACCCGGCAAGCCGATGCAGATCATCAGCTTTTGATAGGTCGCCCTCTAACCTCGCGCGCGTGAGCGCTTGATGAATTTTGGGCAGGCAACCTTGAATGACATTCATATTTTATCGTTTAAATACTTATATATAGAATTCTTTCTTAAACTCGGGGAATTCAGCAGCGCGCCACACGAAGATGCGCCAGAATAGTCCGGTCAATCCGCAGCGGCCCGTTAGATTTGGATCGCCAACCTGGGGCGACTTGACCAATCAGGTGCCGCGCATCGCCCCTCAGTGACTTCGCGGGTTGCGTTATGGAAATCCTATGCGCTACATGAGGACGGCTGAGCCAAGAACCCGGCCAAAAATGCCGACAGAGACAATCGGCAACATGTTGCCCCGATTGTCACATTTGGTTTCCAAGTCGTAACATCTTCACAAGATGCAGGAAAAGGCAGCCCCAAACGCGCCTTTGTCGCCCTTGCCACCAAGGGGCGCATCCGGCACCTCAGGCCCCAGACCGCAATGTTGCGCGATGGGAATTGAGGCGGGCTGTGACCCTAAAGCGGCGGGACAAGCCGTGCTGATCACCCTAGAATTCACCCGATGCGGTCGACCTGCCTTGAGCATGGTCCTGCGTGGCTTACTTCACCTGTCATGAAATACGTGATCGTTGTGGCCTTAAGCCTTCTTGCCGCCTGTGGACGCGGCATTCCAGAGACCGCGCGCATCGTTGTGGCGGGGGATTCTGTTATGGCGTGGAATCGATCCGCCGGGGCCTCGGTTGCAGATGGTCTGCAAGCACGTCTCGGAGAGCCGGTCGGCGATGTGTCACTTTCACTGGCACAGGTCGCGGGTGGGTGGAGTGCCTGGAATATTCCAACCCAGCTTGAAGGATTGAGGGCCGAATGGGTGGTGCTGAACGGCGGTGCCAACGATCTGAGCACGGGCTGCACCTGCTCAAGCTGCGGGGCTGTGCTGGATCGGCTGATCTCCGACGATGGCGAACGGGGTGCCATCCCAGACCTCGTGGCCAACTTGCGGGCGCGGGGATCACAGGTGATCTGGGCAGATTACTATACTGCGCCACGCTATGCAGGCACCGCATGTGAAGCGCCCTATCAGGTTCTAGAGGAAAGACTGGGCCGAATGGCGCATGCTGACGCGGGCGTGACGCTGGTAAACTTGGATGACGTGTTTCTTCCTGATGACCTTTCACTTTTTGCCGCGGATCGCCTTCATCCGTCACAGAAAGGATCGGCGCGTATTGCAGGGCAAATCGCTCCGCTATTGGCGAGGTAAGCGTTGCGCAGGGCAAAAGGTGTTGGATTTCATTTGCCAAGGTGACATGCGCGAGCGGCTATCATCTCTGCGCGGTGGTCGGCGACATTTGATAGTCAGAGCGTTCCGCTGACCCCTCTTGGCCTGGGTGCCAGTCAATCGGTCTTGACCCGATGCTAGGCACGAACGGGCTTCAGTTCAGCGTGGCGCTTCGGTCTGGTCAGTCGCTTTCGTAGCTCAGGTTGAGAAATCAGCGGCCTTCAAGCACCGCGTTCTGAACGGTCTCGTCCCAACCCAAGTAAAACGTGTCCCCGTCCTGAATTACCGGGCGCGCCATGACCTTGGGCTGCGCTGCGATCTGCGCCTCGGCCTCTGAATTCTTCAACCAATCACTAAGCGCGCGGTAATCATTCGATTTGCGATCCACGAGCCGATCCCCGAACTCTACGATCAGCGCCGCTAATTCCGCCTCGCTCAATGGTTCGGCTCGGATATCACGAAAAGAAACATCCAGCCCTTCCGCCTCCAATGCTTTGCGGGCCTTCTGACAGAGTGCGCAAGTCTGCAAGCCGTAGATCATCATGTCGCAAACTCCCTTTGCGTCGATCGTGCACCCTTGTCCAACGCCGCGCCAAAGGCAACCATCTGAACGGTTGCCTGTGCTGGCCGACAGCTGCGTTCGACCGGATGTTTCGCAGTGTCATATCTGCGCTTAACCGAAGGATATGCTTGCAACAACGCCATTCCGCCGCCATTCATGCGGATGTGAGCATTTCATCAGATCAGCCCTCAATTTCATTGGCCGCGCTCGGCTGGTTTACGTTCTTTTCCGAGCAGGTAGAGGATGGCGAGGCAGAGCTTGCCCCCATGCGTATTGCGACTGTTCACCGGGATCGGGTCACAGCAATCTCCGAACGCGGCCCGGTGCGGCTGGAGCTTTCCGCGCAGTCGCTTACGACGGATTTTGCCGTCGGCGACTGGGTTTTGGTGAGCCCCGAGACCCGCTTGCTGATGCGGCGGCTGGATAGGCGGATGCTGTTACAGCGGAAAACCGAAGGCGGCCGGCCCACACAACTGATTGCTGCGAATGTCGACACGTTGCTGATCGTCACCTCCTGCAACGATGATTTCAATCTGGCGCGCCTGGAGCGCTATCTCGCGCTTGCGAATGAGGCTGGGGCGACCCCGGTGATTGTCTTGACGAAGATCGATCAGACGGCAGATGCCGCCCCTTACCTGCAGCAAGCCAAAACCCTTCAACAAGGGTTGGAGGTGGTCCTGTTGAACGCGACCGGGCCAGAGGCCGCCCTGACCTTGGCACCTTGGTGCGGCCCCGGACAGACCGTTGCGCTTGTCGGATCTTCTGGGGTGGGCAAATCGACCTTGCTCAATACATTGTCAAACAAATCATCCGAGGACGCACAGCCGACAGGCCCCATTCGCGAGGCCGACGCCAAAGGGCGTCACACAACCACGTCGCGGTCACTTCATGCAATTGCCGGTGGCGGCTGGGTGATTGATACGCCCGGAATGCGAACGCTGCATGTTCGCGATGCTGCGGCCGGGCTCAACACGCTGTTCGCGGAAATTGTCGAGCTTGCCGCTCGGTGTCGTTTTCGGGATTGCACCCATGATCACGAACCCGGTTGCGCCGTTCAAAGCGCGGCGGCCGACGGTACACTCGATCCGGCACGCCTTGCCCGATGGCGCAAGCTGACGCAGGAAAACCTAACCAATACCCCCGTCCAGTCCGGCCCCCGTGGCAACAAGATCACGAAACCCCAAGGCAAACGACGCTGACGCGACCAGCCCTAAAAGTCGGGTGCAGCATGCCCGAAGGATAGAACGCCCTGCAAACAAAGCTGCCGACGCGCCTGCGTTTTTGCATGACCGCACTGGTAGAAACTGCCGCGTTCGATAATGGTGTTGAAAACCCGAACTAAGGTGGTTCCAGTCCATGTTTCGCGATCTTTCAGTATCAGCCTTTTCAATGGGGGTCCTTGCAGCTTTCGTTGGATACTCGGCCTCATTCGCCATCGTGTTGGCCGGATTGACGGCGATGGGGGCCACGGCGGCGCAGGCGACCACAGGGCTATTTTTTGCGACCGTTGGGATGGGTATTTGCAGCATCTGGCTGCCTGTCGTGACGCGAATTCCCGCTGCGGTGGCCTGGTCCACGCCCGGAGCTGCGTTTCTTGCCGCAACGGTCGCCTTGCCCGGCGGTTTTGGTGAGGCTGTCGGCGCGATGATTTTTGCAGCCGGGTTGATTCTGTTGACCGGGTTCATTCCAACCCTTGGCCGGGTCGTCGCCGCCATCCCGAAACCCATTGCCAACGGATTGCTGGCGGGCGTCCTGCTCAAACTGTGTTTTGCCCCCGCGATTGCACTTGGGAGCATTCCTCTTTTGGTTCTGCCTGTTCTCGTGGCGTGGCTGGTGGGTTTGACATGGAACAGGCTGGCCGCAATGCCGTTTGCTGTGCTTGCGTTTCTTGCCGTTCTTTACTTCAGCGTCGAGAGTTCAACAGACGCTCTGCAGGCCGACACAACATGGCTTCCTGCCTTTACACCGACCATCCCTATTTTCACGGTGCAATCGTTCTTTTCCATCGCTCTGCCCCTTTATCTGGTAACGATGGCAGGGCAAAACATCCCCGGCTTTGCGGTCTTGGAACTGAACGGCTATCGGGTGGAACGCCAACCCCTGATCCGGAGAACCGGCATCGTCAGCCTCGCGTTTGCCCCGTTCGGGTCAATTCCCGTCAATATGTCGGCGATCACCGCTGCGATGATGGCTGGTGAGGATGCTGGCCGAGATCCGGCAAAGCGCTATTGGGCCGCGATCACATCGGGCGTCGTCTATGTCGTGCTGGCATTTGCGGCAGCGCTTGTAACGTCATTGGCCAGCCTTGCGCCGCTCGCCCTTATCACGGCGGTGGCTGGGCTTGCGCTTGTTCCCGCTTTGGTTGGGTCGATGTCAGCGGCATTCAGTGACCGCACCCAATTGGAAGCCCCCGCGCTGACGTTTTTGATAGCAGCGAGCGGCATGACGCTTTTTGGCATCAGCGGGGCGTTCTGGGGCGTTGTCGTTGGGGCGCTTATCTGGTTGGCAAAGGCGTTCGCGCATCGATCCATCGACCCGTAACCCACCTGCGTCGCGGATCACGCCAGCCCCCTCATGCTTCTCAATGCGTTTCCAACAATGCGATTGTGACAGCCCGATCTGCTCGGCGATACGGGCGACTGGCACGGTCGCATCCCGCTGCAAAATGTCGAGGATTTTCAGGCCTATCCGGTCGAATGTCATCGCGCCTGCTTTTGTTCCAAGATGGCCGCAGCAAATGAGTCGGTGCGAGCAGGCCACAATTTTTCTCAATGTCGATCCTCCTTATCGTGTTTTATGTTCACGCTCGCTTGTACTTTAAACTTGATAATCTTGACCTTGTTAGTCGCCGTTTTGAGAGCCATATTCAGCCGATGATCACTCATAAGACCAAATATGCGCTCAAGGCACTCATGGTGCTTGCCGACGAAAAGGCTGGTGAAGGCGCAGCCCTGCGCATCGAAGATATCGCGGCTCGCTCGGGTGCGCCCAAGCGCTTTCTCGAGCATATCTTGCTGGATCTCAAGCGCGCCGGTCTGATCGGCAGTCGCCGAGGTCGCAATGGCGGATACGAGATGATCAAAGAGCCGAGGCGGGTATCGCTTGCCGAGGTTCTGCGTCTGATTGATGGGCCAATGGCCCCCCTGCCCTGCCTGTCGCGCAAAGCTTACCAGCGCTGCGAAGATTGCACGGATGAACAGACCTGCCGGGTGCGCGCCGTCTTCGGTGGGTTTTACGCCACCTACATCCTGATGATCGAATCGCTCACTGTCGCTGATCTTCAGAGGGATGCACGGCCCTTGGAAAGCTTTGGGCTTTCCTAACTCGGCACAGGAGAATGATCTTCTATAATCACGACAAAAAGAGCGTGAGTCTTCCTTTGCAACTCACGATTAACTCTGTCGTATTTAGGTGTCAGGCAGCGCTGGTGGCGCAGACGCCCAAGCACGCGCCGTGATCGACGGGCTCAAGGCGACAGTGGTCACAGTGGCGCTTTCGGCTGACATTGATGCGATTTCCGAGCGCACGGGCCTCTTCCCGGCGGGCCGGCACTCGCGCTTGCCGCAGAATTCCTCGCCCTAGACGTCCACCATCCTCTTTCTTGTGCGCGACGGGAACCCTAAGGGCATCGAAGACCGGAACGACCTTGTCGTCGAGGGCGTATAGGTCATCCCCCCAACCCCTCAAGACCTCCGGTGGCGCGCGCTGGACTGTTCTTGCCGCTTGGGCCTATGCCGAGCAGAGCGGGCTTGATCCAGCAGAGTTCGTCGGCGCGCTCTATCGCAATGTGCCGTATCGAGCAGGTCGGCAAACCCGCCACTGACTTCGCGCGTGATTTCACGGCCGCCTGACGCTTAAAACGGAAAGAAGATCGGGATGATCAGCACCGCGACCACGGCGAAAATGATGTTGAGCGGCAGGCCCACCTTGATGAAGTCGGTAAATTTATAGCCCCCGGCACCATAAACAAAGGTGTTGGTCTGGTAGCCGATAGGTGTCGCGAAGCTGGCCGAGGCGGCGAACATCACCGCCATGATGAAGGGGCGCGGGTCAAAGCCCAACTCGATGGCCAAGGCAATGACGATCGGGCCAATCAGCACAGCGACCGCGTTGTTCGAGACCATCTCGGTCAGCGCGCTGGTCAAGACATAGACGGCGGCGAGGATGGCGAGCGGGCCAATCCCGCCCACGGCACCCACCACCGCCTCGACGATCACACGCGCGGTGCCGGTTTCCTCCATCCCCATCGACAGGCCAAGCATCCCGAAAATCAGGAACAGGATACGCCAGTCGATGGCTTCAAAGGCTTCCTCGGGATCGACGCAGCGGGTCATCATCACCACCACCGCCCCGATCACTGCGAGACCGGCGATGGGCATGACGTCGAAGGCCGCAAGCCCCATCACGGCAAGGATCGTCGCAATGGCAATGGGCGCCTTGGAGCGTCGCTGCGGGCGTTCGGTCGGGGTTGACAGGTTGACGATGCCGCCATCCTCCATCATCCGTTGAAGCCCCTCGGGGGGACCTTCCAGCAGCAGCGTGTCAGCGAATTGCAGGCGCAGATCCTGCAATTCCTCGCTAATTTTCTGTTCCTGCCGATGCACGGCCATCAGGTAGACGCCGTATTTGCGGCGCAGCTTCAAATCCTTGATCGGCCGCCCGCGCAGGTGCGAGTTCGGGCCAACGCTGGCCTCCATCGTGATGGTTTGGTCGGCGGTGACGGGTTCCACATCGTGGTCGTCCCGGTCCCGAAACGCGATCTGTCCGTCTTCCTTAAGCCCGAGAATCTCACCCGTTCCGGTTTTGAGGACCAGCCGGTCACCAACCTCGAGCACGAGGTCGTGCATCGTGCGGCGCATCGAAACTTCTCCGCGAACGACATCGAGGATGCGCGTCTCGGCGGTGTTGAAGGGCAAATCAGACAGCCGCCGCCCCACGTATTTCGATCCGTTGGGGATCAACAGTCGGGCCAGAAAGCGGCGCTTGCCCTCTTGCCCCAGCAACCCAGAAAGCGACGCACGGTCGGGCAGCAGAAAGCGGCCGGCAAAGATCATATAGGCCATGCCCACACCGGCGAATATCAGACCGGGCAGCGTCATCTCGAACATCGTGATCGAGGGCTGGCCCGCCTCCTGCGCGACGCCGCTCATAAGTATGTTGGTCGAGGTTCCCACCAGCGTCAGCGTGCCACCAAAGATCGCCGCAAAGGACAAGGGGATCAGCATACGCGAGGGGGCCACGCCCACCGAGGCCGCGACCGAGATCATGATCGGCGTCAGCAAGATCACGACAGGCGTGTTGTTCATAAAGGCCGAGGCCCCCATGGTGCCCACCATCATCAAGAGCATCGCCCGCAGGAACGATCCCCGCGCCTGTTGTTTCAGCAGGTCACCCACGATGGTCAGCACGCCAGTGCGTTCAAGCGCTGCGGAAATGATGAACATCATCGCAATGGTGATCGGCGCTGACGAGCTGAACACCGTCAGAAAGTCTCGTGTTTCGATGATTCCCGTGGCCAGCAATGCCGCCGACGCCGCCAAAGCGGTGACCTCGGGCGGGTATACCTCCTTGACAAAGCTCAGGAAAACCACGGCGACAAGCGCAAGAACAAAGATCTGGTCGAGACTCATGGGCGATACTCTCGAAGGCGATGGCATTTTCCAACAATAAACGATAAAGTAACTCGTGTTTTCAATTGCAATCTGCCGAAACTCCCCGAGATCACCGGGAAAAAGCGATGGCTCCAGAGGATCGCCCTACCCCATGCTGCGCAAGCTTGGCACCGTCTCGGGTCTGACATTGGTCAGCCGTCTTCTTGGCTTCCTGCGCGACGTGGTTTTGGCCGCAACGCTGGGTGCAGGGCCGGTGGCAGATGCCTTTATGCTGGCCTTTCGTCTGCCAAACCATTTTCGCGCCCTTCTGGCCGAAGGTGCGTTCAACGCCGCCTTCCTGCCGACATGGGCCGCAGCCGATGCAAGCGGTCGCGACAGCGCGCGCCTTGGCGCGGAGATTTTGGGTTGGCTCACGCTCGCCAATCTTGTGCTGTTGTCGTTGGCGCTTGGGGCGACCGGCTGGATGCTGGCGGTGCTGGCACCCGGCCTGTCACCCGCCGACGAGACTTGGCCGCTGGTCGTCACGCTCACGCGGATCACCTTTCCTTACCTGCTCTGCATGTCACTGGTCGCCTTCCTCGCGGCCCTCTTGAATGGGCGCGATCACTTTGCCGCGCCAGCGGCAGCGCCGATCCTTCTCAACCTGTGCATGATCGGCGCATTGCTTATGGCCCAACACTTTCCAAGCACCGCCCATGCCGCCGCCTGGGGCGTCATGGTGTCGGGCGTGGCGCAGGTTATCCTATTGGCCGGTGCCGCAGGGCGCGCGGGCCTGCCCCTGCCGCGCCCCCGGCTGGGCCTGTCGCCCGATACCCGGCTGGTGTTTCGCCGCCTTGGGCCCGCGATCCTCACCTCGGGCGCGCTGCAGGTGGCGATTTTTGCCGACACGATCATCGCCACCTTCCTGCCTAGCGGATCGCTCTCGCATCTTTACTATGCCGACCGGCTCTACCAGCTGCCCATCGGCCTGATCGGTGTTGCACTCGGCACCGTCATCCTGCCCGATATCGGGCGTCGCGCGGGCCTAGGAGACGAGATGGGCATGCGCGCCGTGCTCGACCGGGCGCTGCTAATCTGCTTGGCCGTGGGCGTGCCCGTCGCGGTGATGATGGCGACACTGGGCGATTGGGCTTTGCGCATTCTGTTCGTCCGGGGCGCGTTTGATCTGGCCGCAGCCGAGGCGTCAGCGGCCATCCTTGCGGCTTATGCTCTTGGTCTGGTGCCCGCGCTCGCGCTGCGCTCGCTCGTCGCTGGGTTCCATGGGCGCGGGGATACAAGAACACCACTGCGGCTGCTTGTTGCAGCAACTGTGGTCAATATCGCACTCAAGATCGCGCTCACCCCGTGGCTGGGCGCTGCCGGGCTTGCCGTCGCAACATCGGCTGGGATCGCGCTCTACGCGGCGCTCTTGTTCCAGACAGGCCGCACCCGAGGTTTCCTCACAGGCCCATCTGCACGGTCGAGCGCGATCCTGATCGCATCCGGTGCGGTATCGGCGCTGGCAATCTGGTGGTGGCGGGATGCCATCCTCGACGCTTTGGTCGCAGTGGGACCGGCAGGCGGGTTGCTCACAGCGTTCCTTGTCGTGGTGTCCCTCTCCGGCGCATTTCACGGGGCTGCGACCTTCGTCGCACTGAAGGTTGGCCACACCCGACCATAGCATCAAGCGCGATGCGCTAGCCTACGCCTCACGCTCCTTTTCTACTCGATGACCGGGGGGGGCGTCGCCCTCACGAGGACGGCAAGCTGCCTTTTGACAGTGGCAGGCATAAGGCCCGCTCTGTCGGTCACTAAAATGTCGTCTCAATCCGCACATTGACCACCGCTTGCTTCACTAGTACCTTTGATCGCGCGCGGGACGACCCGTGCCTGACGCATCCATTTCGGGACGACCCGACCTTAACATGAAGGGGTCTCCTTTGGCTTGGATCTATCTTGTTCTCGCTGGCCTGCTTGAAATCATTTGGGCTTTTTCCATGAAGAAATCCATGGGGTTCACGTTGCTGATACCCAGTGCAATCACCATTGGAACCATGATCGCAAGCTTTGCTTTGCTCGCCGTCGCGATGCGGTCGCTCCCGCTCAGCACCGCCTATACTGTTTGGACTGGGATTGGCGCTATTGGCGCTTTCACGGTGGGTGTCTTGGTCCTGGGAGAGTCCGCGTCACCGACGCGACTGATTGCGGCGGCGTTGATCGTTTCAGGCATTGTGCTGATGAAGATCTCGAGCTCGACTGCCTAGCAAACGTCGCTTTAGAACATGTACTCCGGCGGTCAGCCTCAGGTCTCATTGGCTAGTCCAGTGGCAATCCGATCAGGGATCTGCCGCTGAACGTGATGTTGGTCATCCGACATCGCTTTCAACGCCCGCGGCGGACCTCCTACCTAGACTCGATGTGCCCAAGGGTCTTGACCCGTGCGCAAAGTGACGCCAGCATTACACATACACCCTTATGATTTTAGAATTTTGGTTCAATATTCTGTAGTTAACCCACAAAGCATTCTTGGGAGCGCCTATATGACAACCTATTTTATCGTCCTCCGTGAGCTTGGAATAAACGAAAGCGACAATCTCAGCGGTGCGAATATCGCTCTACCGGACAGCTTTGATGCGACTGTTGACGCGTTGATTGACGGCTTTGGTGCCGTGCCGTTCCGGGTCGCTGCGGAAACTTTGCCCACAGTTTTGGCTGCACGAAACGGCATTGACGGCGTTCTTGTCCCAGAGGAGCTGCTACTGGGCGTCGATCCCATCGATTTTTCCCAACTCAGCGTGGCGGCATTCCGAGTTGACGACAGATTCTTCTCAGGCGATGGCGCCTTTGTCTTGATCCCCAGCGAGCTGCCGGTCCCTCCAAACACCGAGACGGGCGAGCCAAACACGAATGAAGAAACCCCAATAGACTCCGAGGGTGGCACGAGCACACGGATCTATCTGCTTTCCCGCGACGGAGCCCTAAGCGACACGAGCGCTATTGCAGGCTTGAAGATTGCCGTAGAGTCGGACGTAGATGACAGTGTCATGACACGCCTCTCCAACCTCGGCGCGATCCCCATCCGCATCGCGGTTGCGGAACATTACCAAGCCCTACAGACCGGCGTGGTTGATGCTGTCGTGCTGACGGAAAGCCGTCTGCTTGGTGACATCGGCACAAGCTTGCTCGCAGACTTCGATTTGGACGTCTATTTGGTTGACGACAGTTTCTTTACGGGAATTTTGGCAGGGTCCGTCGCCACAACCGAACTGCCCGTCAACGGAGGCCCGGATACGGGCGGACCAGATGAGCCCAATTCACCTCCACCGGACAGGTTCTTAGAGGGATCAGGTGGCAACGACACACTCCGTGGGGGTGAGGGGAACGACACGATTGCCGGGGGCGATGGCGATGACAGCATCGAGGCCGGTGGCGGCAACGATAATATTTCCGCTTCGGATGGGAATGACTTTGTAGATGCCGGCGCAGGTAATGACAGTGTCGGCGGTGGTCTGGGCAATGACACGATCTTTGGCACTACTGGGGATGATGTCATGGGTGCCGGTTTTGGCGACGATGTCGTATCGGGAGGCCTTGGCAATGACGTGGTGGCTGGCGGTGCTGGAAACGATACGCTGGAGGGGGGCGACGGCAATGACAGCATGTCTGGCAGCTTTGGCAATGATCTTATCAGCGGTGGAGACGGGGCTGACGACATAGGGGGCGGCACCGGACGCGACACGATTGACGCCGGAGCAGGGAATGACCGCGTCGGAGGCGGCGAGGGAGATGACAGCATTCAGGGCGGTGCTGGCAACGACTTCCTTGCAGGCGGCGGCCGCAACGACACCATCGACGGGGGCACCGGCGCTGACACGATCAACGGGGGCGCTGGCAATGACCGCATGACAGGGGGTGCGGGCGCCGATCAATTCGTATTCAGCGCCTTCAACGAGGGCGAGACCGATGTCATCACTGATTTCCAAGATGGGATCGACCGTCTTTTCATCCGGATCATCAATCCCGACACTGGTGAGACGAACATCACCAACGGCAACGCGGGGCTTTCTGGCTTTGTGGCGGCCTTGGGCATTCTCGACACAGCAGCCGGTGCGCAACTCAACGTGAACGGCCATCGCGTGCTGATTGAAGGGATCGCTGCGGCGGATCTCACTGTGGATGATTTCCAGTTCCTGTGAAGCGCGAAACGCAGGCCGTTCAATCCCTCAATTTTGGATAGGGGTTTGGATCGGGGGCAAATATCGCTCTGTTTGAACGAGGCATCGGGCACGTAGAGCTGCGGATCGCGTCTTTACCGGGGATGAGACATAGTTGGATTTCAGAGGCATCTGCGTCCAAGCCTCCTCGCGTAAGGGCCAGTGCTCGGCTCCAGCCGCATAACCCTAGAATACAACGCAAATCCAGCCGCAGCCGGATCGGGAGAAGAGTTTTTCAGGGTCAAGTGGCGGAGCGGGAGGGGCGTGAATCCCACCTTTTTCGCCCTCATTGTGAAGGCACCCTGTCGGCCTAGGCGGGCTCATCGTCTTCAAGATCGGCCCAGAACGTCGATAGGTGGGTATCCGGCGGCTGCCAGCACGTGACGGACGCCATGTCGAGCCGGTCGCCGTCGACAAACGGCACCCCCTCTGCCTGAAGAAGGCCGATCTGGCGTATCGTGCGCGGGCGTCCCATCTGCGCCTTCGTGAACGCGCCACCTCTCGGGATTACCCTGTGCCACGGCAACAACTCGGCTTCATCATCGCCAAGCCGCGACAGGATATGCGCCACGTGGCGAGCAGGCAGGTTCAGCGCCTCGGCCAGCGTCGCGACCTCCACCACCGAACCGACGGGGATTTCGCCCACATATCCCAGAAGTGCACGCCTCATGTTGGCGTAGGCGACGGACCTCTCAGGCAAGGTTGATCCGCGCCCGAGCGCCCTCGATAAACCGCGCTGTCTGGGCCGGAAGTCCGGCCGCGTGCCTGCGACCGACGACACGGCCCCAGACCGGTGCAAGAGGCCCCGTGATCTCGATATCGACGCGGATCCTGGTCCCGAGCCCGTCCGGAATCAGCGTGTGGCGGGTGCGCATGACCGCAAGCGGCATTCGGCAGACATCGGCGTAACGCGACGGCGCTTCGAATTCGCCGATAACGAAGTTCAGTCTCGGGCCGCCTTTCGGTTTGAGGACGAAGGTCACTCCGGGGCCCGGCTCTTCATCGATCTTCAGACACTCGATATTCCGGTCCACCTCGGGCCAGCGGGCGACATCCGCGAGAACGGGCCAGAGGTCTTCGCACGTCAGGGGCGTGTCTTCCTCGTAACGGTAGTGCCACATTGCGTCCTCGCAAAACCTGATTTATCTTGATGATCAAGATTTATGGCCACTATCGAGCCTGTCAAGAGTGGGAGAGAGCTTTCACTCACAAGCTGGCGCAGAACGGGAGCATGACATGAAAATTGAAAACTTACCCCGCGCTTTAGGCGTGTCCTATCCACAATCCTTCTGGTTTTATGGCTGATCGCCGTGGCCGTCCTATGGGTGCGCAGCAGCCCGGACGATCCTCTCCAACCTTGGAAATGGTGGCTTCTGACCGTCTACGTCATCGGCGTGCTGGCCGCTCTCGTTCACGCCAATCGTCGACCGTCGGTCACCCTCGACATCGGGCGACCTGGGCACATGACGCTCACCGTGGCGACGCTGTTCCGGCGGCGGACGCGGCGGATCAGACCGGATGATGTCATGGGCATTGCCGTTTCCGAGAGGAAAGATCAGGATAGTGATCCCTACTTCCGCGCCATTGTGTCATTCATGGATGACAGGCAGTGTGTCGTCGCAGACGGGCATCACCGGAACGTGATCGACAGAACCGCCGCGATGGTGAGCGACGCCTAGCGAGTGACCCGAGACGTTAGCTTGGGGTGAGCAACAAGAGAAAGGCCAGCCTTGACAGAACATTCACACCGCGGACGGTCAGACGAAATCCTCGCTGCCACGCGGCGCCTCTACGAAGCCGTGTATCGCTTTGACTCTTGGGCGGCGTCCGAGCTGGGACTGCATGTCACCGACCTTCGCTGCGTGAACGCGCTGGAAAACGGGCCGCTCACGGCAGGTGAGATCGGCGGGCGCCTTGCGCTGACCAGCGGATCGGTGACAGCGTTGATAAACCGCCTTGTGAGTGCGGGGTTCGTGGAACGTATCGAAGATGCCCACGATCGCCGCCGCGCCAAAATCGCACTGACTTCAAAGTTCCGTGCCAATGCGGACCGCGTCTATTCCTGCCTCGGCCGCGCGATCAGCGCCGAATTCGCGCAATGCAGCCCTGCCGAGAGCCTCGCTGCAATCAATACGATCGAAAAGCTGGAAGCGGGTTTTTCGGAAACGTTGCACCGAGATTGAACGCATCAAAGCGAGGGATCCCACACACCCCCAAGACACGCCCCTGTTTCGATTTGGGTCGCGATTGTGTGGCGGAGCGGGAGGGATTCGAACCCTCGAGACGGTTCCCCGCCTACACACTTTCCAGGCGTGCGCCTTCGACCACTCGGCCACCGCTCCATCGGGCGGGTTCTAGCCGCAGGGGGACGGGGTTTGCAAGGGGGAGAATGCATGCCAGGGCGGGAAAAGAGCAAAGCGCTTGACATCGACCTGCCACAAGGTTCTGTCGGAAAACTGTCAGGCTTGGCGTTTTCCGGCATTCCGGGGCGGGGGCGGATTTGTAACGCTGGCGCGCGATCAAAAGGCAAAGGCAGGCGAAACGTGACAGACCACGACTATATCATCGTCGGCGCAGGCTCGGCGGGGTCGGTACTGGCCGACCGGCTGAGTGCCAATGGGCGGCACCGTGTGTTGATTCTTGAGGCCGGGGGACGTGGGCGCAGCCCTTGGATCGCCCTGCCCCTGGGCTATGGCAAAACCTTTTTTGACGAGCGTCTGAACTGGAAATACGAGGCCGAACCGGAAGAGGCGCTCGATGGGCGGCGCGGTTACTGGCCGCGCGGCAAGACGGTGGGCGGGTCGGGGGCGATCAACGCGATGGTCTATGCTCGCGGCCTGCCCCACGATTTCGACGATTGGGAGGCGGCGGGTGCCACCGGCTGGGGCTGGAGCACCGTTCGTGCCACCTATGAGGCCCTAGAGACGCAGGTCTCGCCCGATGGCACGCGGCGCGGCAGCGGACCGATCACGGTGCAGGATGTCTCGGACCAGATCCACCCGGTCAACCGGCATTACTTTGCCGCGCTCGATGAATTGGGTCTGCCGCGCACCGACGATCTCAACGACCCGAGTGGCGAAGGCGGCACCGTTTACCGCATCAACACTGCGGGCGGATTGCGCAACTCTTCGGCGCGCGCCTGTCTCAAACCCGCGCTGAAACGCCCGAATGTGACGTTGGTCACAGGGGCCTTGGTGGACCGCCTCGAATTTGACGGCAGCCGGGCGGTCGCCGTTCATTACCGTCGCGGCGGGCAAAGCCACGTTGCGCGCGCGGGGCGCGAGATCATCCTGAGTGCAGGTGCCGTTACCTCGCCGCGCCTTTTGCAGATCTCGGGCATCGGCCCGGCGGATATGTTGCGCCAGCATGGCATCACGCCATTGCGCGATTGCGCCCATGTGGGCGGCAATCTTCAGGATCATCTTGGAATCAACTATTATTTCCGCGCCACCGAACCGACGCTCAACAACGATCTTGCCCCCTTCATGGGCAAGGTGCGCGCGGCGCTGCGTTTTGCCCTGACGCGGCGCGGGCCCCTGTCGCTCTCGGTCAATCAATGTGGCGGTTATTTTCGCTCAAAGCCGGGGCAGAACCATCCCGATCAACAGCTCTATTTCAACCCTGTCACCTATACGACCACGCCTGCGGGCACCCGCTCGGTCGTGCGCCCCGATCCGTTTCCGGGGTTCATCATCTCGTTCCAGCCCTCGCGCCCAACCAGCCGAGGCCGCATCGACATCAGCGGCCCCAACCCCGAGGCGCCGCCCCTCATTCAACCCAATTCGCTCGCGACCGAAGAAGACCGCGCGCAGGTGATTGCGGGGGGCCGCCTGTGTCAGCGCATCATGTCCACGGCAGCACTGACCGCCTTGGTCGAAAGTGCCATGTATCAGGACCTGCGGACCATGGACGATGCCACCATTCTTGAGGATTTCCGCAAACGCTGCGGCACCGTGTTTCACCCGGTCGGAACCTGCCGCATGGGATGCGATCCGGCGCAGTCCGTGGTCGACCCACAGCTGCGGGTGCATGGGGTCAAGGGGTTGCGGGTGGTTGATGCCTCGGTGTTTCCCAATGTCACGTCAGGCAACACCAACGCGCCCACCATGATGCTGGCTTGGCGCGCCGCGGATCTGATCCTTGGGGAGGTCTGAGACCCGCTACAAATCAAGGCAGGCGGCGGAAACACCTGATTTTATAGGCGAAAGGCCACGTTCTGCGATTGTCAGCCGACGCGATATTCCCGATACTGCATCCTATCCAAATCAGAAGCAGGCCAGACGGTGACACCAAGAGACCAAGACACGCGCCCTACCGGCCAGAGCACGCCCGAGTTGCAGCGCATCCGCACCGTGGCGCAGATCATCATCGCCTTTGCGGTGGTGCTGTTTCTCTTGGTGCAGGCGCGGTTCTTGCTGATTTCTTTGGCCACGGCGATCATTTTGTTCAGCCTCACCTCGGATGCCATCACCTCGATCGCGCGGGTGCGCCTTGGGCCGGTGCGCGTGCCCAACTGGCTGGCCAGCATCGTAGCGCTCTTGCTGATTTCGGCGGCGTTGCTCAGCCTCTCGGCGGTTATCCTGTCGCAGATCAACACGGTGCTGTCGACCACGCTGGCCTATACCGACCGCGCGCCACAGGCGATATCCGCCATGGTGGCTTGGCTCGGGCCTGATGCCGAAGAGGCGGTATTCAATGCGGTCTCGACCCTTGATGTGGCGGGCTATCTGCGCGCCTTGGCCGGTCAGGCCGGGGGGATCATGCAGGGCACGGTGCTGGTGATCCTTTTTGTTGGCTTCCTTTTTGCCGAGCGGATTTGGTTCACAACCAAACTCGAAAGCCTCTTTGGCGATGCCAAAAAGGCCGAACGGGTGGGCCGCATCATCAGCTCGATCATCCACCGGGTAAATTACTACCTGCTGGTCAAAACGCTGGTCAGTGTCGTGACAGGCCTCATGGTCTATGGCGTGGCGCAGTTTTTCGCGCTCGATCTTGCCGGGGCATTGGGCATCCTGACGTTCGTGCTCAATTATATCCCTTCCATCGGTTCGATTGTGGCCACGGTGCTGGTGGCGCTGGTGGCCTATGTGCAACTGGCGGATGGCACCACGGCGCTGGTGATTTTCCTGATCGTGGGGATCATTCAGTTTATCAATGGCAATATCATTGACCCGATGCTGATGGGCCGCGCGCTGCGCGTCTCCTCGTTTGGCATCATCATCAGCCTTGCGTTCTGGGCGGCGGTCTGGGGAATACCGGGGATGTTTCTGGCCGTGCCGATTATGGTGGCGCTGATGATCGTCTGCAGCCATGTGCCGGGTTTCCGCGCCATCGCCGTGTTGCTGTCGCGGGAAGGGCTGCCCGAAACCGATCAGGATCTTGACGCGCCCAAGCGCAGGCGGGGCTGATCGGCACGGGCCATTTTCGGAAATCCCGAAACCGGCTTTCAGCCGCTGGAAAAAGCCGATCCTTACATCGGCAAATCCCTTGCCGTTGGCCGCAACGCCCCCCATTCCTTGGGTCAAAGGAGTTGCCACCATGCCGATCACCCCGCTCAAGACCGCCCCCGGAGAGCCGCCGCACACCGCCCATGACGTGGCCGACACCGTCCAGATCATGCTGGCCCGGTTGCGCACAGGCGGCGCACAGGTGGCGCTGGAATATGCACGGCAGCTTGATGGCTGGCAGGGTGGCATCACCGTGACCCACGCCGAGGTTGCCGCCGCGGTATCCCGTGTGCCCGTATCGCTCAAGGCGGATATCCAATGGGCGCATGACAATATCTCGCGCTTTGCCGCGGCACAGCGCGCCACGGCACAGGATATGGAGATTGAATTGCGGCCCGGACTGCGCGCCGGGCAACGTCAGATACCCCTTGGGGCGGCGGGCTGTTACGTGCCCGGCGGGCGCTATAGCCATATCGCTTCGGCACTGATGACCATCGCCACCGCGCGCGAGGCGGGCGTGGCTGACATCACCGCCGTCTCGCCCCCCTGCGGCGATCAGGGTATTCCCGATGCCATGCTCTATGCGATGGATCTGGCAGGGGCCACGCGCATCCTGACCATTGGCGGGGTGCAGGGGGTTGCGGCCATGGCCTTTGGCCTCTTTGGCGCACCGCCTGCCGATATTCTGGTCGGACCCGGCAATGCCTATGTCGCCGAGGCCAAGCGCCAACTCTTTGGTCCCATCGGCATTGATATGTTCGCAGGCCCGACCGACAGCCTCATTCTTGCCGATGACACGGCCGATCCCGAAACCGTCGCCGCCGATCTGGTTGGACAGGCGGAGCATGGGGCGAATTCGCCGGTCTGGCTCGCAACCACGCATCGGCCATTGGCCGAGGCCGTGATGCTTCGTGCCCCGGCCCTTATCGCCAGCCTGCCAGAGCCGAACCGCGCCGCCGCCACCGCCGCTTGGCGCGATCTGGCCGAGGTGGTGCTGTGCGATACGCCCGAGGACATGGCGCAATATGCCGATGCCAAAGCGCCCGAACATCTGCATGTGCAGGCGCGCGATCTGCCGTGGTGGCGCACGCGCTTGCAGGCCTATGGCTCGCTCTTTCTTGGGGAAAACACGACCGTTGCCTTTGGCGACAAGGCGGCAGGCCCCAACCATGTCTTGCCCACCTCTGGGGCTGCGCGCTATACCGGAGGCCTATCGGTGCACAAGTTCCTGAAAACCGTCACCTGGCAAGAGGTGGACGACCGCGCGCTGCCTGATCTTGCGCGCGTGACCGCCAGCCTCAGCCGCGCCGAACGGATGGAGGGGCATGCCCGCAGCGCAGACATCCGCACAGGTCCGATTGACCGCGCGGCAACATCGACAGGATAAGACCGCCAGATGAGAACCGTGGGCATTCTGGGGGGCATGGGCCCCGAAGCGACCGTGCTTTTGATGCAAAAACTGCTGGCCGCCGTGCCCGCGCGCGACGATAGCGATCATATTCCGCTCATCGTGCATCAGAATTCGCAGGTGCCCAGCCGGATCAAGGCGCTGATCGAGGGCACCGGCGAAGACCCCGGCCCGGTTCTGGCCCGCATGGCCTGCGATCTACAGGCAGCGGGGGCAGAGGCGTTGGCGATGCCCTGCAACACGGCGCATCACTACGCGCCCGCCGTTGTGGCCGCCACGCCCCTGCCCTTTCTCAACATGCTGGATCTGACGGCGCAGTCGCTCGCCCGCCAAGGCGCGCGACGAGTCGGGATGCTGGCCTCACCCGCAACCCGGCTGGCGAATGTTTTTGCCGCGCCCTTCGCCGCCCATGGGCTGACCCCGGTGTTCCTGCCCGATGACAGTGGAATTCTTGCGATCATCCGCGCGGTCAAGGCGGGGGAACCACTGGCAACCCTCAAGCCACAGCTCGCCCAAGAGGCCGAGGCGCTCTTGGCCCATGGGGCCGATCACCTGTTGGTGGCGTGTACGGAACTGTCCTTGATGACAGATGCCCTGCCCGCAACGGCCCCGCATACCGACAGCCTCGATTGCCTCACCCAAGCCATAGCAGACTTTGCAAAGGGCTGAACGCGCTCAATCTTCCAAGTGAAGATAAACCCGGCGGTTGTGGCGGCCTTTCTTTTCGATCTTGCCAAGGCGAAGCCGCCCGATCTCGCCCGTGCGTGCCACATGGGTGCCGCCGCAGGGCTGCAGATCAACCTGATCCGTCCCCTGCCCAATCCGCACCAAACGCACCCGGCCAGACCCCATGGGTGGCGCCACCGACATGGTCTTGACCAGCCCCGGATTGGCACGCAGCGCGTCATCGGTGATCCACTCTTCGGTCACGGGCAAATCCTGATCCACCAGCTGATTAAGGTAGTCTTCCAGCGTCTCGCGATCCTCTGGCGCTTCGGGCATGTCGAAATCAAGGCGGCTGCGCGTCTCCGCAACGGCCCCGCCCGAGACCGGCAGCGGGATCACCACCGACAAAAGATGCAGCGCCGTGTGCATCCGCATTAGACGATGCCGCCGGGGCCAGTCAATCGCTTGCCGCAGGGCCGTGCCGATGGGCGGCAAGGCCATAGGCTCTGCCATCACCAGCGCGATCTGTTCCCCCTCGGCCTTGACGGCCGTGGCAATGGGCAGGCTGCGCCCTTGGCACATAAGCCGCCCGCTATCGCCCGGTTGTCCGCCCCCCATGGGATAAAACAGCGTCTGGTCCAGCACGATCCCACCCTCTGGGGTATGCGCCACAACGACGCCGGTCGCCTCGGTTTGATAGGCGTCCAGCCGAAAAAGGGGTGTCGTCATCGCCCGTCACCGTCTCCCTCGCCCTCAACATCGCCCTCTGTCAGGGCGGCGGGGCTTTGGCTCGTCTTGGGTTTGACCGGGGCCTTGGGCTCTTTTGCCTCTGCAGTGGCGTTGCGGAACCACACATCCTGTTGCGGAAAGGGAATTTCGATGCCTTCTTCGGCAAAGCGGCGGGCAATCTCGTGGTTCATGTCCGATTTCACACTGGCCACCCAGTTGACATCGCGCAGGATCGCCCGGATCTCGAAATCAAGCGAACTTGCGCCGAAATTCTGGAACAGCACCGTCGGCGGTGGCTGCATCAGCACCATTGGATGTGCCTCGGCCACGTCGCGCAGGATCTTTTCCACCCGGCGCGTGTCTGTGCCATAGGCCACCCCCACCGGCACAATCACCCGGCCCACGGTATTGCCGCGTGTGTAATTCGTGACCGTGCCACTGACGAAATCGGCATTCGGCACGATCACATCCGTGCGGTCAAAGGTCTCGATCCGGGTTGAACGCACCGAGATCGACCGCACATAGCCATGCTGCCCGCCGACCTCGATCCAGTCGCCTTCGGAAATCGGCCGCTCGATCAAAAGGATGATGCCCGACACAAAGTTGGACACGATATTTTGCAAACCAAACCCGATGCCCACCGACAGCGCACCCGCAACGATGGCCAGTGAACTCAGGTCAATCCCCGCCGCCGTGATCGACACCAACGCCGCAAGGAAAATCCCGACATAGCCCACGCCTGACACGATGGCATTACGCCCGCCCATATCGAGCTTGGTTTTTGGCAGGATGGCATTCTTGAGCGTGCCCTGAATGAGCCGGGTCAGCAGATAGCCAAGGGTAAAGACCACAGCAAGGATCAGAAAGCCGGTGGGCGATAGCGTGATGCCGCCAAAACTGACCCCTTGGGTGAAACTTAGCCACGCCTCTTGCAATTGTGCAGGCCGCGCGCCCCAGATCAGGGCAAAGACCGGCACCGACCCGAGCACGAGGAAAAAGCCCAAAAGCACCGGAAAGAGCGAGTCATCAATGCTCTGCGCGTTGCCACGCAGCATGATATAGACCTCGGACAGCACCCGTTGGACCAGCAGCAGCGCCGCGATCATCATCAACGACAAGAGAGCAGGCAACATCATCGCCTCGGCGGCGGACATATAGCCGATCGCGGACAAAAGCGGCGCAAGCAGCGCCAGCGCCCAGAGGGCACGCGCGAGAATACGCACCAGCTTGCTGCGGAACGTAAGCTCTGTCTCGGGCTCGTTCGCCGCCGCTTTGCTGTGCCGCATCAAGAGCCGCGCAAGCCGCAGCAACAGCAGCGACGCCAGCACCATCAACGGAAAGATCATGACATTGCGGGCCGCTTCGGACCAATCAAACCCATCGGCGAGGTCCTGCACATAGGCAAACCCCGCAACCACCAATCCAAGAGAGCCGCCACTAAGCCGCCCGGTGGCGCGCTCGGACGGGCCAAGCGTGAGCAAGGGCAACTGCCGGTCATCGCGGGGAAAGACCCGAAGCGACAACCAACGCGCCAGCAGAAGGATAAAGGCCGCCGCGGGCAGCGACTCGAGCACAAGGTTTCCCTTGGACCCCAAAATCCCGGTCAGAACGCCCGCCACGACAATGGAAATCACCCCAAGATAGGGCAACAACCATTCGCCAAACGAAATTGCGAAGGCCGAAAGACGGCGTCCGGCGGTCGGTGTGTCGCCCAAAACGCGCGCCGCCAGACGCATTGTCCAAACCCGGCCCCGCGTCATCAGCAAAAGGCCAATAAGACCCAGAGCAATCACCCCCGGCAAGTTTCCCTGAAAGCGCGTGCGCCGAAAGCTGCTTTGCCAATTGGTCGCCGTCTCGGCCCGGACGGTATCCACCGCGCGGTACAGTTCCTTGACCGCTGTCGGCCAATGCAGCGGATTGACCGGCGATGGCCCAAGCCGCAACAGCGCTTGGGTCTGCCGGTCACGGATCGCCCCATCTATATTCGTGACCAGCCCATCGGCGCGACTGCGCGCCAGATCGGCCAGCTTCACCGGTGCCTCTAACCGGGCCAGACGCCGGTTAAGTTCCGCACGCTGCGCTGCGATGTCCTCGGCTTCTTCGCCGGTCTCGGGCACGGGCCCCAAGGCGGCGATTTGATCGCGCACAGTTCGGATCGCAGTGGAATTCAAGCCCTGCATTTCAACAAACTGTTGCCGCCAACCGTTGATCTGGGCGCGCATGTTTTCCAGTTGCCCGGTGGAGGCCTCGCCGTTGGCAAGCATCTCGTCGGCATCGGCCGCAAGTTCCTCCCACGTCACATAATCGACCGCGTCAGGCGTATGCTGCCCCTGCGCAAGCGCGGTATCGGGCACAGCAACTGCCGCGCCCAACGCCAGACAGAGGACTAGGCAAAGCAGCCGCAGCATTCTTGTCACCCCGCGAAAACCCCCGGAATCGAGCGCGGAGCCTGATCCAGCCAATCTGGCGTCGGCAGGTTGTTGGCGCGCAGGAATTCGGGATTGAAAAGTTTCGACTGATAGCGCGTTCCGTAATCGCACAGGATCGTCACGATGGTATGGCCCGGCCCCATGTCGCGGGCCATCTGCATAGCGCCAGCGATATTGACACCGGTCGAGGCCCCCATGCACAGCCCCTCATGCTGAAGCAAGTCAAAGACAATCGGCAACGCTTCGGCATCGGGGACCTGGCAGGCGAAATCTGGGGTGAAGCCTTCAAGATTGGCCGTGATGCGCACCTGCCCGATCCCCTCGGCAATCGACGAGCCTTCGCTCTCCAACTCGCCTTTGGTATACCAAGAAAAAAGCTTTGCGCCCATCGGATCGGCAATACCCACCTTGACGCCCTTGGGTTGCAGCGCCATGCCGACCCCGGCCAAGGTGCCACCCGACCCCACCGCGCAGACAAAGCCATCAACCTTGCCGCCGGTTTGCTCCCAAATCTCGGGGCCGGTTGTTTCGATATGCGCTTGACGGTTGGCCACATTGTCGAACTGATTGGCCCAGATCACACCGTTAGGTTCGGTTTTCGCAAGCTCAGCGGCCAATCTCTCCGAGTATCGGACAAAATTGTTCGGATTTGAATAGGGCGCTGCGGGCACCTGCACCAAATCGGCACCGGCCAGACGCAGCATATCCTTCTTTTCTTGGCTTTGGGTTTCGGGGATGACGATCACCGTCTTGAACCCGAGAGAGGCCCCGACCAGCGCAAGGCCGATGCCGGTATTGCCTGCCGTCCCCTCGACAATCGTACCGCCGGGTTTCAAATCACCGCGCGCGATGGCGTCGCGAATGATAAAGAGCGCGGCACGATCCTTGACCGATTGACCGGGGTTGAGAAACTCGCATTTACCCAA
This sequence comes from Roseovarius mucosus, assembly GCF_002080415.1. NCBI lineage: Bacteria > Pseudomonadati > Pseudomonadota > Alphaproteobacteria > Rhodobacterales > Roseobacteraceae > Roseovarius > Roseovarius mucosus. Next base: position 79,205 of record NZ_CP020474.1, on the reverse strand, counting down.
GATGTCACAGCCAGTTTCCTCACTGGCGCGGCGCAAACGAATGAGCGGGGTATTCCCGACAGCGGCAGCCAAATCCTGTGCAATGCGCATCTTTCATGCTCCTGTAGGCAAAGTGTTCCCTTGGGTTTAGGCGCTTGGAGAACGGAACTCAAGCGGATGCACGCAGCCGTGCGCGTTCACGCTCAAGCCATAGAAGGCAGAGGATGAGCGGCCCATTATTGGCCTCTCCACTCTGCACAAGCGCCATTGCCTGCGCGAAATCAATCACATGCGTGCGAATATCCTCATGCTCTGTGGCCAGACCGCCGCGCCCCTGTTCCAGATCGGGCAGGTCGCAAATTCCCAGAAAGAGGTGAAAGAATTCGGTCGAATATCCCGGCGTGCAATAGTGCTGGGAAATCTTCTCGAGCGCGCGCAGCGTCAGCCCCGCCTCTTCCAGACATTCGCGGTGCGCGGCGTCTTCGGGGTTCTCGCCGCCGTCAATCCGCCCGGCGACCGGCTCTAGCATCCACGGGCGCGGATCGCCGCGCCCATAGGGCCCCATGCGGAACTGTTCTACCAAAAGCACCCGGTCGCGCACCGGATCATAGGGCAGCACAAGAGCGGCATCCGTGGCGACAAACACTTCACGCCGCAAGGTATCGCTTGGCGTGCCATCAAAACGGGGATGCCGCAACGTATAGGCGCGGCCAAGGAAAAACCCCGCATGGGTGATCTCGCAGGCGATCTCTTGCACGGTCGCAGCCTCGGTCGCACTGCGCACATCGGCGGGCGCAGGCGTCTGCGCCGCCACCCGGCCCGATGCGCGCGACAAGATCATGGGCAGGCCCGCGCATAGGTCTTGCGCGGCAATACGGCCCCTCAAGCTGAGTATCTCTTGAACTGCATAGCGCAGGATCGGCGCGGCGCGGCGCGACCAGTCTTGGCCATCCCAGTCCATGGGACCGGGCCGACCGGGAAAGACGCGCGCAGCGACGGGGCAGCCGCCTTGACTGACGGTAATGACATCCGAACGCCCCAAGCCAAGCGCCTCGGCGATGAAGGTCACCAACTCCACTGTGTGGGGCTCTGACACCAACCACCCGTCTACGGCCCCCAGCCCCCGGCGCAGTCCCGCCAAAGGCAGGGGCGCGTCATCACAGCAAATCTGCACGCCTTCGGCGCGCGCCTCAGCCGCAACAAGGCCCGGCAAGGTTGCCTGCAAAACGGTGATGTCAGCCAAGGGACCGTATAGAAAAACCGGTGTCACGACCACCGATGCGAGACCCATTCCGAAACGAGGCCCACCACGATCCCGCCGGTGACCAGCGCGCCGATCAATGGCCCGTTGATCATCGTCATGCCATAGTCAACCATCAAGTCGAACATCGCGGTCAGGCCCTTGATCACCCCGTCATAGCGGTTATCAAGCGCACGTTTGAGCATCTCATTCAGGCTCTGAAGAAAGAGCGCCCAAAACACCAGTGCGGCGACCCCGGTCAATCCGGCGCTGAACCCTTCGGCATAGCCATAACCCAGCCGCCTGCCCGTCACGCGCCAGCCGCAAATCGCGCCAAGCACAACATTGACCACGTTGAACCAGCCGAAATTGGTGTCTTCTGGCATAAGCGGGCGAAAGAGCTCTGATCCAAACCATCCCACAATGCTAAGTCCGATCGCCGCGACCAGCCGCGCGGCGGTGGGCATTTGATCTGTAACGGGCATCTATCCAGGCCTTGCGATGGTGATCTGCGTCACATCGCAACTACCCCCTTTGAAGGCCCCCGCGCAAGAGGTCAGATAGAAATTCCACATCCGGCGGAACCGGTCGTCAAAGCCCATATCGGCGATTTCGTCCCACTTGTCGTTGAACGCCTGATGCCAGCGGCGCAGGGTTTGGCTATAGCTTTCGCCAAATTCGATAGACCGCGCAACACTCAGCCCCGCGCGCTCGATCTCGGCGCGCAACGCGGTGGGGCTGGGCAGCATACCGCCCGGAAAGATGTATTTCTGGATGAAATCCACATCGGTACGATAGCTTTCCCACCGCCGGTCCTCGACCGTGATGATCTGCAGCGTGGCCAGCGCACCGGGATTAAGCCGCTCGCGCAGACTGTTGAAAAACACCGGCCAATAGCGCTCGCCTACGGCCTCGAACATCTCGATGCTGGCGATGCCATCATAGGTGCCGCGCTCGTCGCGGTAATCCTGCAACTTGAGCGTGACCCGATCAGACAGCCCGGCGCGCGCAATCCGGTCCTGCGCATATTTCAGCTGCTCCGCGCTGATCGTGAGGCCCGTCACGCGCAACCCCCGCTCTTTGGCGGCGTATTCGGCAAAGCCCCCCCAACCACAGCCGATTTCCAGCACGTGATCGCCGGGCTTCACCCCCATCTGATCCACCATGCTGGCATATTTGGCGATCTGCGCCTGCTCCAGACTGTTCTGACCGGGCTGAAAGATAGCACTGGAATAGGTCATCGTTTCGTCCAGCCAGAGGCTGTAAAACGCATTGCCCAGATCATAGTGGTAGCTGATGTTGCGCTTGGCTTGGGTCTTGGAATTCCGTTTGAACCAAAAGCGGATACGCTCGTAAATCTGCGCCAGCCTTTGACCGGGATAGCCGTTGTAAATGCCGTCATTGTCGTCGTTGAGAAGGTCCATAAAGGATTGAAGGTCCGGCGTGGACCAGTCCCCATCCAGATACGCCTCGCAAAAGCCCAGATAGCCCTCGCGCACCAACCGCGCAAACACCTCGGTGTCGTGGATTTCGAGCACCGCAACCGGGCCGGGGCGCGGCCCTTCGGCGCGGAACACACGGCCATCGGGTAGGCGAATATCAAGCCGTCCGGCGTCGATATTGCGCGCCACGCCAAAGCAACGGCTGAAATAGCGCGGCAGGCCCGTCTGGCCGGTCGTGTCGGTCAGGATCATACGTTCGGTCCCTTTTTCCTTTTGCGGCGCGTCAATCGCCGATCTTGCGGTCAGTGTGGTCATGTTTCAAAACTCCCGCGCTTCATAGGCGTTGAGCGCTCTTTGCCGCCCCTGTGACAGATCAACAATCCGCCCCGGATAAAGCATCGACGGATCAAGCTGCCAGGCGCGCGGCACCGCCTTGAAATAATCCAAGGCCGTGGCGGGTGGGGTGCGCTGCCCCTCGGCGATCCAGCGCCGGGTATAGGCCCCGCCACGGTCGAACTTGTCCAACTGTGTCTCGGGATTGAACACCCGGAAATACGGCGCCGCGTCGGGCCCACAGCCCGCCGCCCATTGCCAGCCCATCGCATTCGAGGCCGGATCCCAATCGGTCAGACATTCGGCGAACCAGTCCAATCCAATCTTCCAATGGGTCATCAGATGCTTGGTGAGGTATGAGGCCACGATCATGCGCGCGCGGTTGTGCATCTTGCCGGTCACATACATCTCGCGCATGGCGGCATCGACAAAGGGTTCGCCGGTGCGGCCCTGTTTCCACGCCATGACCTCGGGATGATCCGCATCGGTGGACCATGGAAAGGCATCCCAATCTGTCCGCCAATTGCCGCTCAGAATATGCGGCGTGTGATACATGAGGTGATAGGCAAACTCGCGCCAGACCAGTTCCTTGAGCCATGTCTCTGCGCCTTTGGCCCCGCCATGCAAGGCCCGCTGCCCCGCATGCCAGCACTGGCGCGGCGAGATTTCCCCATAGGTCAGGTTTTCCGACAGCGCAGAAGTTGCATCGACCGCCGGAAAATTCCGGGCGTCCTGATACTGCGCAATGGCCCCATCGGCAAAGGCATGCAATCGCTCCATCGCCGCAGCCTCGCCCACCCGCTGATAGGGCAAGCACACATCGGCCCCCCGATGCATGGCGGCCCCCATCTGCCAATCATCCAGCCTGTCAGAGGCGGGCCAAACCTTGGGGGCCGGGATCTGCGCGGGCGCTGTCAGCGGCACCGCCACGTCGCGATCCTTCACCGCGCGCCACATCGGGCTGTAAACGCGGTAAAAGCCGCCGGTCTTGGTCTCAACCGTCCAAGGCTCGAACATCACATGGCCCGGGTGGCTTTGTGCGTCCACCCCTGTCTCACGCAGCGCGGATTTCACCGCCTTGTCGCGCGCGATGGACTGCGGATCATAAAGCCGCGACCAGTGCACCGCCCCTGCCCCGGTTTCAGCCACCAGCGCACGCAGCACATCCAGCGCCGCGCCCCGGCGCAGGATCAAGCGGCTGCCGCACTCCGCCAGATCACGCGCAAGCGACGCCAGCGACAGGCCCAGACGCCATTTTGGTGCAGCGCCCAGACCTTCGACGCTCTCATCATGGATGAAAACAGGAATAACCGCGCCGCCGCCTGCAAGCGCCGCACAGAGTGCCGGGTGATCGGCCAGACGCAAATCGCGCCGTAGCCATACAATTGATGGTGCTATATCCGTCATCCCCTGCCCCGGTCTTTGGTTGCAATACGGGCCGGGGACGCGGGCGGATCAAAGAATATCATCAAGGGCGGTTAAGAGTTTGTCGACCTCTGCGCGGGTCGTGTAATGCACAAAACTCAGACGCAACACGCCGCGCTCTGGGTCAACGCCCATCGCCGTCAGGGGCCGCACCGCGTAGAAATCGCCGCCTCCCGCCATGATCCCATGCTGCGCCAACTCTGTCGCCGCGTCGATACCGGGGCGATTAAGCGCAACAGCCACTGTCGGCGCTTTATGTTCGGCCTCGACCGGGCCGATCAGCCGCGCAGAATTGCGATCCTTGAGGAAATCCAAGAGCGGCTGCAAAAGTGCTGTTTCATGCCCGCGTATCAGGTCATGCACCCCGACCGCCCGCGTCACGGCATCGCCCGTGATCCCGTGATGCGCCGCCAGATCGTCGATATAATCCGCCATACCGGCGCTTGCCGCGACCTGTGCATGATCCGGACCCGCTGGCGTGAACCGTTTATAGAGCGTGCCCGCATTGAAATAATGCGCCTGATTGGGCAAGAGATTGCCCAATTCCCGCCGGATCACCATGATCCCCTGATGCGGCCCATAGGTTTTATAGGCCGAAAAAAGGTAAATATCCGGCCCCATTCCCCCCACATCCGGCAGGCCATGCGGCGCATAGCTAACCCCATCGACACAGACAAAGGCCCCGGCGGCATGCGCCAGCGCCGTAATCTCGACCACCGGGTTGATCGCCCCCACAACGTTGGAGCAATGCGGAAAACACACCAGTCGCACCCGGTCATCCAGCAGATTTTCAAGATCGGCCGGATCAAGCAAACCGCTCTCGGGGTTGATTTTCCACTCACGCACTTCGAATCCTGCGTCCGCCAACCGCCGCCACGGCCCGGAATTGGCCTCGTGATCCTGATTGGTGACGATGATCGCATCGCCCGGTTCCATCCACTGCCGGAATGCCTGCGCCAGAACATAGGTGTTCTGCGTGGTCGAGGGGCCAAAGCTCAGCTCATCGGTGGCCACTCCCATCATCGCTGCAAGCCGCGCCCGCGCCTCGTCCATCTCGGCCCCGGCCAATTGGCTCGCCTCATAGGGCGCGTAGGGCTGCACCTTGCGTTGCCGATAATACCGCTCCAGACGCGCAATCACAGGAGCGCAGGTATAAGAGCCACCGGCATTCTCAAAAAACGCTTGTCCCTCAAGGCTTGGCTCGGCAAAGGCCGGAAATTGCGCACGTACGAAATCTGTATCGAGTGTCATCACTGTCCCCATTGTCCCTTTTTGCGGCCACAAAACAGCAAAGCCCCCCGGCGCGCAAGCGCCGGAGGGCCTTGGACCGCATGACCATGGGTCGCTCAGAGGATCTTTCGCTCGCTCTGCAAGCCGCGAAAGATCGCCCAGCACATCACCAACAGCACCAATGTAAACGGCAGGCCGGTCGAAATCACCGCCGATTGCAGCGCCGTCAGGCCCCCGCCGATCAAGAGAACAATCGCGACGGCCCCCTCAAAGATGCACCAGAACACCCGCTGCGGCACGGGCGCATCAACCTTGCCGCCCGCCGTGATCGTGTCGATCACAAGACTGCCCGAATCCGATGAGGTGACAAAGAACACCACCACAAGAACAATCCCGATGGTCGAGGTGATCGTCGCCAAGGGCAAAGGATCAAGCATCTGGAAGAGTTTAAGCTCCAGAGGGGCATTTTGTGCCGCCTCGTAGCCCCCGGCAATCACCTGATTAAGCGCAGTGCCGCCAAAAACACTCATCCACAGGACACAGACCAGCGACGGAATGAGCAATACGCAGATCACGAATTCCCGCACCGTGCGGCCCCGGCTGACACGCGCAATGAACATGCCCACAAAGGGCGACCAGCTGATCCACCACGCCCAATAGAACGCCGTCCAGCCCTGCATGAAATTGGTGTCTTCGCGCCCAAAGGGATTGGACAGCGCGAAAAGGTTTTGCAGATAGGCCCAAAGGCTGTCGAAAAAGAACGTCAGCAGGAAAATCGGGCCCCCCACAAAAAACACGAACAGCAGCAACAGCGCCGCCAAGCCCATGTTGATCTCGGACAGCACCTTGACCCCGCCATCAAGGCCACGCACCACCGAGACTAGGGCAATCGCCGTGATGCCTGAAATCAGCAAGACCAAAAGAAGGCTCGAATTTTCAACGCCGCTTTCTTCGGTATTGCCATAAGAGATGCCCAGGAATGCCCGCGTGCCCTCTGCTGCGTCGCCCGACCCATAGAGAAAGGTCAGCCCCGACGCCGCCTGTTCTGCCCCAAAGCCCAGCGAGGTGGCCAGACCAAAGAGCGTGGCAAAGACTGCCAGCGTGTCGATCACGTGGCCCCACCAGCCCCAGACCCGCTCGCCCAGGATCGGATAAAAGGCCGAGCGCAGCGTGAGCGGCAGACCCTTGTTATAGCTGAAAAGCGCCAGTGCCAGCGCCACCACCGCGTAAATCGCCCAAGGATGCAGACCCCAATGAAAAATGGTGGCCGCCATGCCAAGGCGTGATGCCGCCTCGGGATCACCGCCAGCCGCGCCAAGCGGGGCCCAATCGCTGCGCGCACCGCCCTCCATCGCCGTGCCACCCAAGGCACTGGAAAAATGGCTCATCGGCTCTGACACGCCAAAGAACATCAGGCCAATGCCCATTCCGGCCGCAAAAAGCATCGCGAACCAGCCCAGATAGCTGTAATCCGGCGTCGCCTCATCCCCGCCCAGCCGCACGCGGCCATAGGGGCTGACAATCAGGAAAAGGCAGAAGATCACGAAGACATTGGCGGCACTCAAGAAGAACCAGTCAAACCCTTGGGTAACTGACGCAAACAGCCAGTCAAACACCGATGCCGCATGACCGGGCAGCGCCAGCGCGTAGAACACAAAGATCACGATGCTAAGGCCCGAGATAAAAAAGACCGGGTTATGAATATCGAGACCAAAAGGCCCCACCTGTGGTTGCACATTGTCCTGCCCGATCTCGTACACTGTCTCGATCAGGTCCGACTGCCCTTCGGGCGCGGGTATGCCTTGATTGGTTGTTTCGTCGGCCATCTGGCCCCCTTTGCTTGTTTTTCTGCTGCCCGTTGCGCCCGTCGCAGCGGACAAAGGCGACGCACCAGTGCGGCACGTGGCAGCGTTTTGAGGTCTCGCGCACGAGGAAAGCAGACACGCTGTCCGCAGGCGCACCGGGCCTTGCATGCCCGGATCGTCACAACCTTTTAGCAAGAAACCGCCCAAAACTGCAACCCGGCGGCACGGAAACGTCACGTTTGCGACCTGCACCATGTCGCCAAACGACAATCACAAAGGGATTCGCGCGCCCTGATTTCATGGAAAGCCGATTTCAGTTTCGTTGCGCAGCGGATCAATCCGGTTGAACCCCGCGCACAGATGGCCGCAATTCCACACCCCAATGGTCGTAATTTGCGCACGGAGCGCCGGATTACCCGCTCGTTACACGGGCCTCGGCGTGGGAAAATGACGGGATGGGGCAACAGGCCGATTTCAGAGCCACACAAGGACCCCGTTCAATCGCAATGGATCAGGGACGTCACAGATGAGTATAAAACCCCCTTTCACAGATCTCGAGATAAAAACCGCCCCACAGGGGTTCTACGAGGGCTATAGCTTGCCCATCGCGCTGATTTCCAAAACCTCGATGGCGCTCTTGGTGATCTGGGCGCTGGTCTGGCCGCTCAATGCCAATGCCACGCTGTCGAGCCTCAACTGGTCGCTCCTCGAAGGGTTCAACACCTTCTATATTCTCGCCACCGGCATGTTTGCCTTTTTCCTCTTCATCGTGGCGCTCTTGCCCGCGACAGGCAGGCGCATGATGGGGCGCGTGGGCGAAAAACCCGAGTTTTCAAACTTCTCTTGGTTCTCGATGATGTTCGGCGCGGGTCTTGGTGTGGGTCTCATGGTGTTCGCCACGGCGGAACCGCTGGGCCTCTGGGGCTCGAACCCCGAGACTGTGACCGGGGCCGTCATCGGCAACACGGCAGAGGGCGTAACCCCGGCCTATCGCTACACCTTTGCGCATTACGGCTTTCACGCCTGGGCCATCTATGTGGTGACAGGGCTCAGCCTTGCCTATTACGCCTATACGCGGGACATGCCGCTGACCATCCGCTCGGCGCTGACCCCGTTGCTGGGGCGTGCCGCCAACGGCATTTTGGGTGATCTTGTCGACATTCTGGGCGTCGTGGCCACCATTCTCGGCGTGTCCGTCACCATCGGCTTTGGCGTGTCGCAATTTGTCGATGGCGTCTATGCAGTCAGCGGCATGGAATGGTTGATGAACACCACGGGCGAGGCCCCAAAACCCACCACCGCAGGCCTCATCGCTGCCCTGCTCGCGATCATGGGCCTGTCGATCCTCTCGGCGGTTTCGGGCGTGGGACGCGGCATCAAATATCTCTCGAACCTCAACCTCGTGTTGTCGGTGGTTCTGTTGCTGGTCTTTATCGTCTTTGGCTCTTTCGCCTTTGCCATGACCAAATACGCAACGGCCCTTGCCGATTACATCCTGCACTTCACCTCGCTGTCGTTCAACGCCTATGGGCCGCTCTCGTCCGAGGCTTTTGCTGCCGCGCTTCCCACCGAAGCGGCCCCGCTTGCCGCCGACCTTTACGGGGGCGCAACGAACGCATGGGGCAGTTTTGATGGCTTTGTCGGCGGTCTGAGCGGTGCCGCCGCTGAGCTGCCCGAGGCAACCAAGATCGCCGCCTACGAGGCCGGTGCCCAAGGTCGCCTGTTTGGCTGGCAGGCGGGCTGGACAACCTTCTACTGGGCGTGGTGGATCGCGTTTTCACCCTTCGTTGGCCTGTTCCTTGCGCGCATCTCGAAGGGGCGGACCGTGCGGGAATTCATTCTTGGCTGTGTGATTGCCCCGGCGCTTGTGTGCTTTGCCTGGATGACCATCCTCGGCGCAACGGCGATTGATCTTGAGCTTAGCGGTGTGGCGCAAGGGGCCATCATCGGTGCCTCCAACACCAATAAGCTCTTTGTCACATTGGGCTTCATGATTGATGGCGGGCTGCTGACGGCTGTGACGATCATGTGCGTGGTGCTGGTGCTGACCTTCCTCGTCACCTCGGCAGACTCGGGCATCCTCGTGATGAACACGATCATGTCAGGGGGTCAGGCGGAAACCGGCATCAAACACCGGATCATCTGGGGCGTCATCCTTACGCTGGTGATCGGCGCGCTGATCATCGCGGGCAATTCGGGCGCCTCTGCCGACCCGTTCGAGGCGCTGAAGAACGCCATGATCATCGGCGCGCTGCCCTTTGCCATGGTGATGGTGTTGATGGTGGTGGCGTTGACCAAGGCGCTCTACCGCGATCATCTGCGCGACAAGCACGGGCTTTTGGCCGAACAACCGGCGGAATAATCCCACCGCAGAACCTGAGCGACATGACGCCGCGCCCCTCGCGCGGCGTCAGCCGTTCAACAAGGCCCGATCCCGGTAATACGCCAGAACATAGAGCCGGATCGCCGTTGCCAACCCGGTCTCGATCCCGCGACCCGCATCAATTTCGGCAGCCAAAACGTTGAGAGCCATGGATTTTTCCTCGGCAATCTCGCGAAAGGCCTGCCAGAACTCATCCTCAAGAGACACGCTGGTGCGATGCCCACGCAGGGTGAGCGAGCGTTTGACCGGGCGCGCGCCCATCATAGGTCAGACAGGGGGGCGCTGCCCCCGTCCTGGATGATGTCCAGGACTCCCCCGAGGTATTTTGGGCCAGATGAAGCCAAACTCAGTCCTCGTCCCGGCGATGCTGGTCAAGCGCGGCGCGCGCCTTTTCGGTCTGCGCCTGCTCCAGCGCCTTTTGCGCCTTGGTCCGGCCAAAGCGCGCGGCATTCTCATCCGCGCGGGCCTTGTCCTTGGCCCGCGCCTTTTGCTTGCGCACCCGGTTCAGATTGACCGGGGCATCGCTCATTTCGGGCCGATCATGTCTTCGGGGCGCACGACGCGATCAAAGGTCTCGCCATCGACAAAGCCAAGCGCGATCGCTTCTTCGCGCAACGTCGTGCCGTTCTTATGCGCGGTCTTGGCAACCTTGGTGGCATTGTCATAGCCGATGGTGGGGGCCAAAGCCGTCACCAGCATCAGGCTTTCCTGCATCAGCTTTTCGATACGCGGGCCATTGGCCTCGATCCCGTTGAGCATCCGCTCTGTGAAGCTATCGGCGGCATCGCCCAAAAGCTGCATGGATTGCAAGAGGTTATAAGCCATCATCGGATTATAGACGTTCAACTCGAAATGCCCCTGAGAGCCTGCGAACTTGATCGCGGCATCATTGCCCATGACATGGGCGGCCACCTGCGTCAGCGCCTCGGCCTGTGTCGGGTTGACCTTGCCCGGCATGATCGAGCTGCCCGGCTCGTTCTCGGGCAGGATCAATTCGCCCAGGCCCGACCGCGGACCCGACCCCAGAAACCGGATGTCATTGGCAATCTTGTAGCAAGACCCGGCCACAGTAGCGAGCGCGCCTGACATGAACACCATCGCATCATGCGCCGCCAGCGCCTCGAATTTGTTGGGTGCTGTGACAAACGGCAGGCCGGTGATCTCGGCCATTTGAGCCGCGACGGTCGTATCCCAGCCCTTCGCGGTGTTCAGACCGGTGCCCACAGCGGTGCCGCCCTGTGCCAGCTCATAGATACCGGGCAAACACAGATTGACCCGCGCGATGCCCTGCCGCACCTGATGCGCATAGCCCGAGAATTCCTGCCCCAGTGTCAGCGGCGTGGCGTCCTGCGTATGGGTACGGCCGATCTTGATGATGTCCTTGAACTCTTCCGACTTGGCCTCAAGCCCGGCCAAAAGCTTGGCCAACCCCGGCAAAAGCACGTCGCGCGCCGTCATGGCAGCGGCAATATGCATGGCGGTGGGAAAGGTGTCGTTGGATGATTGTCCCATGTTCACATGGTCATTGGGATGCACCGGATCTTTGGAGCCGATGACACCGCCCAAGATTTCAATCGCGCGGTTGGCGATGACCTCATTGGCATTCATGTTGGATTGCGTGCCTGATCCGGTCTGCCAGACCACCAGCGGGAAATTGTCGTCGAATTTGCCTGCGATGACTTCTCCCGCCGCTTGGATGATGGCATCGGCGCGGCGCGCATCCAGCGCACCGCTGGCCTTGTTCGCCTGTGCGCAGGCCTGTTTGATCACGCCAAGCGCGCGCACGATGGCCACGGGCTGTTTTTCCCAGCCAATCGGGAAATTCATGATCGAGCGCTGCGTCTGCGCGCCCCAATATTTGTCATTCGGCACCTCAAGGGGGCCAAAGCTATCGGTTTCGGTGCGGGTGGCGGTCATGGCAAAGCCTTTCGTGACGGGTTTGCCCCGTTCATACCGCAGTTCTGCAAAAGATCAATGCTGTATACGACGGGATACAAAGACCGCAGGCCGCGACAAGGCGCCCGTTACTTGCGGAAACTGTCGAGCCGCACCACCTCGGCCTTGCCGGGGCTGGGATCGTCATCGGGTGGGTCGGTATCATCCAACTCGTCGATATCGTCATCCACTTCCTGTGTCTCAAAGCGCAGGCCGAATTCAACCGAAGGATCAACAAACGTCTGGATCGAATCATAGGGCACATACAGACGCTCGGGCGCGTCGCCAAAATTCAGCGTCACGCCAAACCCATCGTTCGTAACCTTGAGGTCATCATACCAATGCTGCATCACCACCGTCATTTCTGAGGGGTAGCGCTGTTTCAACCAATCGGCGAGCTTGGCCTCGGGGTGTTTGGTGTCAAACGTGATGAAGAAATGATGCGCCCCGGGCAAACCTTCGGCCTGCACCTTGCTCAGCACCTCTTGGATGAGGCCGCGCATGGCACGATGCATAAGATTTCCGTAGTCGATTGAACGAGACATGTTTGACCCTTGGGGAATTGCTGCATGCCAGCATAGGGGATTCGAAACAAAACAAAAGACCCGCAATGCGCGCCTCAGATCAAAACATGAGCCAGCCCCGCCAGCGCCGCCATAAGCGCCAGAACCGGCACCATTGGCAGGCGAAGACCCAGCAATAAACCGCCCGCAACCGCCACATAGACCGCATCGCGCAGCGAAAAACTGCTGATTTCGGGCTGGGGCCCAAAGGCACCCATCGTCACCTGCCCGAACAGCACATGCAGCGCGAACCACACCGAAAGGTTGAGGATGACCCCCACCACAGCCGCCGATATCCCCGCCAAAGCCCCCTTGAGACGGGGCCGCGCAAGGATCTGTTCGATATAGGGGGCCCCGGTGAAGATCCACAAAAAGCAGGGAATGAACGTCACCCAAAGCGTAAGGCAGGCCGCCAGCACCGCCATGCCCACTCCGCCCTGCGCATAGCCCGCCAAAAGGCCCACAAACTCGGTCACAAGGATCAATGGCCCCGGCGTGGTTTCGGCAAGCCCAAGCGCGTCGATCATCTCGGCCGTGGTCAACCAGCCCTTGGTCGCCACCACGGTTTCGGTCATATAGGCCAGCACCGCATAGGCCCCGCCAAAGGTTACCACCGCCAATTTACTGAAGAAAAGCGCCAGATCAGTCAGAAACGTGGCCCCCGTGCCCCAGACCAGCAGCACCGGCGCGGCCCAGAGCGCACCCCATATGAGCGCGGTCGCCACGGTCTGAGAGAGCGCCACAGGCACAGGGGCGACCATGCTCGCATCCACCGCCACACCGCGATGCGACCACGCGCCCCAGAGCGCTGCCGCCGCGATGATCAATGGAAAGGGAACCGACAAAAAGAACATCGCGACAAAGCCCAAGCCCGCCAGAACCCAGCTGTCCCAGCCCTTGAGAGCGCGCCGCGCCAACTTGAGCAAGGCTTGCAGCACGATCACCACCACCGCCGCCTTGATGCCCAAAAACACCGCCTGCACCAGCGGCAGATCGCCATAGGTGGCATAGCCCAGACCAAGCACGAGGATCACCGCCGCACCCGGCAGCACAAAGAGAAGCCCGGCAATCAACCCGCCCAGCACCCCACGCAGCCGCCAACCGGCATAGGTGCAAAGCTGCATCGCCTCTGGCCCCGGCAAGAGCATGCAAAACGACAGTGCGCCCAGAAATTGCTGTTCGGTCAGCCAGCCGCGCCGCTCTACCAATTCGTCATGCATCATCGAGATTTGCGCCGCCGGCCCACCAAAGCTCAAAAGACCAATGCGGGCAAAGCTGCGAAAGATCAGGGCAAGGGGCGGCGCGTTCATATGTCTTTGTCGCGCGCCACGCGACGACACGCAAGACATAGTTTTATGACGCCAGTTCCGCGCCTTATGGATCATTATTAAAGTGAAAGTGCAGGCTTCTGTTGCCAGGTGCCTGCGAACCCCGCCTTACGCGGCTAAGCGCAAGGGCTTAAGTTTCGGTTTGGTTACTGCTTACGCAGCAACGGCCACCGGAGCACGGTTGTCATTTGCAACTGTACGTTTCGGACCGATAACGGTGGTACCTCACCGGGACAAAGCATAACCCCTTTAGACGTTCGTCGATCCTATTTCGACCCCATGATCCCCAAATGAAGGATGTTTGGTGGAGTCGCCGGGTACCGCCCCCGGGTCCGATCCGCTTATTACGAGCGCGTTTATGTCCATAGTCCGCTTGCGCGAACACCTCATACATAGGCGCTCTGAAGCGGCTTGCAAAGGGGGTGCCGGTCACCTTGGCGAAAGTTTAAGCCAGATCCCGTCACGCCCCCGCACCGTCAGATGCGCCACCGGCACCGGTGGGCGCTCGGCCACCGGGCGAAGGCGATAGGCCCGAACCAGCATGGCCAACAGCAAAGGCCCCTCAATCATCGCAAACCCCGCCCCGGTGCAAACCCGCTGCCCGGCGGAAAACGGGATGAACGCCTCGCGCAGACAGGTCTTACCATTCTCGGTGCCATAGCGCGCCGGATCGAACCCATCGGGATTATCCCAAAGCCGTTCGTGCCGATGCAGATGCCAGGGGCTGATCACCACCTGCGCGCCACGTGGAATATCACGGTTGCGGAACCTTTCGGGGCAGGCCGTCTCGCGTACCATCATCGGCACAGGCGGATAGAGGCGCAGCGTCTCGCGAAACACATCGCGGGTAACTCGCAACCGCGCCATATCGGAAAACTCTGGCGCACGGGGGCCAAAAACCGCCTCTGCCTCTTCGGCCACCCGCTCTTGCCACTCGGGATACAGCGCCAAAAGATACAGCGCCCAAGCCAGCGCCGACGCGCTTGTCTCATGCCCCGCGAGGAAAAAGATCGCCACCTGATCGACCATCTCTTCGGTGTCAAACCGCGCGCCGGTTTCCGGGTCGGCAGTGGTCATGATCTTGGTCGCCAGATCGTCGGGCGCGGTGCCCGCCGCAATCTCGGCCTGCCGCCGGGCGGTCAATTCTGTGATCAGCCCCCGGATAGCCCGCGCCGTTACCCGCGTCTGACGGCGATGAAATCGTGGAAACCAACCGGGCAAGGGCACAAAGGCGGCAAGGTTCAGAACGGGTTGCATGCGCTGGTGCGCCTTGAAGGCGTCAAACACCTGCGCGGCGGTGCGATCCTCGATGGGCAGCGAAAACAGCGTGCGAAAGATGACATCGGCGGCGGCATGGCTGGTGTGGCCCTCAATATCAAACCCGCTTCCATCGGCCAGCGGGGCCAACCGCGCAACCGCCCCCTGCCCGGCGGTGACCATCGCGGCAAAGGTATCGCGCAACCGCCCGCCTTCGAATGCGGGATCAATGATGCGCCTCTGCCGCTTCCATGTCTCGCCATTGGTGACAAAGACCGATTGCCCCAGTAGAGGCCGCAACCCTTCGGACACGCGGGCGGATTTCGGGAAATCATCGGGGCGTTGTTTCAGCACCAGATCAACCAGGCCTGTGTCATTGCACAGGTAAGAGCGAAAGAACGGCGTGCGAAATTCAGCCATCCACGCGCGATAGAGCCGCGCAGGCTGTGCCGACAGAATATCGGCCCGAAAGAGCCGCAGATACCGCCAGAGCGACACATGGTCCGGGCGCGCGGGCGGCTTGGGCGGGATCATGGGGCGAGGCTCGTGTACCGCGAGGTGGCACGCTCGATCCGGCTTTTTGAAGGCGGTCTGTCACGAAACCGCGCGGCCAGTGTCAATGGCCCTGCCGTGACGCGGAAATAGTCATAGTCACCGGGCCGATCAAAGGCGCAAAGATATTGAAAATGCAGCCGGAAAAACCGCCACCGCAAGGCGCGCCACCGCTCGGCACTCAGCGTTTGGGTGAACGCCGCCGAAATCACCAGCGGCCAGCGTTTGTCCTTTGGGGCCACGCCCGACACCGCCACCGGATCGCAAAGCGCAAAGGCGCAGCCATCGCCGGGTGCCGTGACATCCACCCAAGTCACCTCGTCCCGCGCACTCAGATAGGCCAAATCGGCCCGTAGCCGGTGCGCGCGCGGCAGAAAGGACACCATCGGCACCACCTGCCCAAGGCTCAGGAACGACAGCGCCGGGCCGTGCTTGGGCACCTGCCCACCCCGGATCAGATCGGCCAGAATCGACACCCCAAGATGCGCGCCCGAGGAATGGCCAACCACCAGCACCTCATCACAATCTCCCTGCAAGGCCTGCGCGATCTCGGCGGTAAATTCCGCCATCCGCGCCTCCAATTCAGGCGGATTGGCCCCCAGATACCGCGCCGAATAGGCGTAATCATGCATCAGGTAATAGGCAAAAAACCGGCCATCCAGACGCCGGAACCATTCAAGAATGAACGGCACAACACCAAGCCCGCCCCACGCCGCCCAAGGATGCCAAAGCGCCAGCACGCGGCCCAATCCCCACGCCACCATGAACGCTATGCCAAGCTGCACCAACAGAAATCCAACCGGATAAAGCGCCGCAATCACCGGACCCTTGCGCAACCGCATAAGGCGGAACAGCGCGCCCGTGCCGATATAGATCGCCGCCGTGCGGATCAGCTGCACATAGGTGGCCAAAATCCCCTGATCCATGCTGCCTTTGACAATATCGGACCAGACCAGCACTTCAACCGCGCTCTCAACCTCGGCCCCCTCAATCTGCGCAGATACATTCCAGCCAAATCGCGCCTGAGCTTTGGCTTGCAAGACATTGATTTCATATCCGGAAATAGCAGCCTGCGCAGCGCTTTCCTTGCGGTAAAGCTCGCGGTATCGGCGCGGTGGAATCGGGTCATAGCCCGGAATATAAAACACGCGCCTGCGGCGCACTTGGGGCTCGCTGCTCATGTCCAACCTCATGTTGCAGCAAACCTAGCGCGGAAATCGGGCAAGCGTAAGGCGTTATCCAAGCACCGCTAGGGCGGGGAATGTTTCGAGCAACCAAAAGGAAAACGCTGAAAACCCGCCGGTGAGCATCAAAAGGCCAATGGTCCAAAGCAAAAGCCCCATCACCCGCTCGATCTGCTCCATATGGCGTTTCATCCAGCCCATCAGCCCCTGCAGACGCGGCAAGAAGGCAGCAACCAGCAGGAACGGCACACCAAGGCCAATGGCATAAATCGCCAAGAGCATCGTGCCCCGCGCAACCGACCCTTCTGACGCCGCCAAAGACAGGATCGCCCCCAGTTGCGGACCGATGCAGGGCGTCCAGCCAAAGGCAAAGGCCAGCCCCAGAATATAGGCCCCAAAGGACGATCCGCCTCGGTCGCCCGCATCCAGCCGCGCCTCGCGGTCAAGGAATTTGATCCGATAGACGCCCACGAAATGCGCGCCGAAAATCATCACAAGAATGCCAGCTACCGTATTGAAATAGCTCTGATATTGCAGAAACACCGTGCCAATGGCAGAGGCCGTGAACCCCAAAAAGATAAAGACCGTCGAGAGGCCCAATACAAAGAAGAGCGCCGGCACAACGGCCCGCGCCCGGCTCTGCCCGCTCTCAGAGAGATCATTCAGGCTGACCCCGCTCATATAGGCCAGATAGGGCGGGACGATCGGCAGAACGCAGGGGCTGAGAAACGAGATGATTCCAGCGGCCAAGGCCACGAACATTGCGGGCAAAAGCGCTGCGTCTATGATTTCGATTCCGAACATGCGCCAGACATAGCCCGCACTGCGACCCGCGTCACCCGACATTCTGTCACAACCTTGTGGACAGGCTGTAACAAGCCCGCTATCTCACGCCTCATGACACCCGATGATACGCTCGACGCCTGCGGCCTATTGTGCCCCCTGCCCGTCCTCAAGCTGCGCAAGCGCTTGAAATCCATGGGTATTGGCGCGGTGATCGCGATGCAGGCGGATGATCCCGCAGCCGTGATCGACGTGCCGCATTTCTGCGCCGAATCCGGGCATGATCTGATTTCCGCGACCGATGCGAATGGCGTGCAGACCTACGTGATCCGCAAGACGCGCTAAGGCGTTCTGCGACCGCTGGAACACAGACATCTCGGGCTTGACCCGTGACCTCGCTGCAGCTGCGTCGAGGCCCTGGCTCTGGGCCGGGGCGATGCGAAACCGATCAGACGCGACGCGCTCCTCCCATACAACAAAAAAATGCCGCACCCGAGGGCGCGGCATCCTTGATTTTCGTTTTCTTCCGCTCAGCCCAAAGACCACCAGCCGCGGCGCTTTGGCTTGGGCTCTTCCTGCGGTGCCGGGGTTTCGGCCACAGGTTCAGGCGCTTGCGCGGGCTCAGGCGCTTCTGCCTCAGCAACCGGCTCTGGCGTCACCTCTGCAACCGGCTCCGGTGCCACCTCCGCAACCGGCGCTGGTGGTGCCTCTGTTGGCACCACTGCCGCCTCTGGCGCTGCAGTCACGCTGCTCTCATCTGCAACCGCCGCCGTGGCCTCGGGCTCTTTCTTCTTGCGCGGCGTTGGGGTGCGTTTGGGCTTCGCTGCCGCCTTGGCCTTGGGGGCCTCCTCGTCAGAGACTCCCTCCGCGGCGCTTGCGGGCTCTTTCTTCTTGCGCGGTGCGCGGGTGCGCTTGGGCTTCGGCTGCTCCTCAGCGACCACAGGCGCCTCGGCCTCTGCCGTCACCTCAGCCGGGGCCTCTGGCTCAGCAACAACCGCAGGTACTGCGCTGTCTTGCTCCTCGCTCCCCTCGGACGCCTCAGCGTCATCGTCCTCCCGATCCTCATCGGTGCCTTCGCCATTGCGCTCTGCACCATTGCCATTCTTGGGCTTGCGGCGGCGGCTACGGCGGCGACGGCTCTTTTTGGGCTTGTCGCCCCCATCGCCCCCGGTGGTCGGCGCGCTCTTGGCGTCGTCGCCCGCTTCGGCTTCGACCTCCTCGTCGATTTCGTCCTCGACCTCGTCGTCGATGTCATCCATCAGCGCCGATGTGCCGGACACGAATTGCGCCATCGGCACTTCGGGCACGTTCCGGGTCGCTGTTTTGAACTTTTCCATCGTGAAATCGGGGCTGACCAAACGCGGATCACCCTCGATCCGCACCGACAGGCCATAGCGCCCTTCGATTTGCGCCACGTGATCGCGTTTCTGGTTCATCAGATAGTTGGCGATGCCCACCGGGCATTTCACCAGCACCTCACGCGAGCGGCGGCGCACGCCCTCTTCCTCGATCTGACGCAGGATCGACAGCGCAAGGCTGTCATCCGACCGGATAAGCCCGGTGCCATGGCAGGCCGGGCATGGCTGCGTCGTGGCCTCGATCATGCCGGGGCGCAGACGCTGGCGCGACATTTCCAACAGGCCAAAGCCCGAAATGCGGCCAACCTGAATACGCGCCCGGTCGGTCTTGAGCTTGTCCTTGAGCCGCTTTTCCACCGAAGCGTTGTTGCGGCGCTCGTCCATGTCGATAAAATCGATCACGATCAAACCAGCCAGATCGCGCAGGCGCAATTGACGCGCCACCTCTTCGGCGGCCTCAAGGTTGGTCTTGAGCGCGGTTTCCTCGATCGAGCCTTCTTTGGTGGCACGGCCAGAGTTGACGTCGATAGCAACCAACGCCTCGGTCACACCGATCACGATATAGCCGCCGGATTTGAGCTGCACCGTGGGGTTGAACATGCCCGACAGATAGCTTTCCACCTGAAAGCGGGCAAAGAGCGGCTGCTGATCGACGTAATGCTTCACGTTCTTGGCATGGGACGGCATGATCATCTTCATGAAGTCCTTGGCGATACGATAGCCGCGCTCGCCCTCGACCAGCACCTCGTCGATCTCGCGGTTATAAAGATCGCGGATCGAACGCTTGATCAGATCGCCCTCTTCATAGATTTTCGCCGGCGCCATAGAGCGCAGGGTCAACTCGCGGATCTGTTCCCAGAGCCGTTGCAGATATTCGTAATCGCGCTTGATTTCGGCCTTGGTGCGCTTCGCTCCGGCGGTGCGCACGATCAGACCCGCGCCGCGCGGCACGTCGATCTCGGTGGCGATTTCCTTGAGCTTCTTGCGGTCTACAGCATTGGTGATCTTGCGGCTGATGCCACCGCCACGCGCGGTGTTGGGCATAAGCACGCAGTAGCGACCCGCAAGGCTAAGATAGGTGGTCAGCGCCGCCCCCTTGTTGCCGCGCTCTTCCTTGACGACCTGCACCAGCATGATCTGGCGGACCTTGACGACCTCTTGGATCTTGTAGCGCCGCGCGCGGGGCTTGCGCACCGGGCGGATATCTTCGCTGTCATCCTCTTCGGCGACGGATTCGATCTCGTCATCCTGAGCGGCATGATCGCGGGTGTCGGTCTCGGGCTCATCCTCGCCCGCCTCGTCGGCACCGTTATCCTCGGGCTCTTCCACCGGGGTCTCGGCCACGCGCTCCATCGGCGATGTGGCCTCGGGCACTTCGGCGGTTGCGGCGGTCTCGTCCTCAAGGTCGATGGTTTCCATCCCCGAGATTTCAGAGGTGGCCACCGCATCGTCAGTTTGCGTCTTTTCGGCGCGTGTGCGCGAGCGGGACCGTGACCGCGAGCGGCTATTGCGCCCCTCGCTGCGTCCGTCACTGCGCCCCTCGCCACCGCTGCTGCGACGCGGACGATCTTCGTCCTCGTCGTTTTGCGCATTGGCCAGCGCCTCTTCCTCGGCCATCAGGGCCTCGCGGTCGGCGACCGGAATCTGATAGTAATCGGGATGTATCTCCGAGAACGCCAGAAACCCATGCCGGTTTCCGCCGTAATCTACAAAGGCCGCCTGAAGCGAGGGTTCAACCCGCGTCACCTTGGCCAGATAGATATTGCCAGCTATCTGGCGTTTATTTTCAGACTCAAAGTCGAATTCCTCGACCTTGTTTCCGTCGACCACCACAACCCGAGTTTCCTCGGCGTGGGTGGCATCAATGAGCATTTTCGTAGCCATGTTTTCCGTTTGCATCGCGGCGCGGCCGCCTGCCCCGGTAGGGCGGCGCGTTGCGGCAGATGTCTGATAAGGGCGATGGCGGACGCGCAGCCAAGGGTGCCGGTATCGGCCCCTGCACTGACAAAGTGATGTCTCGCGCGCTTCATCGCGGTTCTTCTTCTCCGGCCCCTCGCGGAGCCAATTCAGGGCCTGTCCACCGTTTTCAAGGGTCAGGCTTGTATGTGGCCCCCGTGAACGGGACCCAATCGGTCTGCTCAATCATGTCGGACTGATCCGGACGGAGGACTGAAACAGCGAATCTCTCGAGGTTTCGGGGCGGATTACGCCCGTCACCATAGTGTCACAGTAAAGCGACCCCTATGCCAATGACAATGGACAAAATG
The DNA here is from genome assembly GCF_002080415.1 of Roseovarius mucosus. Taxonomy (NCBI): domain Bacteria; kingdom Pseudomonadati; phylum Pseudomonadota; class Alphaproteobacteria; order Rhodobacterales; family Roseobacteraceae; genus Roseovarius; species Roseovarius mucosus. The sequence continues at coordinate 58,141 of NZ_CP020474.1, read as the reverse complement.
AAAAGCAGCGCGTGCCGCCCTCAAAGATAGTCGGACCGTTGCAAATTATACTTGGCCATTTTCTCGTTCAATGTCCGACGCGGAAGGCAAAGTTCGTCCATCACCGCCGCGATGCTGCCTTTGTGGCGGCGCATCGTGTTGTCGATCAGCATCCGCTCGAACGCCTCGACATATTCCTTGAGCGGCTTGCCCTCGGTGGTCATCACCGGTTGCATGTCCTGATGGTCCGACATCAGCAACGATGTGATCGTGCCCGACCCCCGCCGTGCCTGCAACACCGCGCGCTCGGCCACATTGAAGAGCTGACGCACATTGCCGGGCCAAGGTGCCTGCAAAAGCTGTGTGGCCTCCTGCGCGCTGACCTGCGGCGCATCACAGCCGTAATCTTCTGAAAACTGCTCGGCAAAGCGGGTGAAGAGCGTCAGAATATCCTCACCCCGCTGACGCAGCGGCGGCACGGTGATCCGCAGGCTGGCCAGACGGTAAAACAGGTCAGAGCGCAGCGCATCCTCACAGGTATGCCCCTCGTCCTGCATGTTCGAAATGGCCACCACACGGGTCTCGGGCGGCGTGCCCTCGGCGTTGATATGGGTCAGCAATTTGGCCTGCGCCGCTTCGCTCAGCGCCTCGATATCCTCCAGCACCAGCGTGCCGCCGCGTGCCTCTTCAAAGGCGGGCAGGCGCGCATCCTCGGGCTGCACCGGGCCAAACAGGCGCTTGATCAGCCCCTCGTCATCAAAGGCAGCACAGGCCACCGACACAAACTTGCGCCCCGCGCGCGCGCCCACCGCATGCAGCGCATGCGCCACCAGCGTCTTGCCGGTGCCGGTCTCGCCCTCGATCAGAACATGGCCATCGGCCTGCCCCAGATCTAGAATATCCTCGCGCAACCGCTCCATCGCGCCGCTGGTGCCGATCAGCTTTTTCATCAGCTGGCCCCCATCCGACAGGTCCTTGCGCAGCGCACGGGCGTCCAGCGTCATGCGCCGGGCGTTGGTGGCCTTCTTCGCCAATTCGGTCATGCGGTCCGGATTGAAAGGCTTTTCCAGAAAATCAAACGCCCCGATGCGCATCGCCTCGACCGCCATCGGCACATCGCCATGCCCCGTGATCATGATCACCGGAAGCGAACTATCGGCCCCCATCAGCTTTTTGAGAAACTGCATCCCGTCCATACCGGGCATCCGCACGTCGGTCACAACGATACCGGGATAATCCGGCCCCAGCGATTTCAGCGCATCCTCCGCCGAGGCAAAGGCCTCGGTGTCATAGCCCGACAGGGCCAACCACTGACTGATCGACTGGCGCATGTCTTTTTCATCATCGACGATGGCGATTTTCATGGCTGCTGGCATTTTACATCACTCCGCTGCACGGGTCTCTTCGGCCAATATGGGAAGCTGCATCTCGAATACAGCCCCCCCGTCGGGCGCGTTGCGCGCCACCAGACGTCCGCCAAGGTCGTTGACGATCCCCGAGGAAATGGCAAGCCCCAGCCCCACCCCGTCGCCTGGCTGTTTGGTCGTGTAAAAGGGCTCAAAGAGGTTCTTGAAATCCCCGATCCCCTCACCGTTGTCACGCACCGTCAGCACCGCCGTTTCCCCCGCCGCCAAGAGAATGTCGATGATGGCATCGGGCACGGTATTGGTGGCATCAATGGCATTGCGCAACAGGTTGACGATCACCTGTTCCACACGCACCCGGTCCCCCATGATCATCACAGGCTGATCGGGCAAAGTGCGGGTGATGGTGATCTTGCGCTGACGCAACTGCGGCTCCATCATCGACAGCGCCGAGGCCACCGCATCCGCCATGTTTACAGGGGAAAACTGCGTGCCTGACTGGCGCGCATAGGACTTGAGCTGCTTGGTGATCGCCCCCATCCGCTCGATCAGATCGTCGATCCTCTGAAACGCCGAGATCGCCTCGTCGGGCCGGTTGCGCGACAGCAAAAGCCGCGCCCCCGCAAGGTAGGTTTTCATCGCCGCAAGCGGTTGGTTCAACTCGTGACTGACCGCCGCCGACATCTCGCCCAGAACCGCCAATTTCGAGCTTTGCTGAATGGTCTGTTCGGCCTGTGCGAGGTTCTCTTGCGCGCGTCTACGCTCGGCGATTTCCCGCTGGAGGCGGGCATTCAATGCGCGAAGCTCTGCCGATTCCCGCTGAAACAGCGCCATCCGAAGCGCCGCCTTGCGATTGAGAAAGTAAAACGCGAGCGCCAGAAGAATCGCGAATCCCATGATCTCGAGCGCGAGATAGCCGTTCACCTTGTCACGCACCGCCGTGTAAGTGGTGAACCCGGCGATCCGCCAGCCGCGAAAGGCCACGCGCCCCTCGACCCGCATCACCGCCTCGCCGCGCACATAGGCATCCGCTGGCAGCGCCGTCCAATCCGAGGTCGCCTGAATGGCGCGCTGAATGGCGCTGTTGACCGGCTCGCGGCGCAGCGCCTCGGCCTCTGTCAAGCCACGCCAACGCGGTTCGGTGGCCAGAATGATCCGCCCCTCGGTATCCGTGACCATGACCGCATCGGAAATCCCGGCCCAGGCGCGCTCGTATTTGCGCAAATCCACTTCGACAACGATCACCCCCAAGGTGCCGTTCTGCGTCTCGATCCGGCGCGAGTAGTAAAAGTTGAATTGCCCCGTTTCCTGCCGCAAAACATGGAAAATCGTATCGCGCGAGCGCATCGCATCCACGAAATAGGCGGCGGCCTTGTGACTCTCGCCCAGGCGCGCCCGCTCTGTCGTCGCAACCGCCCGCCCGTCCCTGTCGAGCAGCGTCAAGTTCGCCGCACCGATTTCTTCCAGAAATGAAATCAGCCGCTGTGTAGATTGCGCATAGTCTTGTGTGTTGAGCGCAGCAATCAGCGCCGGGTCCCGCGCCAAGAGCTGCGGCACAATCGCATTCTGGCGCAATTCCGACAGCAGGTTACCCGAATACAGCACCAGCCGCAGCTCTGCGCGGTTGCGCGTGTTCTCGGTAAAGCGATCCGTCAAAAGGCGGTTGGTGGTCAGAACCACCGCCACCGCCACCACAAAAAGGCAAAACAGCACCGCACGCGCGCGCCATGAAATGGTGCGCATCCGGTGCCGTGCGGTCGAAGTGGCAGCTTTGCTCATGCGATCAGACTATGCCGCGCCGCGCCGCTTCTCAAGCGCAAGCGCTCAGGCGCGTTCCAGCGCCCCCATTAGCCCGCTAAAGAGCGCGGCCCCATCGGTGCCGCCCTGCAACGGTTCGGACATCCGCTCGGGATGCGGCATCATCCCCAGAACGCGGCGATTCTCGGACAGGATGCCCGCAATATCGCGCGCGGAACCATTGGGATTGTCCGTATAGGTAAAGGCCACACGGTCTTCGCCCTCAAGCCGGTCGAGTGTTGCGGTATCAGCGAAATAATTGCCGTCGTGATGCGCAATCGGCACGGTGATGGTGCGGCCCGCCTCATAGCCATGGCTAAAGACGCTATCGGCCGTCGCCACCCGCAGGCCCACCGGCTTGCAGACATATTTCAGACCCGCATTGCGCAGCAAGGCACCCGGCAAAATCCCCGTCTCGGTCAGGATCTGAAAGCCGTTGCAGACACCCAGCACATAGCCGCCCTTGTCCGCATGCGCGATAACTGACCGGCAGATCGGCGAATTCGCGGCAATCGCACCGCAGCGCAGGTAATCGCCATAGGAAAACCCGCCCGGCACGCCCACCACATCGACACCCTGCGGCAGGTCCGTATCCTTGTGCCAGACCATCGACACCCGCGCGCCCGCGCGCTCGAATGCAACGGCCAGATCGCGGTCGCAGTTAGAGCCGGGAAAGACGATGACGGCGGCATGCATCAGGCCAACTCCACCGAATAGCTTTCGATCACGGTATTCGCGAGCAGCTTTTCGCACATCTCGGTGACGGTGGCCTTGGCCTTGGCCGCGTCGGTCTCTGCCAGATCCAGCTCGATCACCTTGCCTTGCCGCACCGCTTCGACACCGTCAAAGCCCATCGACCCCAAGGCATGGCGCACCGCCTCGCCCTGCGGATCAAGAACGCCGGATTTCAGCATGACATGCACGCGCGCTTTCATGGGATACCTCTTTAGTTGATCAGTTTTGGCCGCGCCATCGGCGTGCTGCCCTTGGGCATGACACCCAGACGGGTCGCCACCTCGGTATAGGCATCCGTCAGACTGCCCAGATCGCGGCGGAAGACATCCTTGTCAAGCTTGCGGCCTGACGCGATATCCCACAACCGGCAGCTGTCGGGGCTGATTTCATCGGCCACGATCAGCCGCTGGAAATCGCCATCATAGACGCGGCCGATCTCGATCTTGAAATCAATCAGCTTGATGCCAACGCCATACATCACGCCCGCCATGAAATCGTTGACGCGCAGCGCGAGGCTGAGGATATCGTCCATATCCTGCTGGCTGGCCCAACCAAAGGCGGCAATATGTTCCTCGGTGACCAGCGGATCGCCCAGCTTGTCATCCTTGAGGCAATATTCCACGATGGGGCGCGGCAATTGTGTGCCTTCTTCGATCCCCAGACGCTTGGCCATGGTTCCCGCCGCATAGTTGCGAACAATCACTTCCAGAGGAATGATCTCGACCGCACGAACCAGTTGTTCGCGCATATTCAGCCGCTTGATGAAATGCGTCGGCACGCCGATGGTGTTGAGCCCGGTCATGAAATACTCGGACAGCATGTTGTTCAGCACGCCCTTGCCCTCGATCACGGCCTTCTTTTCGGCGTTAAAGGCGGTGGCGTCATCCTTGAAATACTGGATGATCGTGCCCGGCTCTGGGCCCTCATAGAGGGTCTTGGCCTTGCCTTCATAAATCTTCTTGCGCCGCGCCATGGGAACTCCATCGTTGAGGGTGGGGGGCGTGAGTCCCCTCATGCCGATGCGCTCTCATAGTGCATGGGCCAACACGTCGCAAGATGGCGTTGGCCCCTTGCCCTTTTGCGTGCCAGATTGCATATCGGAAGCAACGGCAACGCATGCAAGGGGACCGGCCCAATGACCACCTTTGACGATCGCGAAAGCGCATTCGAAAACAAATTCGCCCATGACGAGGAAATGGCCTTTCGCGCCGTGGCCCGCCGCAACAAGCTTCTCGGCCTCTGGGCTGCGGAACTGATGGGCAAAACCGGCGATGACGCCAACGCCTACGCCCTCGAAGTGGTCAAGGCCGACTTTGAAGAGGCCGGCCATGAAGATGTGGTGCGCAAGGTCGCATCGGATCTTGGTGACATCGCCGATGCCGACACCATCCGCGCCAAGATGGATGAGCTGCTCAAGATCGCCAAAGGCCAACTGGCCAAAGAGGCCTGAGCCTGCTCATTCGGTGAAATCAGGGGCGCGTCACATCATGGCGCGCCCTTTACGTCTTGGTCAGGCAATACAAATGCGCCTCACCATTTACATGAAATTTATGCATTTGCGCGCTTGCCTGATTTAATGGCACATCTGCGTGCTCACGGATTACGGGACAGCCCAAATGACAAACGCCCTCACCAAGATGCTCGCCACTCGCGATTGGATTCTCGCTGACGGGGCCACCGGCACCAATCTTTTCAACATGGGTCTGCAATCGGGCGATGCACCCGAAATGTGGAATGACCAGCATCCCGACCGGATCAAGCGCCTTTATACCGAGGCCGTGGATGCAGGCAGCGATCTGTTTCTCACCAATTCCTTTGGCGGCAACGCGGCGCGTCTGAAACTGCATGGCGCGCAGGGCCGTGCCCGCGAGCTGTCGCGCATCTCTGCCGAGATTGGCCGCGACGTGGCCGACCGATACGACCGCCCGGTGATCGTCGCGGGCTCTGTCGGCCCCACCGGCGAAATCATGGCCCCGATGGGGGCGCTCACCCATGAACTGGCAGTCGAGATTTTCCACGAACAGGCCGAAGGCCTCAAGGAAGGCGGGGCCGATGTGCTCTGGCTCGAAACCATTTCCGCCCCCGAAGAATACAAGGCCGCCGCCGAGGCGTTCAAACTCGCCGATATGCCATGGTGCGGCACCATGAGCTTTGACACCGCCGGGCGCACGATGATGGGCGTCACCTCGTCTGACATGGCCACCATGGTGGAAAAACTGGGCAACCCCCCGATGGCCTATGGGGCCAATTGCGGTGTCGGTGCCTCGGATTTGCTGCGCACCATTCTGGGCTTTGTCGCCCAGGGATCTGAGCGGCCCATTATTGCCAAGGGCAATGCCGGCATCCCGAAATATCATGACGGTCACATCCACTACGATGGCACGCCCGAACTGATGGCCGAATACGCCGTGCTGGCCCGCGACTCCGGCGCCACGATCATTGGCGGCTGCTGCGGCACCATGCCCGAACATCTCTCGAAAATGCGCGCCGCGCTAGAGAACCGCCCACGCGGTGCCCGCCCCACGCTGGAAGAGATCACCGAGGCGCTTGGCGGCTTCTCATCGGGCGGGGATGGCACCGGGGACGATACCGCAGCACCCCGCCGCCCGCGCCGCAGGCGCGGCTGATCGGCATGTCAGGGAAGATGATGCGCCGCATCTTCCTTGCCGCCGCCCTGCTGGCCCTTGTGGCATGGATCGCGGGCTATATCTGGATATCCGGCCTTGCCTGCGCATTTGGCAGCCCAAATGGCCGATGTGCGTTCCCAATGCCCTGGGATATGCGCGGCGAAGATCTGATGATCCTCGTGCTTTTCCCCGCAGCCTTGGTCGCAACACTGCTCGTGCTTGCCCGGATCAGTGGACGCCGCTCTCAAAACAGCGATAACTGATCCCCCCGCGCCAGCGGCACCTCGAACAGGTCCGTGCGCAACACCGCCTGCGCCTGATCCAGCCCCAGCCGACGCGCCGCCAAATCAAACCGGCGCGCGATCATGCGGGCATGCACCCCCTCGCCCCGCATCCGCCGGTGCCAATCGGCGCTATACTCCTGCCCTCCATGCATCTCGCGCAGCCGGTTCATCACCTTGCGCGCCCGGTCGGGATACTGCGCCGCCAGCCACTCCTGAAACAGAGGCGACACCTCGCGCGGCAGCCGCAGCATGATCCAGCTTGCGGCCCCTGCCCCGGCCTCGCGCCCGGCCGCCAAAATCGCCTCGATCTCCGGATCGGTCAGCCCCGGAACAACCGGCGACACCATCAACCGCACCGGAACCCCCACCTCGGACAACCGCCGGATGATCTCCAATCGCCGCGCCGGAGTGGGCGCGCGCGGCTCCAACCGCCGTGCCAGCACCTCATCAAGGGTGGTGATAGAAATGCCCACCCGCGCCAGCCCACGCGCCGCCATATCCCCCAGAATATCCAGATCCCGCTCTATCAGCGCCCCTTTGGTGATAACCGCCACCGGATGATTAAAGCGCTGCAACACTTCCAGACAGGCGCGGGTGATGCCAAACTCTGCCTCAATCGGCTGATAGGGATCAGTATTGGTGCCAATCGCCACCGGTGCGATCTTATAGCTGCGCGCCCGCAACTCTGCCTCTAGCCGTGCGGGGGCCTCAGGCCGCGCGATCAACCGTGTCTCGAAATCAAGCCCTGGCGACAGGCCCAGATAGGCATGGCTCGGGCGCGCAAAACAATAAATGCAGCCATGTTCACAGCCACGATACGGATTGATCGACCGATCAAACGGCAGATCGGGCGAGCGATTATAGGTGATCACCCGGCGCGGTCGCTCTGTCGTCACCTGCGTGCGCAACACACGCGCCGCCTCCCCGGGGTCCTCGGCCTCATAGGCAACGCCATAGGCCTCGAACCGGCCCGCGGCGTTGCTCAACGCACCCCGCGCCCGCACGCGCAGATCATTGGGAAGGGTTTGCTCTGGTTTCATGCCCCCAAAATGGAACATAACGCGAACACTTGCAAGAAACCGATAATCATCATGCTGATAATTCAGTCACATCCCGCGCGATTCCAAGCTATACGTCGGTTGCGGCGCGGGCAGCGTCGCAATTCGGAAAGTGGCCGCGCCGCAAATTGACGAAAGCTGCGTCCAGTCAACCCAGATGCGCGCGCGCAGAGAACTCAAGGATTCCCCCAATGTCCGACCAAGACGACGACATCATCCTCGCCGACCTCGACGATGACGAGCTTGTCCAACAGATGTTCGACGACCTCTACGACGGCCTCAAGGAAGAGATCGAAGAGAGCGTGCACATCCTCTTGGATCGCGGCTGGGCCCCCTACCGCGTGCTGACCGAGGCACTCGTCGGTGGCATGACCATCGTCGGCAAGGATTTCCGCGATGGTATCCTCTTTGTCCCCGAAGTGCTGCTCGCGGCCAATGCGATGAAGGGCGGCATGGCCATCCTCAAGCCGCTCCTGGCCGAAACCGGCGCACCGCGCGTGGGCAAAATGGTGATCGGCACCGTCAAGGGCGACATCCACGACATCGGCAAGAACCTTGTCGGCATGATGATGGAAGGGGCCGGTTTCGAAGTGGTCGATCTCGGCATCAACAACGCGGTCGAAAAATACCTCGACGCGCTGGAAACCGAACAGCCGGACATCCTCGGCATGTCGGCTCTGCTGACCACCACCATGCCCTATATGAAGGTCGTGATCGACACGCTGGTCGAACAGGGCAAACGCGATGACTATATCGTGCTGGTCGGTGGCGCACCGCTCAACGAAGAATTCGGCAAGGCCATCGGTGCTGACGCCTACTGCCGCGATGCCGCTGTGGCCGTGGAAACCGCCAAGGATTTCATGGCGCGCAAACACAACCGGCTGGCCGCGAGCTGAGCATCCAAAACGCTCCAACACGGCCCGCCCCCGCGCGGGCCGTTTGCATTTGAGGGAACCGGCCATGGATCTGACCGACGATCATCTCACCACCCAAGGGCTAGAGGCCGAAGGTCGCGGTCGCCTTCTCCTGATCGCCTGCGGGGCCCTCGCGCATGAAATTCTCGCCCTCAAACGTCACAACGGGTGGGATCACATGGATTTACAATGCCTTCCCGCCAAACTGCACCTCTACCCGGAAAAGATCACCGAAGAGGTGGAAAAGGCCGTGATCGCCCAACGCGCCAAATATGACCGTATTTTCGTGGTCTATGCCGATTGCGGCACGGGCGGGCTCTTGCAGGCGAAATGCGCCGACCTTGGCGTTGAAATGGTGGCTGGCCCACATTGCTATGCGTTCTACGAAGGGTTGGACCGCTTTGCCGCGCATGAGGATGAAATCAGCGCCTTTTACCTCACCGATTTTCTGGTGCGGCAGTTCGATGCATTCGTCTGGAAACCGATGGGCCTCGACCGTCACCCGCAGCTGCGCGACATGATTTTTGGCAATTACGCCAAACTGGTCTATCAGGCACAAACCGATGACCCCGCCCTGCGCGCCAAGGCACAAGACTGCGCCGACCGCCTGGGTCTTGCCTATGAATACCGTTTCACCGGCTATGGCGATCTTAAAGCATCACTTGAGAAACAGGCCGCAACGTATTGATTTAAAATTCATCTGGCTAAAAATACCTCGGGGGATTGGGGGCAGCGCCCCCAAACCTCGCCTCTCACGCGGCCTCTGACGCCACCAGCCTGATCCGCTCGATCATCGCGCGCACCCCGTTTGAGCGTTGGGCGGACAGATGTGCATCTAGCCCCAGCCGGGCCAATTCGGCCGGGGCATCGACACGCTCAACCTCCGCCACCGGCACGCCGTTATAAAGGGTGCGCAGCACCGCAATCAGGCCGCGCACGATCATCGCATCGCTATCGCCATCAAAGCTGAAAACGCCCGTCTCGATTCTGGGATGCAACCAAACCTGACTGGCACAGCCCTCGACCTTGGTCGAAGGCACCTTGAGCGCCGCCTCCAGCGGTTCCATCGCCCGGCCACGGTCGATCACATAGCGATAGCGATCCTCCCAATCGTCGAGAAACTCGAAATCCTCAACAATCTCTTCAAAGGCGGCAGTGGCCATGACACTCTCCTAGCAGTCTATCTCAGACCTAGGGCCGGGCCGGAAAAAGGTCCAGACCCCGCTTGCACCTTTTCAAGCCAGAGAGGATAGGATAGTCGGAAGGAAAAGATGACAGGGGCGCATGGCATGCAACGGCGGGTCTTTCTATCATTGGTGGCAATGTCGGCTTTGGCGGGCTGTGGCGGATATCGCCGCTCTCGCGCAAATCCGCGCAATTGGTTCGGGCGCAGCACGCCGCGCCGCCGCACTGCCGAACCCGCGCCCGCCAATACCAATCCCCTCATCCCCGAGCGCGAAGACACGATCTTTCGTCGCCGCCGCGACAAAGTCTATGAAGGCACGCCGGTGGATCAGGTCACACGTATGGTGATCGAGCGCACCAGCGACGGTGGTATCGTCCGGGTCGAAGGCGTGGCCCTGCGCCAAGGTGCGTTTGACGTGCGCCTCGTGTCCGACACCGAAAACGAGCCCGTGAACGGCGTGCTGGAATTGCGCCTCATGGCCATTCAACCCGAGGATCAGCCGCAAGGCTCTGAACGTGCCCGCACGGTGCTGGCCGGGGTGTTCCTGTCAAATCAGGCGCTCGAGCGCGCCAATGAGATTCGCGTCATCGGCGCGCGCAACGAGCAGGTAAGCCGCCGCTGAGGGCAGAGGGCACGGCCCCTGCCGCGCGCGCCCCGCAGTGCTCAGAGATCCACAGTCTCTACGCCACTGCCCTTGACCGCCAAGGCCACCTCGCCCTTGCACAGGCGCAGGGCGTCGGCACCAAACACATCCAGCCGCCAGCCACGCAGCGCGGGCAGATCGCGCATCCCCGCCGCAATGGCGTCAAGGTCACTGGCACTGGCAATCAGCTTGGCCGCCACGCCATAACTCTCGCTCTTGGCCTTGAGCAGCACCCGCAACAGGTCCGCCAGCGCCGGGTTGACCTGCGCGCGATCTTCCAAGGCCTCGGCGCGCGGCATCCGCTCTGCCGGGCATTCCAGCCCCGCCTTGACCGCTGCAAGAATTCCATCGGCAATGTCGCCCTTGCGCGCCTCGCGCAGCAAAAGCCGCGACCGCCCCAAATCCTGATGCGTCACAGGCTTGGTTGACGCCAGTTCGACCAACGCATCATCCTTGTAGACCCGGCTGCGCGGCACGTCATGCGATTGCGCATATTCCTCACGAAACCGCGCCAATTCGCGCAGAATGGCCAGAAACTTGGGCGAGGTGTTGCGCGTCTTGACCCGCTGCCAGGCATCGGCAGGGTCGGTGCGATAGGTGGCGGGATCCGTCAGCACGCTCAGCTCTTCGGCCACCCATTTGTCGCGCCCGGAACTTGCCAGCTTCTTCGCAAGGTATTCGTAAATGACCCGCAGATGCGTTACATCCGCCAGAGCATAGACCTTTTGCGCCTCGGTCAGCGGTCGGCGCGACCAATCGGTGAACCGAGAGCTTTTGTCGACCGTCTGCTTGGCAATCCGCTTGACCAGCGTTTCATAGCCCACTTGCTCGCCAAACCCGCACACCATGGCCGCCACCTGCGTGTCAAACAACGGATCAGGAATCACCCCGGCATCAACGTGGAAAATTTCCAGATCCTGCCGCGCGGCATGGAACACCTTGACCACCGATGTGTCGCGAAACAGCTCGTAAAGCGGCTCCATCGACATCTCGGCACCGGCAATCGGATCAACCAGAACGGCAGTGTCGTCATCCGCACCCGGCACAGCCATTTGCAAGAGGCAGAGCTTGGAATAATACGTGCGCTCACGCAGAAACTCGGTATCGAGCGTCACATAGGGGTGCTTGCGCGCCATGGCGCAAAAGGCCGCCAGATCGTCAGTCGTGGTGATGGTTTTCATATGGGGTGATCTTTGCTCTTGTCTTAAATGCCCGGTTCTGTCCCCCGGCCCCAAGCTATAGAGAAGAACGCCAGAAATGCAACCGCTGCGCTCAGGGCAGATAGAGAGGCGCGCGATTGCCTTGGGCAAAGCGCCGCAGCACCGCAGGGTAAAGGATATGTTCCTGCACCAGCACCCTTTCCGCCAACGTGTCGGGCGTATCCGTTGCCAGCACCGGCACCCGTGCCTGCCCCAGAATGGGCCCCTCGTCCAATTCCGCTGTCACCTCATGCACGGTGCAACCCGCCTCCTGGTCGCCCGCCTCCAGCGCGCGGGCATGGGTGTGCAGCCCGCGGTACTTTGGCAAAAGCGATGGGTGAATGTTGATCATCCGCCCCTGCCAAGGTGTCACGAACCCCGCCGTAAGCACGCGCATGAACCCTGCCAGACAAATGATGTCGATGGCATAGGGCCGCAGCCGCGCGTCAATCTCCGCCTCAAACGCGGCGCGGTCGCTGCCATGGGGCCGGTGATCCACAACCTCGGTCGCGATGCCCTGCGCCTTAGCCCAGGCAATACCGCCTGCATCCGCCCGGTTCGACAGCACCAGCGCAGGCCGCGCCGGATGCTCGCCTGTCATGCTCGTGACCAGGGCGCGCATGTTCGACCCGCCGCCCGAGAGCAAGATCGCGACGCGTTTGCTCACAAAAGACGGCCCCGATACGTCACACCCTTGCCGGGCACAACCTGCCCCAAACGGTGAACCGTCTCGCCTGCCTCGCGCAGCGCCCCCTCAATCGCCTCGGCCTCGTCCGCCGCAACCACGACAATCATGCCAATGCCGGAATTGAACGTCTTGAGCAGTTCCGCCTCGGCCATATTGCCGGTCTCGGCCAGCCAGCGAAACACCCCCGGCAGCTGCCATGCGCCAAGGTCAATTTCGGCTCCCAGCCCCTCTGGCAACACCCGCGGCAGATTCTCGGTCAGCCCGCCGCCAGTGATATGCGCAAGGCCGTGGATCCCGCCCGCCTGCAGCGCCGCCAGAACGGGGCGCACATAAAGCCGCGTGGGCGTCAGCAGAACCTCTCCCAGACTGCCCTCGGCCCACGGGCAGGCATCCGTCCAGCCCAGCCCCGACATCTCGACAATCCGGCGCACCAACGAATAGCCGTTGGAATGCACCCCGTCCGAGGCAAGACCCAAAAGAACATCACCCTCCGCCACATGCGCCGGAAGTTCCGTGCCCCGCTCCATCGCACCCACGGCAAAACCCGCCAGATCGAAATCGTCCTTGGGATACATGCCCGGCATCTCTGCGGTCTCGCCGCCGATCAAGGCACAGCCAGAGCCTTCGCAGCCCCGCGCAATGCCCTCGATGATGCGCGTCGCCTGCTCCAGCTCCAGCTTGCCGGTGGCGAAATAATCAAGAAAAAACAGCGGCTCGGCACCCTGACAAATCAGGTCATTGACGCACATCGCCACCAGATCGACCCCCACGCCATCGACATGGCCCGTGTCAATCGCAATCCGAAGCTTGGTGCCCACCCCATCGGTCGCGGCCACCAGCACCGGATCAGAGAACCCGGCAGCCTTGAGATCAAAAAGCCCGCCAAAGCCACCAAGCCCCGACATGACGCCCGCCCTGTTGGTCCGCTTGGCCGCAGGCTTGATCCGTTCCACAAGCGCATTGCCCGCGTCGATATCGACGCCCGCATCGGCATAGGTGATCCCGTTCTGTCGCTCGGTCATGGCCTCAAGTCCCCATCGCTAGAATGCGCCACCCGTTAGCCGATTGGCCGCCGCTGCGCAATCTCAAAGCCTTGACCCTGCCGCGCCTCCAGCTTACCAGTTGCCTCAGGTCGGGCCTGTAGCTCAATTGGTTAGAGCAGAGCGCTCATAACGCTTTGGTTGGGGGTTCGAGTCCCTCCGGGCCTACCAGTTCAACGGATTGCCACCGATGCCCGCTCCTGTCTCGTCCATCCGCAATCTCGGCCCCGCCTCGGACGCAGGCTATGCCCGCGCGGGTATCCATGACGCCGACAGCCTGCGCGCCATGGGGGCCGATGCCGCCTATGAGGCGCTTTTGCGCAACGGCACGTCCCCGCATTTCATCGGCTACTATGCCCTTGTGATGGGCCTGCAGGGCAGACCGTGGAACGATTGCCAAGGGTCCGAAAAAATCGCGCTGCGCGCACGGTTTGACGCCATCAAGGCGCGGGTTTCCGGTGCCGGTGACGCGCCCGACAGCGCCATCGAGGCGATTCTGAACCAGATCGGCACGGGATTGCGCCGCTAGGCCACATTGCATCTGCTCGGGATCATATCGCCGCAGCGCCTCTTCCCCATCTCGGCGAGGTCCCGGGCCAAGCCCGGGACGGGTGTGGTTGAGATGGGGTAAACCGCGCCTTGGCCCTCAGACCGAGGGCACCGGCAGATTGCCCTTGACCCGCGTCAGGTTGATCCGCTGCCGATCCTCGCGCGGTGAAATGCCAAAGGCATCCCGGTAATGCCGCACCAACACCTTGGAACTGGCATAGCCCACGGCCTCGGCGATCTGCGCCATGGTGTCGTTGGAATACATCACGATCTGCCGCGCCGCCTTCATCCGCATGGCGCGGAAATAATTGGTCGGGTTCTGACCTGTCGCGCGCTTGAAACTGCGCTCCAGATGCCGAGGGGTGATGCCCAGATCTTCGGCCACCTCCGCCATCGACAGCGGGGCCGCCATATGCTGCGCCATCAGATCAATCGCCCGCGCCACCATCGGCGGCAGATCGGTGGCCCGCGCCCCCTCGCCCAGCACCGGCACCATTTGCTGCACGCCCGCCTTGCGCATCATCGGATGCTGGAACCAACAGGCCACTTCGGTGGCAATGCCCGCCCCTAGCGCTGTGTCGACCATATGCAGCGCCAGATCAAACGCCGCCGCCGCGCCTGAGGCGGTGACACAGCGTGGCGTGATCTCGATCACCTGATCCGAGGCCGGAACGCCGGGAAACTCCGCCAGAAACGCCGCCTCGTAGCACCAATGCACCGATAGCGCGACATCCGCGACCGCCCCGCTGCGCAAGAGCGGAAAGACACCCCCACTGATCGCCCCCAGCACCGTGCCATGCCGCGCCAAGCGTCGCAGATGCGCCGCAGAGCGTGCATCGGCAAACCGGCTGGTGGGGGCCGACAGCAGCAGCAGATAATCGCAATCGTCGGTCTCGGACAGCCGCCGACCGGGCTCAAACCCGATGCCCGCGCTCGACATGACGCGCTCCGCGCCTTCGGCCACCAAATCCCAGGCAAATGTGCGATGCCCCGAGATTTCATTGGCCGCGCGCAACGGCTCGATCACCGAGGTCAGGCATGACATCGGAAACCCCGGAAAGATCAGGAACCCTATTCGGATCACGCGCTGTGTCATCTCGGTCGGCCTTTTGCCCTTAGCGCTTTTGCCTCTACGTAACATTTTCCACTTGGGAAAAAATTATGCAATATGGTGAAGAGCATAAGGTAAAATAGACATTCTGGCATTTTCGATCCGCCCGGCCTAAATCTGAGAGGAAAACAATGAGCATCATGGAACCCGCGAAATTGGTCAAACTGACTCAGGACCCTCATAAGCTGCGCGACGAGCGTGAAAAAGTGCTTGAGGTTGCCATCGGCCGCGAGGTGCGCGCCTATCGCAAGAAACAGAACATCACCGTGGCCGAGCTTTCGAACATGACCGAACTTTCCATCGGCATGCTCTCCAAGATCGAGAACGGCAACACCTCGCCCTCGCTGACCACGCTGCAAACACTGGCCCATGCGCTTTCGGTGCCGCTGACCGCGTTTTTCAAGGAATACGAAGAACGCCGCGAGGCGGTGCATACCAAGGCGGGCCAAGGCGTCGAGATCGAGCGCGCCGGCACCCGCGCGGGCCATCAATACAATCTCTTGGGTCACATCGGATCGAACAGCAGCGGCGTTATGGTCGAGCCCTATCTGATCGAACTCAACTCCGAATCCGACACGTTCAAGACCTTTCAGCATGAGGGGATCGAGATGATCTACATGCTCGACGGCGAAGTCGGCTATCGCCATGGCAACGAGACCTATCACCTTACCCCCGGCGATACCCTGTTTTTTGATGCCGACGCCCCGCACGGGCCGGACCAGTTGATCCGTTTCCCGATCCGGTATCTTTCAATCATCAGCTATCCCCAGAAAAGCTAAGGCTTGAGGGAACGGTTGCTTGCTTTAACCGCAAACAATGAGGTGCGCGGTTCGCTAGGCCGCAGGACGGCCCAGCGATCCGCGCAGGGAATTGGGGCACCCTTGGCAACAGCCACCACACCCCCTCACTTTTGTAACGGCGGCTCTGTCTCCAGATCTGGCCAGATACCGGGGCTGGTGGGCAGGCCATCGTCATACTGGCTCAGATACTCGATCATCATCGGGCGATTGGCGATGAACCCCTTATAGGTCGCCAGTTCCTCGGGCAGATCGCGCACCACACGGTGCAACCGGCGGCCCCATTTCGGCACGCTGACAACATCCTGAAACGCAATCAGATAGCACCGGATCGGAAACAGCAGCGCGTTGGACCGCGGCAGCCGGAAAAACGTCTGCAACTCCACCCGCAAATGCTGTTTCGCGCCGATGTTCTCAGGCGTCAGCGTGGTCTTTTGCACGCCCCATTTGTGGTAGTTCTCGGGGCTGGTATCCAAGAGCGGATTAACCGTCATCGTCCAGTTCAGCCGCCGCGCGGGCGCGCCTTGCTGCACATTAAGCAGGAATTTCAGCGCGCGCTGGAAAATCCCCATCTCATGCGCCAAGGGCACGGGCGCGTGCCATTCAAAGAAATTCATGCCGATATCGAAATCAAGCGACCAATCCGCCTGTGTCGTGACCATCCCGGCATCCATCCACAGCATCTCGTCGCGCTGATCGAGCACCGCGAAATCGCCCTGCGTCTGGCGGGTGATATATTCCAATGGGCCGCAGGGCAGCGTGGTTGGGTCAAGAAAGGTGAAACTGTGGTCAATCCCCATCGGTTTGTTGATCCAGCGCCAGCGGTTGCCATCGCGGTGCAGTTCAAAGAGGTCGGGGTAATCCTCGGCCTTGCAGGTCATGATAAGCTCGAGCACGTCCCACCCGGCCAGCGTCATATGCGGCAAAGACTGACAGCGCAGCGGATCATCGGCCAGCACCAACGCCCGGTCGCGCATCTCCGACAGGTAATGCTCGTCAACATCGAACCGTTTTTCATAGACCGAGCCCGCAGGCCCGCCGCGATGCTGCTCCATATTGACCGAATACATGTAGCTGTCTTCGTGGAACGGGAACGGGAACCGCTTGATCGCCCAAGCCGAATTGCGGAACGAATAATCGTCGCGGAAGGTCTCGTTATTGAACTGAATAGTCATCTCGCGTGGCTCCTTATCGGTCCAGAACCAGCGTCTTGCCGATGAAACGGCTGACGCAGGGCATGATTTTCTTGCCGCTGGCATGATCGGCCTCGTCCAGCCAGTGATCGCGGTGCACGATTTCGCCGTCCACCTCGACCACATCGGTCTCGCATTGGCCGCAGGCCCCGCCGCGACAGAGGAACGGCGCATCGACCCCGGCCCGCTCGATCGCCTCAAGCAGGCTTTCGTGTTCGCCCACCTGAATCACCAGATCGGATTTGCACAGCCGCACTTCAAACGGCGCACCGGGTTGCGGCGCAAGGAATTCCTCGGAATGCACCGCCTCTTCGGGCCAGCCAAGGGCAGCGGCACGGGTCTTGACCCAAGTGATCATCCCCTTGGGACCACAGACATAGATATGCGTGCCCAAAGGTTGCCCGCTCAAGAGATCATCGAGCGGAATCGCCTGCTCCTGATCGTCGTAATAGACATGCGCCTTGTTGGGATACTTTCCCCGCAACTCATCGGCATAAGTGCCAAGTGCGGCGCTGCGGCAGGCATAATGCAATTCCCAATTGCCGTTCGATTGCTCCAACTGCGCGATCATCGCCATGAATGGCGTGATCCCGATGCCGCCAGCAAAGAACACATGCTTGCGCGCCCGCAAATCCAGCGGGAAAAGGTTGACCGGATAGGTGATGGTCATCGCATCACCCGGTTTGACATGGCGATGCATATAGAGCGAGCCACCCCGCCCCTCGTCATCGCGCCGCACCGAAATGGCATAAAGGGAACGATCACCGGGATCAGACATCAGCGAATAGGGGTTAAGCCGCGTGCGCCCCTCGTCGTGCATTTCCACGACCGTATGGGCGCCCGCCGAAAATGGCGGAAACTCTGCCCCGTCCGGGCGGCGAAATTCAAACCGCGTCACCAGCTCATTCACCGGCACCACGGCGGCGACAACCACCTCGATCTTTTCAGCCCCGGCGCGGGCCTTTTGGGGGGCGGCGCTCATGAATAAATCTCCTTTGCAGGGGGGATATTGCCGGGGTCTTCGGCATCGATGCACACGCCCTGAAAGGCTGCCAACCGGCGCGAATAGTGATCGCGGACAAAGAGGTTGAGGCCGCAATGCGAACACACAAAGGGATCGGTGGTCACATCCTCGGTGATCCCCTTGCAATGCACACATTGCATGCGCCGTGCGGTGGAGCCGCGATGCTCGGTCTGAATGGCGCTATGCGGAATACCCGCTGTCACCGCCTCATTCATCGCCTGCCCCATCAGCCCTTCTGTCCCCGCAAGATAGACCTGCAAGCCCATATGCGCATCCGACAACACCCGCCGCAGCCGCGGCACCGAAGCGGCATAGCTTGGCCCGACATAAAGCTGCGCCGGACCGGCCGCGCGCAGCTTCTCCACATAGGTCTCGCCCGTGCCCTTGGGGATATAAAGGACATGCGTCTTGGCCATCAGCCCCGCATCCTGCGCGACCAGATCCAACAGCGCCTCAGCCCCCTCGGCATCGGCGATCATCAGATGCGCCTTGCCCGGTCGCGGGGCCAATGTGCCATAGACCGGGCGGCTGGCGATACTCTCCGGAAACTGGAATTTCGACATCTTCGCGTCTGCTCCCTTTCGCGTCATTAGAGCCAAAGGCCCGTGGGCCAAGGGGTTACCCCTTGGCCGCGCGGATCAGCTTGTCCTTGTCATAGAACGGCATCTCCTCGGCCACGCAACCAACCTCGGTGCCATCCGCATAGCGCACGCTCATCTTGGTGCCCGGCACAGCGCAGTCAACCGGCATCCGCGCGATCCCCACGTTATACCCGTTGAGGTTGGAATTCAGACCAAAGGTCACCACACCGACAACCTCGCCATCCTTGAGCAGCGGAGCGCCCATATCCGCCGCGCGCTTGCCCTCAAGCCGCACGCCGTAGATTTTGAAACGCTCTTTTCCCTTCAGCGCATAGTGATTTTCCGAGCCGCGGAACCCGGTCTTGCCCGGCGAGACGGTGAAATCAAGCCCCAGCTCCCACAGAGTATCGCCGCACAGATCGTCCTTGAACGGGAAGGTCTCGGAATTGTCACCCGGATAGAACAGCAGGTAGCTTTCCGTGCGCAAGAGATCGAGGGTCGAGAATTGCACCGGCACGATGCCCATGTCCTTGCCCTCTTCCAGAATCCGATCCCAAATCTGGATCGCATGCCGGCCCTGACAGAAAATCTCATAGCCGCGCTCGCCGGTATATCCGGTGCGCGAGATCATCACCGGCAGATCAAACAGCTTGGTTTGCAGAATGCCGAAATAGGCCAGATTGCGAATGCCCGGCACGTGCTTTTCAAGGAAATCCACCGCAACCGGCCCTTGCAGCGACATATCGTGCAGGTCGTCATCAAACAGCATGGCGACATTCTTGCCATAGGCGGCCATCGCCAGCGTTTCGTGGCCGGTGCCGGTGCCATGCACCACCATCCAGTGATTGACCGACAGGCGGTAAATCACGCAGTCGTCGATGAACTTGCCCGCATCATTCAGCATGCACGCATAAACCGCACGCCCCGGCATGATCTTGTCGACATTGCGCGTGGTGGCACGGTCGATCACGGCGGCGGCATGCGGCCCGACGATGTGAACTTTCTTGAGGCCCGACACATCCATAAGCCCCGCCTTGGTGCGGACTGCCAGATAATCCGCCTCGGCGCGCTCATCCGTGTGGTCATAGAACCATGCGGTGCCCATGCCATTCCAGTCGGTCAGCTCGCCACCGATCTCAGTATGACGCGGTGCGAGCGCAGATGTTCTGTAGATAATGGCCATGTCAGCCTCCCTGTCGGTGTTGTGTTTGGCGATATTCAGACGCAGATCGCAGCAAAAATCAATACTTTCATGCAGATTATTTTCCTGACGGGAATATATTTTTGCTGTATGCGCAAATACCGGTGGTCACGCCAAGTGAGCGAGGCTTCGATTCAAACTGGTTGACAGAGCGAGAAATCTTTGTCTCCCTTAGAAGAAAAAGTTTTCACCACCAATAAAACAACAAACTGCACAACAGGGAGAGTGCGATGAACGGCAACCTTGATGCGTTGACGACCATCTTCACCGAATTTTACTATTGGGTGACGGTCGTTTTCATGTTTCTGATCCACGTTGGGTTTTGCATGTATGAGGTGGGCGCCAGCCGCCGCCGCAACCACATGCACACGTTGATGAAAAACGTGATGGTGATTCCCCTCGTTACCGTGACCTTCTTCTTTTTCGGCTGGTGGATTTATTGGGCCTTCCCGATGTTCCCCTTCTTTGGCGGCCTGAATCATGAAATGGCGAGTGCCAATTTGCCATGGTCACCGAACATGGCCACCAACCTTGACGACCGGATCACCGGTGTGTTCTGGGCGGCCTTCCTGCTGTTTTCCTGGACCGCCGCTTCGATCGTGTCCGGCTCGGTGATCGAGCGGATTCGCTCCTCGGCGCTCTGGGTGCATGCGGTGCTGATCGGCTCGGTCTGGTGGATCATCGACGCGGCCTGGGGCTGGCACTATGACGGCTGGATGGTCAAATATCTGGGCTACCATGACGCCTACGCGTCTGGCGTGATCCATGCCATCGCGGGCGGCTATGCTCTGGGTGTGATCATGGTGCTGGGTCCACGGATCGGCAAATTCGCAGCCGACGGCACCCCGCGGGATATCCCGCCGCATAACCCTTGGATGCTGACCATCGGGATTTTCCTGATCTATACCGGCTTCTGGGGCTTTTATGCCGCCTGCAACGTGCCGCTCATCTCGCCCGAAGTCATTGGCGGCCAGATCACCGGCACCACCTGGACAGCCACAAATATCTACCTCGCGCCCACCTCGCTGTCGGCCATCACCTTCAACTTCCTGATGTCGCTCTCGGGCGGTCTGATGGCGGCCTATGTGGTGTCCAAGGGCGATGCCTTCTGGACGTTTTCGGGCGGTCTTGCCGGAATCATTACGGCCTCGGCAGGTAATGACCTCTATCATCCGGTTCAGGCCATGCTGGTCGGCGCGGTCGGTGTCGTGATCGTCTACAAACTGCATTTCTGGGTCGAGCGTCGCTTCAAGCTTGACGATGCTGTGGGCGCTGTTGCCGTGCACGGGTATTCCGGTGTGGTCGGCTTGATCATCGCGGGCTTCCTGCTCTGGGGCGCACCCTCCTCTCCGTTTGAGGGCTACGCGACAATCAACCCGCTGGGTCAGACCCTTGGTGCGGTGATCATGTTCTTCTGTCTGGGCTTCCTGCCCGCCTTCATCGTGGCCAAGATGCAGGCCGCCGCTGGCGTGCTGCGCATCCCGGTCGAAGTCGAATTGCAGGGTCTCGATTACGCAGAACACCACGCCTATGAGGATGCCATTGTTCAGGTCATCGAGGCCGACAAGGCCTATCTCAACACCAAACCAACCCCCGCAGAATAAGGATAAGGCACATGTCTACAATCGGATACGAATCCTGGGCAGTTGATCTTGCCGAAGTTGGGCCCATCTACCCCTTCCAAGGGTATGAAATCCCGATGGTCGTGGCGGGTGTGATCTTCTGGCTCGCATGGCACCGCATTCAATTTGTCCGCGAGGGCGAACATCTGGAACAAGCGCGCAAGATGGGCGATCCTGAAAAGATCCGCAAACATCTCGAACGCTACTGATTCTGCTCTGATTTGCGCGGGCGACAGCCGCCCGCGCAAATACTTACAGGAAACTTTTATTCATTTGAGTTGCAGTCACCGGAGCCCGATGTTAGCCTCGGACTGAAGGGCCCCACGGGGCAGAATCACTAAAGTGGAGCAAACGCGAATGTGCGGGATTGTCGGACTTTTCCTGAAAGACAAAGCACTTGAACCCCAGCTTGGCAGCATGCTGACGGATATGTTGATCACCATGACGGACCGTGGCCCCGACAGTGCCGGGATCGCCATCTATGGTGCGCCTCAGGCGGGCCATGCCAAACTGACCATCCAGTCGGATACCGCTGCCCGCGATTTCGACGGTCTGGCAGAACGCCTGTCGTCCGAATTGGGCGCACCGGTCACCCTGACCCGCAAGGATACCCATGCGGTGCTGGATTTCCCCGCCGACAAGGCCGCCGACACCCGTGCAGCGCTCGAGCGCCTCGTGCCCGGTGTGCGCGTCATGTCCGCAGGCGAAAGCATCGAGATTTACAAAGAGGTGGGCCTGCCCAAAGACGTGGCCGCCCGCTTTGAGATTTCCGCAATGAGCGGCACCCATGGCATCGGCCATACCCGCATGGCCACCGAGTCGGCTGTGACCACGATGGGCGCGCATCCCTTCAACACCGGGGCTGATCAATGCCTTGTGCACAACGGGTCGCTCTCCAACCACAACTCCCTGCGCCGCAAACTGCTGCGTGAAGGCGTGCGGATCGAGACCCAGAACGACACCGAGGTTGCCGCCGCCTATCTCACATGGAAAATGCGCGAAGGCGCAACGCTGGGCGAAGCGCTGGAAAGCTCGCTGGTCGATCTCGATGGCTTTTTCACCTTCGTGGTCGGCACCGAAGATGGGTTTGGCGTGGTCCGCGATCCCATCGCCTGCAAGCCCGCCGTCATGGCCGAGACCGATCAATACGTGGCCTTCGGCAGCGAATATCGCGCCCTCGTCAACCTGCCGGGCATCGAACAGGCCCGCGTCTGGGAACCCGAGCCCGCAACCGTCTATTTCTGGAAGCACTGACATGCAGACATTCGACCTAGCAGCCGATGGGCTGCGCAGCCTCAATGCCACCCTTCAGGCCCAGGCCAATGAGACCAACCAAACCGGTTGGGATATCATCAATCCGCGCGGCAGCCATGCCATCGCCGTAGGGCTCGACGCCCCTATCGAGGTGCATGTCATGGGCTCGACCGGCTACTACTGTGCCGGCATGAACAAACAGGCGACCGTGCATGTGCATGGCTCTGCCGGTCCGGGTGTTGCCGAAAACATGATGAGCGGCACCGTGATCGTCGAGGGCGACGCCAGCCAATATGCCGGGGCCACCGGCAATGGCGGCACGCTTGTCATCAAGGGCAATGCCTCGTCGCGCTGCGGTATCTCGATGAAGGGTATCGACATCATCGTGCATGGCAACATCGGCCATATGTCCGCCTTTATGGCGCAATCCGGCAATCTCGTGGTCTGCGGCGATGCGGGCGATGCGCTTGGCGACAGCCTCTATGAGGCGCGCTTGTTCGTGCGCGGTTCCGTGAAATCGCTTGGTGCGGACTGTATCGAGAAAGAGATGCGCCCCGAACATCTCGAACTTCTTGCCGAGTTGCTGGAACGTGGCGGCTGTGACGCCAAACCAGAAGAGTTCAAGCGCTACGGCTCGGCTCGCCAGCTTTATAACTTCAAACCTGACAACGCATACTGAGGGCTCAGACCATGAAAGACGAGACCCACGGCGCTCCGCGCACCCAGCCGATCCAATCGGCAACCTTCACGCAGTCGATCAACGCCGAAATCCGGCGTGCGGCGGCCACCGGCATCTATGACATTCGCGGCGGCGGTGCCAAGCGCAAGGTGCCGCATTTCGATGACCTGCTCTTCTTGGGCGCGTCCATCTCGCGCTACCCGCTCGAGGGCTACCGCGAGCGCTGCGATACCTCGGTGACCCTGGGCACCCGCTTTGCCAAAAACCCCATTCATCTCGACATCCCGGTCACCATCGCGGGCATGAGCTTTGGCGCGCTCTCTGGCCCCGCCAAAGAGGCGCTTGGGCGTGGGGCGACGCTGGCAGGCACCTCGACCACCACCGGCGACGGCGGCATGACACCCGAAGAGCGCGGCCATTCCAAGAAACTGGTCTATCAATATCTGCCCTCGCGCTATGGCATGAACCCTGACGACCTGCGCCGCGCCGATGCAATCGAAGTGGTGGTGGGCCAAGGGGCCAAACCCGGCGGCGGCGGCATGCTATTGGGTCAGAAAATCTCGGACCGCGTCGCGCAGATGCGCAACCTCCCCAAGGGGATCGACCAGCGCTCGGCTTGCCGTCACCCCGACTGGACCGGCCCCGACGATCTGGAAATCAAACTGCTGGAACTGCGTGAAATCACCGGCTGGCGGGTGCCGATCTATATCAAGGTCGGCGGCGCACGCCCCTATTTCGACACCACGCTCGCGGTCAAGGCGGGGGCAGATGTGGTCGTCCTCGACGGGATGCAAGGCGGCACAGCGGCCACGCAGGACGTGTTCATCGAACATGTGGGCCAGCCCATCCTCGCCTGCATCCGCGAGGCGGTGCGCGCGCTCCAGGACCTCGGCATGCACCGCGAAGTGCAGTTGATCGTCTCTGGCGGCATCCGCACCGGGGCCGATGTGGCCAAATGCATGGCGCTTGGCGCGGATGCGGTGGCCATCGGCACGGCGGCCCTGATCGCGCTTGGCGACAATGACCCCAAGTGGGAGGCCGAGTATAACAAGCTGGGCACCACCGCAGGCGCCTATGACGACTGGCACGAAGGCAAAGACCCCGCAGGCATCACCACCCAAGACCCCGAGTTGATGAAGCGTTTCGACCCCATCGAAGGGGGCCGCCGCCTCAACAACTATCTCAAGGTGATGACGCTCGAGGCGCAGACCATCGCGCGCGCCTGCGGCAAAAGCCACCTGCACAATCTCGAACCAGAGGATCTGTGCGCCGTGACGATGGAGGCCGCCGCCATGGCAAAGGTGCCGCTCGCCGGCACCGATTGGTGGCCCGGCAAACCCGGCACCAGCTTCTGATCCTCCGCCAGGCGTGGCCCCACGGGCCACGCCCGCCAACATCCGATAACACATGACAACAGGGACCGAAAAAATGA
The DNA here is from genome assembly GCF_002080415.1 of Roseovarius mucosus. Classification (NCBI taxonomy): domain Bacteria; kingdom Pseudomonadati; phylum Pseudomonadota; class Alphaproteobacteria; order Rhodobacterales; family Roseobacteraceae; genus Roseovarius; species Roseovarius mucosus. The sequence goes on along the minus strand of NZ_CP020474.1, from coordinate 33,184 downwards.
CCAGTGATCTGGCGAAATTTGCCAAGGACAAGGGCGTAAAATACTTCATGATTTCCTACACCGATCTGTTCGGTGGACAGCGCGCCAAGCTGGTGCCGGCAGAGGCGATTGCCGACATGCAAGAGGACGGTGCCGGTTTCGCAGGCTTTGCCACCTGGCTTGATCTGACGCCCGCGCATCCCGACATGCTGGCCGTGCCAGACCCCGCGTCGGTCATCCAACTGCCATGGCAACGCGATGTGGCATGGGTCGCCGCCAATTGCGTCATGGACGGCAAAGACCTGCCCCAAGCGCCGCGCAACGTGCTGCGCCGCCTCATCGCCGAGGCCGCAGCCGAAGGCATGCATGTCAAAACCGGCATCGAGGCCGAATTCTTCCTCCTGACCCCCGAGGGCGATCAGATCAGCGATCCCTTCGATACCAGCGGCAAGCCCTGCTATGACCAGCAGGCGGTGATGCGGCGCTATGACGTGGTGCGCGAGATTTGCGATTACATGCTTGAACTGGGCTGGGAACCCTACCAGAACGACCACGAAGATGCGAATGGCCAGTTCGAGATGAACTGGAAATATGACGACGCGCTGGACACAGCCGACAAACATTCCTTTTTCAAATTCATGACCAAATCCGTCGCGGAAAAGCACGGCTTCCGCGCCACCTTCATGCCCAAACCCATCGAAGGCATGACCGGCAATGGCTGTCACGCCCATATCTCGGTCTGGGATGGCCCCGGCAAACAGGCCAAGACCAACGTCTTTGCAGGCAAAGGCGAAGGCCAGACCGGCGAAGTCGGCCTGTCAGAGCGCGGCAAGCATTTCTTGGGCGGCATCATGAAACATGCCAGCGCGCTTGCGGCGATCACCAACCCGACCGTCAACAGCTACAAACGTATCAACGCGCCCCGCACCATTTCAGGTGCCACATGGGCCCCCAACTCGGTCACATGGACCGGCAACAACCGCACCCATATGGTGCGCGTCCCCGGCCCCGGCCGGTTCGAGCTGCGCCTGCCCGATGGCGCGGTCAATCCCTATCTTCTGCAGGCCGTGATCATCGCGGCGGGCCTCTCGGGCATCCGCTCCAAGGCTGATCCCGGCAAGCGTCACGATATTGATATGTATGCCGACGGTCACAAGGTGCGCGGCGCGCCCAAGCTGCCGCTCAACATGCTCGACGCGCTGCGCGAATATGACAAAGACAAAGAGCTCAAGGCGACCATGGGCGAAGATTTCTCTGCCGCCTATCTCAAGCTGAAGCGCCAGGAATGGAATTCCTTTGTCAGCCATTTCACCAAATGGGAACGCGACAACACGCTTGATATCTGAGGGCGTGACACACCAGATAACAGGCCCGCGCAAGAGATTGCGCGGGCCATTCTTGTTTGAGTTGCGCGCGCGAACTACGCAATTGGGTTTTACACGTACTGTGTGTGTTCCCGCGCGGAACAAGGCGCGGAACGCGCCGCCGCGCGGATCGCTGGGCCGTCCCGCGGCCTAGCGATTTTGAGACGAAACACCATACTGTCACGTTAGACAGACGTTGCTGGGATTAAGTGCCAGTTTACGCCGTTGCTTCGCTAGTCCCCGGCCCAGCGACCGCGCGGCTTACAACTTAGCCACGAGCCCCTCACGCCCCCGACACCGGGCACCCCTGCCCGACGTGACCAGCCTCTTCCCGCCAATCCGGCACCGCGTTGATCAGCATATGCGCCGCCCGGTGCAACACCGCGCGAAATCGCTCGACCACCGGCCCTTCCATCCCCTCTGCGCGCAACGCCGCGTCGAATGTCTCCAGCCACATGGTCACATCCGCCTGGCGGATCGGCACATGCGCGTGAATTTCGCGCAGGTCCATATGCCCGAACCGCTCGCGATAATAGGCGCGCCCGCCGAGAAACCCCGACAGGAATTCAAACTGCGTCTGGCGCGTATGCTCCAGACCATGACCGCGAAAATGCAGCCGGTGCAGCGGATAGACTGCGGGGTCCCCTTCCATCCGGTCGTAGAACGTCCGAACCAAGTCCCGCAGCCGTTCTTCGCCGCCAATATCGTCAAGGGCTGTGCTCATGGTCCCCACTGTCGCAACCCTACTCCCCGCCTGCCTTGACCGAAATCAAGAACGCGGGCGCGTCTTTTGCGGATCGTAATGGGCAAAGGGCACCACCTGCGCGGGCAACCGCTTTTGCTGCCCGTCAAGCTTGCCGATCTCAACGGCTGTGCCCACCGCATGATGCGCCACATCGAGCCGCGCCAAGGCGATATTCTTGCCCAAAAGCGGCGAGCGCATCGAGGATGTCACCTCACCAATCTGCGCTCGACCGATATGAACACAATCGCCATGGCCCACCGCCACATTGCTGTCGATGTCGAGGCCCACCAGCACCCGCGCCGGATGTTCCTTGCGCCGGATAAGCGCCTCGCGCCCGATGAAATCATCCGGTTTTGATTTCAACGGCACGGTAAACCCGATCCCCGCTTCAAAAGGATCGGTCTGATCGCTGAAATCATAGCCGGCAAAGATCAGCCCCGCCTCGATCCGCACCATATCCAACGCTTGCAGGCCCATGGGCGTCAGCCCATGATCCTTGCCCGCCGCCCAGACCGCATCAAAGACCTCGACCGCATGTTTGGGGTGACAGAAAATCTCATAGCCCAACTCGCCCGTATAGCCGGTGCGCGACACCACCACAGGCACGCCGTCGTGATCGCCAATGCGCGCGGGCGCAAAGCGGAACCAGCCCAGCTCTTCAAACTTGGGCTGATGCGGCGCGGTCCAGATCACCTTTTTCAAAAGATCGCGGCTCTCCGGCCCCTGCACGGCGATATTGTGCTGCATATCGGTGGACGAGCGCACCAGCACCTTCAGCCCCAGTTCCTGCGCCTTTTCGCGCAGCCACTCGCCACCATAATCACTGCCGCCAATCCAGCGGAAATTGTCCTGCCCAAGGCGGAACACGGTGCCGTCGTCAATCATGCCGCCATGCGGATAGCACATCGCGGTATAGACCACGCCGCCCACCGGCAGCTTCTTGATGTCGCGGGTAAAGACATACTGACACAGCGCCTCGCTATCCGGCCCGGTGATCTCGAACTTGCGCAGCGCGCTCAGGTCCAGCACCACGGATTTCTGGCGGCAGGCGTGATATTCCTCGATCGGCCCGGCGCTCGACATGGCACTAGCCAGCCAGAAACCGTTATACTCGATGAAATTTTCGGTAAACCGCGCGAAACACGGGTGAAATCCTGTCTGTTTGGTCATTTTTGGCTCCGCGTCGGGGGTGGGCCGATAGGCCACCGATCTTTGAAAGGTTTCCTTGCCGCTATAGGTGCGCACATGGATATCCGTGGGATTCCAGCCATTTGCGGCGGTGGTGTCATCCGGACAGGCCGAACTCACACACACAAGATCCGTCAAGGCGCGAAGCAGCACATAGTCCCCCGGCCGCGTCCAGGGCTCATCGGTATACAGCACCCCATGCGCGTCAATGCCGGTGTTGAAGAAGAAATTGATCGCCATCCAGCCCGCGCGCCCCGTCACCCCATGCGGGGCCAAAGCGCCGTTGAAATTATCCGAACAATTCACATGCCCCGGATAGCCGATATCGTCGTAATATTTCGCTGCACAGGCCAACGCAAAGGCATCATGCCGCCCGACCGTGTCCTGCACCACCTCGACCAGCGGCAACATATCCTGATCATAGTATTTCGCATGCAGCCCCGGCATCGGATAGGCATGGCCCATCAGCGTGCGGGTCGTGGTGACATCCAGCGCATGCTCGATGCCCTTGTCCAGCTTGCGCGCGGCAAAACACTGAAAATCCGTGCATTGCCGCCCGTCCACATCAAGGATCTGGATATAATCCCCGGCTTTTACGAAATAGGCCTCAGCCGTGGCCGAATGCACCCGCAAATCCGTCACCGGATCGGCCAGCGGATCGGGCAATTCAAAGCGCGCCGCGGATTTCAGCTTGGCACGCGTTACCCAAACGGTAAGCGGCGTCGCGGTATCCTGCGCTGCGAAATCCATGATCCCACCGGGGGCCGCGATCACCGCCACCCCGTCGCGCAGCACGGTGAATTCCGCCGCATCCCCGGCCGGGCTCATGCTGTCAAACACATCCACCGACTGCACCCGCGCCAGATCCATGCCGCGCGCCTCAAGGCCCATGCGCAAACCGCGCAATGATGTCTCGGACCCGGCAAGCAAGGCCTTCAGCCCAGCCGCATCGCCCGTGCCCGCCTCGCCCAGAATACCGGGATCCACCGTTCCATCCGGCCCCGCCGCCACGATCTCACAGCGTTGCCCGCCTTCGGTATTCACCACCCGCAGGCGATCCCCCGCTTCGATCCGGATTAGGATTGCACCCGCGCCGTCGACCACATAGCGTTCCGTCCCAGGAGGCAACGCAAACACCCGCGGCTCGACAATCACACTTGGCCGGGGCGGCCCCGCCTGAACCTCGGGATAGCGCGTTTCCAACACCTCGGACCTCCTTTTTCCCTGCAAGCTATTTGCATAAGCGGAATATTTATTTAACAATAAGAATATCGCAAGCCAGCCTTGCCAGCAACATGAAACCCGAACCAGAGCCAGAATTGTCAGCCCTCGACAAAGGACCAGACCTAAAATGACTGCGTTGATCTTGGGGCTTGTCGCAGCCCTCGCTTGGGGCACCCATGATGTTTGCGTGCGTTATGTCAGCCAAAACAATGGCATTTTCGCGCCGCTCGTCTGGGTTCTGGCCTTCGGCCTTATCATCGTGACACCGATCAGCGCCTATGCGGGGCTGCACGCGCCCGAGGGGGGCGACATCGGCTTGGCGGTTTTGGCTGGTCTTTGCTTTGGCGTGGGCGGCACCGCACTCTACCGCGCCTTTTCTATCGGCCCGGTGCGGCTGGTGGCGCCGGTGATCGGGGCCTATCCGATTCTCTCGGTGGGCTGGGCCAGCCTCAATGGCGCGCCCACGACAGCGCTCGAATGGATCATGGTCGGCCTCATCATCTGCGGCGTGGCCTATATTGCCCAGAGCGATGCCGGTCACGACCATGCCGAGGCCCCAAGCCCCCTGCCCGCCATCGCCTGGTCGCTGCTGGCCGCCGTGGGCTTTGCCCTGACCTTCGCCATCGGGCACAAGGCCACGGCGACGGGCGGCGAATTGCTGCTCTTGGCCCCGACCCGCGCCGCCGCCCTTGTGGTGGTTTTGGGCTTTGCGCTCGCGCTGCGTGCGCCTCTCGCCCTCACCCGCCGCCACACGCCGCTGCTTATCTTGATGGGCACACTCGACGCGCTGGCCATCGGCTGCGTGATTGGCGCAGGTCAGACCGCGCGGCCCGAATTCGCCGCCATCGGCGCCTCGACCTTTGGCGTGATCACGGTGCTCTTTGCGGCCATCTTCCTGCGCGAACGCCTGCGCGGCTCGCAATGGCTGGCGGTGCTGGGCGTCTTTACCGCCATTGGCGTGCTTGGCGGCGGGCACTGACCCGCCGCTTTCCTCGGTCTTCACAGATGCAAAAACCTCAGCCCTCGGCGATCAACAACGCGGCGGCCAGAAATTTGCGCCCGTCATCGAACACCGGCGGCTTTTCCCCCCGCCACCGCGCAGAGATGGGCCGCTCAGGCCGCGCGCCCGCCAGCAACTGCCGCAACGCCTGATCACTGTCCGCGGCAATCGCGCGATAGCGCTTGCGCATATTGTCGTGGAAGGTATCGCGGTGCAGCGCCTCCATCCGCAGATGAAACAAGGACGAGCGGCTGCGCGGTTTGAACACCAGTCCGCCCGCCACCTCAGGCGCAGTCCGCCACAGGGTCAGCGCCCGCTTTTGCAACTGCTCCGCCCGCGCGCCCTGCCCGGCATCCCGCGCCAGTACCGCAAGATTGGCAAGGCTTGTCGCCCGCCGCAAATCCCGCGCACTGAAAAACAGCCGCGCCACCCATCCGGCCCGCCGCAGCATCCGGGCTGCCCCCAAACGGTCGCCCGCCTGATAACAGGCACAGCCCGCCTCGGTCAGACGTTCCCAGACCAGATCAGCCCGCGACCAACCCGCCGCCCGCGCCACCTGCATTTCGGCGTCGCCGCGCTCAAAGCCCCAGGTACGCGGCGCGAACATGTTCATTTCCACGAAGCTCATGGGCAGGCCCCTCCATTGCGGTGTTTCCGGTTTCCAACACATAGGCATGATGCGCCAGTTCCAACGCCAGTTCGGCATTCTGCTCCACCAGCACCACCGACAGCCCCTGCGCGTTGATCTCTTCGATGATCCGCGCGATTTCCTCGACGATCACCGGGGCAAGCCCCATCGACGGCTCATCCATCAGCAACAAACGCGGCTTTGACATCAGCGCGCGGCCAATCGCCAACATCTGCTGCTCGCCACCCGACATGGTCTGCGCCCGCTGCACCCGCCGTTCCCGCAGGCGCGGGAAACGGTCATAGACCTGCTCCAAATCGCGCTCGATCTCGGGCTTGTCGCGCCGCAGAAACGCGCCGGTACGCAGATTTTCCTCAACCGTCATATCCTTGAAGATACGCCGCCCTTCGGGCACATGCGCGATGCCATGCGCCACCACCTTATGCGCGGGCAGATGATCAATCCGCGTCCCCTCAAACAGGATTTCCCCCGCCACAATCGGGATCATCCCCGACATGGCGCGCAGCGTCGTGGTCTTGCCCGCGCCATTGCCACCGATGATGGTCACGATCTTGCCCTCGGGCACGGCAATGGAAATATCGCGGATCGCGTTGATCTTGCCATAGTTGACGGCGATCTTGCGCATCTCAAGCAACATGGCGCGCGCCTCCCAGATAGGCCTCGATCACCGCCGGATGATGCCGGATATCCGCCGGCCCCCCTTCGGCCAGAAACTTGCCGAAACTCATGCAGGTGATGGTATCACACAGCCCCATGATCGCCTGCATGTCATGCTCCACCAAAAGGATCGTGATCCCATCCGCCTTGAGGCGGCGCATCAGCTCCATCATCTGCCGCGTCTCCTCGGGGTTCATGCCGGTGAATGGCTCATCCAGCAGCATCACATCGGGATGGCTGGCATAGGCCACCGCCAGCCCCAAAGCGCGCTGATGCCCATGCGACAGATCCCCGGCCCGCTCCTCGGCCAGATCGCCCAAACCAAAGAACTCAAGCGCCTCGCGCGCCCGCGCCTCTGCCCCACGCCGATCCTCGCGGTCCCAGCCGATGATCGCGGCAAAGATATTGGGCCGGAACGGCATATGCGTGCCCACCAGCGCGTTTTCCAACACCGTCAACTCGGCAAAAAGCGTCGAGTGCTGGAATGTCCGCACAACACCGCGCCGCGCCACCTCATGCATCGAAAGGCCGGAAATATCCTCGCCCCTGAGCAGGATTTGACCAGACGTCGGCGTATAGAACCCCGAGATCATGTTGAACGTGGTGGTTTTGCCCGCGCCATTCGGCCCGATCAGCCCATGGATACTGCCATGTGCCACTTTGAACGACAGCCCATCCACCGCCATCAAGCCGCCAAAGCGCATGGTCAGGCCGCGCATTTCTAGAAAATCGGTCATGCTGCGGCCTTTCTATCGGGTTTCGCCGTGGCTTTGCGCGGCAGGATTTTCTGAACAATGCTCTCCAACCCATTGGGAAGAAACAGGATCGACAGGATCATGATCGCCCCGTAAAACAGCGGCCGCGCCTGTTCGAACCCCATCCCCCGCAGCACGACCTCATTGATCACCGTCAGCAGGACACAGCCCAGAATGGGGCCGTAAAACGTTGTCGTCCCCCCCACGATGGCCCAGGTCAGCACAAACACCATCACTTCGATGTCAAAGGAATTGGGGTTCACCGTGCCCACGTAATGCGCCTGAAGCGCCCCCGCGATCCCGGCAAAACCCGAGGCGATGGCAAAGGCCAGCGTGCGATAGGCCCGCAGGTTCACCCCCGACGCCTGCGCCAGCTTGTCCTGCCAATGCACCGCGTGAAAGGTCAGGCCCACGGGTGATTTCTCGATCCGCCACAGCACCCAGAGGCAGACAGCAACAATCGTCCCGGCAAAGTAGTAATAAGACACCGGCTCGAAGAAATCGAAACTGTAAAACCCAAGCGAGAAATCCGGCATCGGATCAATCCCCGAAATGCCACGGGCACCGCCGAAGGGTTCGCGAAACCGCTTCCAGATCAGGCGGATGATCTCGCCCGCCGCGAAGGACCCGATCAGGAAATAAAACCCCTTCATCCGGAACAGCGGAAAGGATAAGAGCACCGCCAAAAGCGCCGCCGTAACCCCGCCAAGGATCATGCCCACCGGCACCGGCACGCCAAGGTTCTTGGTCATGAGAGCCGAGGCATAGGCCCCCACCCCCATGATCACCACATGCCCCAGCGACCATTCGCCAGTCAGCGTGAGCAACCGGTAGGACATGACCAAGAGGATATTGATCACCAGAAAGACAAGAATTTCCTGTTGCGAGAAACTCAGGCCATGCGGCAGCGCGATCAGCGCGGCAGCACCAAAAAGGAACATCAGCGGCTTAAGCACGATCCGCACTCCCGAATAGGCCCGTAGGCTTGACGATCAGCACCACCAGCATAAGCGACAGACCCACGATATCGGCCACCACCCCATCCGAGAATGTGGTGACGAACGTATGCACAAAGGCATAGACCACCGAGGCGATGATTGCCCCCTCCAGCGACCCGACCCCGCCCACGATGATGACGATAAAGGCCGTGACAATCACCGAATGGCCCATATGCGGGTTGACCGAAACCAGCGGAGCCGTCAGCGCGCCCGCCACCCCTGCCAAGGCCGCACCAATGAACATGGCGATCCGCGCGGTTTGCGTGATCGAAATCCCCTGCAACGCCGCCGCCTCCGGGTCTTGTGCCGAGGCGCGCAGCGCCCAGCCAAACCGCGTCCGCTTGAGGAAATACCACAGCGCGCTCAACAGAACAACCGCCGCCACGATCACATAGATGCGCGCCACCGGCAGCCCCACCTTGTCAGAGATGCGCCAGACCTCTTGTGTCACGGGCGGAATATGTTCCATCCGCACGCCAAACCCCATCACCGCCAGCGATTGCAGGATCATCAGAAACCCGATCGAGGCCACCAGACCGCCCAGCGGATTGCCCTTGAGCGGTCGAAACAGCCCGCGCTCCATCACCAGCCCCAGCATGCCCACAAAGATCATGCCAATGGGCACAGCCACAAAGAACGGCAGATGCATATCGGCATAAAGCGCCACCACCGCATAGGCCCCGGCCATGAACAACTCGCCATGGGCGAAATTGATCACGCCCATCACGCCAAAAATCAGCACAAGGCCAACGGCCACCAAAGAAATATAGCTTGCTGCATAGACGGCGTTCAGGCCGGTCTGCGCCAGGAGTTCCATCATCGGAATGCTCGAATTTTAGAGAGGAAGGATAACAGCGCCCGCGTGCCGGGCGCTGTCCTGAACGTGCATCAGCCGCGCTGATCCCACATCTGGCCATAGGCCTGCATATGCTTGATCAAAAGATCGCCATGGCGGCTATACCAGTCGGGGATCGAGCGGAATTCCTTGATCACGGCCTTGCCGTTTTCAATCGCCACCACCGGCCAATCGCCGACCAGCGCATTGTCGATACCAAAAAGCTCGGTGCCCCACCATTCCGCCTCGCCAAAGGCGTGGTTGCCGGGGCCGTCTTTCATTGCCGCCAGCACCGCCTCGGGATCGGCAGAGCCTGCCTTTTCCGCCGCGACCTTCCACAGATCCATGATCGAGGCATATTCCCAGCTTACCGCGCCCCACTGACCGGGATGCCGCTTGTTGTACTCGGCATAAAATCCGTTGGGGTCCTGGAAATTCACGCTCTCGGCATTCAGCGCCGGATCGTCAAAATCGGGGAACTGGAAAATGAACCCTTCCATGAATTCCTTGGATGTCTTGGCGATCATCTGGTCATAGAAATCAGCCGTACAGCTGATGATCTGACCCTTGAAATTCTGCTGGAACAGTTGCTCTGCGATGGGATGCACATAATCCGAATAGCACGTGTCGAGACAGATGATATCGGGGTTCTTGGCCATCAACCGCGTCACCACCGGTGCAAAATCCGTGGTGGCCGGATCAAACAGCAACGGCTCATCCAGCATCTCGATCCCTGCCGCCTCAAAGGCCGCAAGATAGGTGGCCACCGACGGCAGGCCAAGCGCGTCATCCTGCGCGCACATCACCGCCGTCTTCAATTCCGGCTTGTTCTGCGCCAGCCACTCGACACCCGTCACATTATAGATGGGATGCACCTCGGCCGGGGCCAACAGTGTCTTGGTATCGGGCGAGAGATCCGACGGCAGCAACGTCGAAAAGAGCATCCCCGTGCGCTCTGCCACCGGCTGCACACCGGGCCAAGGATCGCCGCCCAGCATCATGATAAAGCTCACGCCATCCTCACGGATCAGCTTGGTTGCCCCGGTGCGCGCCTTGGCGGGATCGTATTCCTCGTCATAGGCCACGAATTCAACCGGATGCGCCCCATCCGTCAGCGTGATTCCGCCCGCGGCATTGACCCGCTCGGCCCAGATCATACAGCCATCAAGGCCCGGCTTGCCCCAGGCCGCCACAGCCCCCGTCAAAGGGGCCAGAAACCCGATCTTGATCGGTTCACCCGCCGCCAGCGCCACTTTCGGCAGGCCAAGCGCGGCAGTCGCCGCTGCGGAGGTTTTCAGAAAGGTCCGACGTGTGAACCCCTTAGAGATATATTTGGAAAGCATGCGTTCCTCCAACTGTTGGCACCGCGCGATATCGCGCAGCAGAGCGGAGCCAAGGACGACCTGTTTTGGTTCATTACCAATCCCAGAGACTATACCAGTTTCCGAAATTGGTTTCGGCTCACCAGCAAAGGCTAGCAAAGCGATTTGCAACTCACAAGAAAATTTGTTTCTTAGAGTTATAATTTACCCCGCCTATCCCGCCAAATCTCTCATATTGCTCAGAATTTTAACTGGGTTGTTTTAGAGGCATCCGACCAATCTGCGCCCACAGCCCGCAAAACTGGTCCGGAAGGGGATCGAAATTGGTTCCATGCCCCCGACCTGCGGCTTGTGCAGGGAACCGGTTCCGCCTAGATTTGCTGCAAACGGCCCCCGCGCCACACGAAGGACCCCGCTACGATGGCCAACCAGAGCACCACAGCCCAGCTTGTCACCAGCCATTCGGTCGGGGCCACCGTGCAGGTGGTGATCGACAGCCTCTTTGCCCGCATCAAATCCGAGGAGTATCCCGAGGGCGCGCGCCTGCCGTCAGAACGTACGCTCTCGTCCGAATTGGGCGTGGCCCGCAACACCGTGCGCGATGCGCTCGATGTGCTTGAGGCGCGCAACATCATCCGCCGCCGTGCCGGATCGGGCAGCTTTGTCACGTACAAAAGCGAACTCACCCGCACCCCCAGCCGCAGCGCGCTTGCCGAAAATACCAGCCCGCTTGATCACCTTGTCGTGCGCGGCATTCTAGAGCCCGAGATGATCCGCCTTGCGGTCATCAACATGACGCCGCGCGACATCATGGAGCTCGACGACATCCTCACCCGAATGGAGGCAATCAGCACCGACGCCGCCGAATTCGTCGCCTGCGAAGAGGATTTCTATCGCAAAATCGCGGCGGGCACCGGCAATCCCCTGCTTGCCTCCTGCTATGATCTGGCGATCGAGGCCTGTTTGCAAACGCATCGCTCCACCATGATGCGGCGGCATCTCACGCCCAAACGCATCGAGGATTACCAGAAACGCTATAACGCGCTTTTCAACGCGATTTCCTCGCGCGATGTGGAAACCGCCGTAGAATATATCAAGCTGCACCTGATCGAGGAACAAAAGACCCTGCTGCAAGAGGACTAAGCGCAGGACGGCGCAGCCGCCTCAGCTCACCACCAGCCGCGCCTCAAGACAGGCCTTGCCCGCCCCCTGCCCGTGCCGCTGATGCCAAAGCTGGCCAAGGGCCGCCATTTCCGCCCGCAACAACGGCTCATGCCGCGCCAGCCAATCGGGGATTGACCCGAAACCAACGATCCGCGCCTTGCCGCCTTGGATTTGCACCACCGGCCAATCGCCAATCAGCGTATGATCAAGGCCAAACATATCCTGCCCCCACCATTGCGCCGGGCCAAAGGCGTGGTTGACCTCGCCCAATTGCCGCATCGCCGCCAGAACCGAGACTGAATTGACCGTTCCCGCCCGCTCGACCGCCGATTGCCAGATATCAAGGATCGCGGCATATTCCCAACTCACCGCCGTCCAACTGCCCGGAAACCGCGCGTTGTATTCGTCATAAAACGCCTGCGGCTGGTTAAAGAAAAACGCCTTTTCCGCCAGCGCCGGATCGTCGAAATCGGGAAACTGGAACAAGAAGCCTTCCATGAACTCGGGCGAGGTAAGCGCGATCAACTGCTCATAGCAATCCGCCGTACAGCTCAGGATTTGGCCCGCATAGCCCTGATGATAGGCATATTCCGTCATCGCATGCACCATCGGCGTATAGCTTGTACACCAGCACAGCATATCGGGTGCCGCCGCCAGCATCGGGGCCACCACCGCAGGGGCCGATGCCGTGCCCGGATCATACCGAATTTCCTCGATGATCTCGATGCCCACCGCCTTGAACGCCGCGCGATAGGCGGCCAGCGCCGGCAGCCCAAGCGCATCGGTCTGCGCACAGAGCGCCACGGTCTTGATCTCGGGTCGGTTCTTGGCGATCCATTCCACCGCCGTCACCGTGTAAATCGGCAGCGATTCGCCCGGCGCAATCAGATAGGGCGTGTCCGGCGACAGATCACTGGTCAGCAAGGACGAGGTCAGCACCTTCTGCCCCATCAGGTAATCGCGCACCTCCGTGAACGAATCGCCCCCCAGCATCATCACCAGCGCCGCATCATGTTCCTGCACCAGCTGCCGCGCCCCGGTCAGCGCATCTGCCCCGTCATATCCGCAATCATAGGATTCGAGCCGCACCGGGAATCGCCGCCCCCCCATCAGCACGCCCCCCGCCCGGTTGAGCCAATCCACCCACAACCGACAGCCCTGCAATCCCGGCAGGCCCCACGATTCGACCGGACCACTCAAAGGGGCCAGAAAGCCGATGGTCAGCGTCTTGCGCATGCCCACCGAAAACCGGGGCAACGCGCTCTGAATGGCCAGACGTTGTGCAAAACTCGAATTTGACATGAGCAATTTCTAGCAGGTTCCCGGCATTGCGCCAGCGGTTCATGGGAAAATATTATTCTTGGAAAGAAAAATTATTGACAAGCCCGCCCCCACAACTTCAATCTGGCATGAACCAAAGGCACCAATACCTGAATATTGGTCCATACCAGCTTGGAGGGCAACATGACCAAAAAACGAATTGCAATCATCGGCGCAGGACCATCGGGCCTGGCCCAATTGCGGGCCTTCCAATCCGCCGCCGCCAAAGGCGCAGAGATCCCCGAAATCGTCTGCTTTGAAAAGCAGGATAACTGGGGCGGCCTCTGGAACTACACCTGGCGCACCGGCCTTGATCAATATGGCGAGCCGGTTCATGGCTCGATGTATCGCTACCTTTGGTCGAACGGCCCCAAAGAAGGCCTTGAATTCGCTGACTATTCCTTTGAGGAACATTTCGGCAAGCAAATCGCCTCTTACCCGCCCCGCGCCGTGCTCTTCGACTATATCGAAGGCCGCGTGCTCAAGGCCGGTGTGCGCGACCTCATCCGCTTTTCCACCGCCGTCCGCTGGGTCGAGAAAGACGGCGAGAAATTCAACGTCACCGTTTGCCATCTCCCCGAGGATCGCACCTATACCGAAACCTTCGATCACGTGATCGTCTGTTCGGGCCATTTCAGCACGCCCAACGTGCCCTATTTCCCCGGCTTCGAGAATTTCAAAGGCCGCGTCCTGCACGCCCACGACTTCCGCGATGCGCTGGAATTCAAGGACAAGGACATTCTCATCGTCGGCACCAGCTATTCCGCCGAAGACATCGGCTCGCAATGCTGGAAATACGGCTGCAAATCCGTGACCGTCAGCCACCGCACCGCCCCCATGGGCTTCAAATGGCCGGACAACTGGCAAGAGGTGCCGCTCCTGCAAAAGGTCGAGGGCAACACCGCCTATTTCAAGGATGGCACCACCAAGGATGTGGATGCCGTGATCCTGTGCACCGGCTACAAACACCATTTCCCCTTCCTGCCCGACGATCTGCGCCTCAAGACCGCCAACCGCCTTGCCACCGCCGATCTTTACAAGGGCGTGGCCTTTGTGCGCGAACCCGCGCTCTTTTACCTCGGCATGCAGGACCAGTGGTTCACCTTCAACATGTTCGACGCGCAGGCATGGTGGGTGCGTGACGCAATCATGGGCCGCATCGCCATTCCCGACCAAGCGGCGATGGAGGCGGATGTTGCCGACCGTGTCGCCCGCGAGGACGCCGGACAGGATGACTATGACGCGATCTGGTATCAGGGCGATTACGTCAAGGAACTGATCGACGAAACCGATTATCCCAGCTTTGACGTCGAAGGCGCCTGTCAGGCCTTCAAGGAATGGAAGGGCCACAAGAAGAAAGACATCATGGGCTTCCGCAACAATTCCTATAAATCGGTCATCACCGGCACCATGGCCCCCCTGCACCACACGCCGTGGAAAGACGCGCTCGACGACAGCCTCGAAGTTTACCTCCAGAACTGAGTTTCCCTACCTGAGGTGGGCGGCCCTGCGCTGCCCACCCTTTTTTTGCCTCTGCATGGGGGCTTGATCTTGGCCGCGCGTCGGCGCATGCACAGGGCTATGTTGCATCCCTGCCCTCATCCCGATTTTCCCTGATGCCGATTGCCCTCGACAGTCTCGCGGCGCTCGCCGCCCTGCCCTTTGACGAGGTGATCGATGTCCGGTCCCCCGCCGAATATGCCGAGGATCACATCCCCGGCGCGCTGAACCTGCCGGTGCTCTCGAACGAGGAACGCGCCCGCGTGGGCACCATCTATGTGCAACAGGATCGCTTTCTCGCCCGCAAAATCGGTGCCGCCCTCGTCTCCCGCAATGCCGCTGCCCATCTTGAAGGCCCGCTTGCGGACCGTTCGGGCGGCTGGCGTCCGCTGGTCTATTGCTGGCGCGGCGGGCAGCGCTCTGGGTCTTTCACCGTCATCCTGCAACAGATCGGCTGGCAGGCCGAAACCGTAAAAGGCGGCTATCAATCCTACCGCCGCCTTGTCGCCCGCGCCCTTTATGAAGAGCCGTTTGCCGCCCCCGTCCGCCTGATTGACGGCGGCACCGGCACCGGCAAGACCCATCTCTTGAGCCATCTCGCTGCCCTTGGCGCGCAGGTGATCGACCTTGAGGATCTCGCCGCGCATCGTGGCTCGGTCTTTGGCCCCGTCGCGGGCGGGCAACCCTCGCAAAAGTCATTCGAAAGCGCGCTTGCCGCCTGCATGGCCCGGCTTGATCCCACCCGCCCGGTCTATATCGAGGCCGAAAGCAGCCGCATCGGGCGCATCACCCTGCCCCCCATGCTGGCCCGCGCCATGCGCAGCGCCCCCGTGATCCGGATCAATGTGCCGCTTGCCGCCCGCGTGTCCAATATCTGCACCGATTACACAGACCTTATCGCCGATCCCGACCGGCTTGACGCGATCCTCTCGCGCCTCGTCCAGTATCACGGCCATGCACAAGTGGACCACTGGCGCGCCCTTGCCGCATCGGGCGATTTTCCCACCCTCGTGGCGCAACTGATCGAGACCCATTACGACCCGCGCTACATCCGCAAACCCCGCCCTGAAGGCATCACGCCCTTGGACTTGCCCGATCTGTCAGAGGCCACGCTGCAAGCGGCAGCAAAGGGCTTGATCCAGAGCGGGTAGGCTTGGGTTTACTGTTGACCACTAAGCCGGGCGGGTCGCTGGGCCGGGGACTAGCGAAGCAACATCCGTGGCTGCCACTTTATGCGTGCCAAGTCCGTGTGACCTCTCAGCGAGGCACTCCCTCTTAAAATCGCTAGGCCGCCACGCCAAAGGCGTGCCGGGATAAAGCGGCGCACCTTCGGTGCGACGGACGGCCCAGCGATCCGCCCGGCGGGCTTCGCCCTTGATTCCGCGCGGGGGAAACCCGCGACCCTCACCCCTTCACCACAATCCCCACCGGCCCTGCCACAACCCGCCCGATCACCGCCGCCGCATGCCCTGCCGCCTGCAACTGCTGAACCAAGCCTTCCCCCGCCTCAGCCTTAACCGCCGCCAGCATCCCGCCCGCCGTCTGCGGATCATGCAACAACGCCACCCGCGCGCCCGCACCGCCCGTCACCGGCGCCGCCGCCACATTCGCCGCCCAGATGGTCGACCGCACGCCCACCGCCGCCAACGCCTCGGCCCCGGCGTAAACCGGCACCGCCGCCAGATCGACCTCGGCCGCAACACCCGAGGCCCGGCATATGGCCATCAAATGCCCTGCCAGACCAAAGCCCGTCACATCCGTCATCGCATGTGCCCCCGACAATATCTCCGCCGCCACCCCCTGCGGCACCTGCAACGCGGCGAGCAGCGCCGCAATATCGCGCCCATCCGCCAGCCCGCGCATCTCAGCCGCCAGCAGCACGCCCGACCCGATGGGCCGCGTCAGGATCAGCGCATCGCCCACCCGCGCCCCCGCCACCGTGATCGCGTCGCGCTCGAGCAGCCCTGTGACCGTAAACCCAATGCTCGCCTCAGCCCCCAGGGTGGAATGCCCGCCCACGATCTCGGCACCGCTTGCGCGAAGCGCCTCCCCCGCCTGCGCCATGATCTCGGCCATGGTGCGCGCCTGCAAACCTTCCGACATGCGCGGCACAGTCACAGAAACCAGCGCCGCCTGCGGCTTTGCCCCCATCGCCCAGACATCACCCAAGGCATGCAGCGCCGCAATCCGCGCCATCACCCCCAGATCCTCGGTAAATCCCCGCAGATGATCCGTGGTCAACACTTGCCGCACGCCGCCGACCATAATCACCGCCGCATCATCCCCCGGCCCGGTCACGATATCCGCCCGCGCCGGGGGCCGTTCCTGCGCCAAGACTTCGGACAACACCCCCGGCGCCACCTTGGCCCCGCATCCCCCACACAGCGGCTCTGGCCCCAGATCGCCCAAGGCCCGCAGGCGTGGTGCCTCCGCCGCCGCCATCGCAGGCAAATCGCCGAATTGCACCATGAATTTGCGGTCGATCCGATCCTTCAACCGCCAGAGCAACCGCCCGCCAAAGGCCATCCCCATCTTTTCCGCCAAGGCCGATTTTTCACCCAAGGAAATCAGCTTGAGGTAATCGCGCTGCGGATGAAACGCCCGCGTTGTCCCACCGCTCAACACCGCGCGCAGATTGTCGCGCAGCACCGGGGCCGCGCGCACGGCATAGACCCCGGCCTTGGGGCGCGGCGCATGGGTCAGATGCGCGCAATCCCCGGCGGCAAATATCGCCTCTTGCCCCTCAACCCGCAAATCCGCCCCCACGCGCAAAAACCCATCCGCCGTCACCGGCAATCCGGTCTTTGCCAGCCAGCCATGCGCCCGCGCCCCCGCCGCCCCGGCCACAAACCCCGCCGCAATCTCTGTGCCATCGCCCAAGATCACGCCCGCGCCCGTAACCTGCGCCACGTCAACGCCCGTTACAATCCGCACGCCCGCCGCTACGCAGGCGCGCGTCAGACGCGGGCGAATAACCGGTGCCCCCGGCGCAATCTCTGCTGACTGCTCGATCAGCGTCACCTCGGCGCGCCCGGCAATGCCCCGCAACCGATAGGCCATCGCCATCGCCAATTCGATCCCGGCAATCCCGCCGCCAATCACCGCCGCTTGCGGCGCGGCCCCATCGGCCACCCGGCGCAAAAACTCCTCCCACGCCCCGGCAAAGGGGCCAAGCGGCTTGGCCGCGACACCATGCTCAGCGAACCCCCGCACCTGCGGCATGCCCGAATGAATGCCCACATCGACCGAGGCCACGTCAAAGCCGATCTCGCCCCGCCCCGCGACCGTCACCCGGCCCGCAGCAGCATCAATCCCCGTGACCGCACCCACGATCAGCCGCGCGCCCGCAAACCGCGCCAGCCGCACCAGATCAATCTCCAACTCCTCGCGCCGGTAATGCCCCGCCACCAGCCCCGGCAACATGCCCGTGTAGGGTGCCACCGGATTGGGGTCGATCACCGTCAGCCGCGCCCCCGGCAGCGGGTCCATCCCCCACATTCGCAGCACCAACGCATGTGCATGGCCCCCCCCGATCAGAACCAGATCGCGGGTCAGGGGAACAGAGGCAGGCATCATGGGACATTCTCCGGTTTTCGGCTACCGGCATAGGCCAAGCCACCGCACAGGAAAAGCGGCGAATGCGCGCGCCTCAGCCGCCCTTAAGCCGCTTGAGCAACACAACTTCGCTATCGGGCTTAATCGGCGTGAACCAACTGTCGTTATAGACGCGCCCGTCGATCGACACCGACACGCCGCGCTCCAACTCTGCGCGCAGGCCGGGGAATGTCTCGCCCAACCCATCCAGCAGTTCGCGCAAGGTGGCGGCCTCTACCGCCACCTCGCGTTGGCCTTCCGCGCTCTCGGCCAAAGACCCCCAGAGCACGACCTTGACCATCAACCCTTTGCCGCCTGAATCGCCGCCAACACCCGCGGCGGCGACATCGGCAGCTGCGTCATCCGCACCCCCGCCGCCGCCGAGACCGCATTGGCCACCGCCGCAAGCGGCGGCACAATCGGCGTTTCGCCCACACCGCGCACGCCGTAGGGATGGCCGGGGTTGGGGATTTCCAAAATCACCGTGTCGATCATCGGCAGGTCAGAGGCCACGGGAATGCGATAATCAAGGAAGCCTGCGTTTTGCAGAATCCCATCCTCGCCATAGATATATTCCTCGTTCAGCGCCCAGCCGATACCCTGCACGGCACCGCCCTGAAACTGTCCTTCAACATAGGCCGGATGCACCGCGCGGCCCGCATCCTGAAACACCGTGTAGCGCAGAATTTTGGTCGCACCAGTATCGGGATCAACCTCGACATCCACCATATGCGTGCCAAAACTCACGCCCGCGCCCTCGGCTGTCACCTCATGGTGCCCGGCAATCGGCCCGCCGGTGTTGCTGGCCACGGCGGCAATCTCCTTGATGGTCATGGGGGGGAATTTCCCGGCATTGGGGCCAGCAGGGCGCGCAGCCCCGTCTTCCCATTCGACCGCCTCTTCGTCGATACCCCAGATCATCGCGGCACGTTTGCACATCTCGCGCTTGGCGGCGCGCGCCGCCTCAATCGTGGCCAGACCCACGGCAAAGGTCACGCGGCTGCCGTCCGTCACCTCGTTCTGGCCCAGCGATCCGGTGTCGGCAATCACCGTGCGCACCTGATCATAGGGAATGCCCAGTTCTTCGGCGGCCATCATCGTCATCGACGCGCGCGAGCCGCCAATGTCGGGATTGCCCTCCGACACCGTCACCGTCCCATCCGGCGTCACATTCAGGCTCACACAGGTATCGCCACCAAAGTTGAACCAGAACCCGCAAGCCACACCGCGCCCTTGGTTTTCGCCCAAGGGGGCCGTCCAATGCGGATGCGTATGGGCCGCCTCCAAGGTCGCCATCAGGCCAATCGCCGGATAGGTCGGGCCGTAAGAGGCGCGCGTGCCCTCCTTGGCCCCGTTCATCAACCGCACCGCCAGCGGATCAAGGTCAAATCCCTTGGCCAATTCGTCAATCGCGCTTTCCACCGCAAAGGCCGCCATTGGCGCGCCGGGCGCACGGTAGGCCGCTGCCTTGGGCCGGTTCGTGACCACGTCCCAACCGACAGTTTTGACATTTTCCAGATCATAAGGCGCAAAGGCCGACATCGAGCCCATATCGACCGGCGACCCCGGATAGGCCCCGCCCTGATAGCGCAATTCGGCAAAACCGGCGGTGATCCGGCCATCCTTCTTCATGCCGATGCGCACATCAATCGAGGTAGACGAGGTCGGCCCCGTGGCACGCAGCACCTCAGACCGGCTCATCACCATCTTGACCGGGCGGCCCGATTTCTTGGCCAGCATCAACGCCACCGGCTCCAGAAACACCACCGTCTTGCCACCAAAACCGCCGCCGATTTCGCTGGCCGTCACCCGCAATTGCCCCTGCTCCATCCCAAGGATCGCGGCACAGACATTGCGCACCATGTAATGCCCTTGGGTGCAGACCCAAAGATCCGCCTGCCCATCCGCGCTCATCGTCGCCAGACAGGCGTGCGGCTCAATATAGCCCTGATGCGTGGCCCCGGTGCGATAGGTCCGCTCGACGACGCGGTCAGCCTTGGCCAAACCGGCCTCGATATCGCCATGTCCGAACTCAACCCGCGAGATGACATTGCCCGAATATCCCTCGGGCACCGTTTCCTGCTGCGCGCCCTCATGCAGCACCGGCGCGCCGGGCTTCATGGCTGCGTCCACATCCGTCACATGCGGAAGAACCTCATACTCCACCTCGATAAGCTTGAGAGCCTTGCGCGCCACCGCCGCCGAATTGGCGGCAATCGCGGCCACCGCGTGCCCATCATAAAGCGCCTTGTCGCCCGCCATGCAATTGTCGATCACATCGGCCACGTGGTCTGGCACATCACCGAAATCGGCGCGCGTCACCACCGCCTTGACCCCCGGCAGCGCCTCGGCCTTGCTCGTGTCAATCCGCAGAATGCGTGCATGGGCATGCGGGCTGCGCAAAACGCGCCCCGTCAACATCCCCGGTGCCACCATATCCGCGCCAAAGCGCGCCCGCCCGGTGACCTTGTCGATCCCGTCAGGCCGGTTGGGCCGCGTGCCCACAACCTTGAAATTCTTGGTTTTCTTGGTGTCATCCAAAGCCATTACGACGCCCTCCGCATGTCCGCCGCCGTTTCCATCACAGCGCGGATGATCTTGTCATAGCCGGTGCAGCGGCACAGATTGCCCGCCAGCCAATAGCGCACTTCCTCTTCGCTTGGGTCCGGGTTGCGCTCCAGCAGCGATTTCGCCGCGACAAGGATGCCCGGCGTACAGATGCCACATTGCAGCGCTGCCATCTCGATGAACTTCTTTTGCAACGGGTGCAGCACCTCGCCCGCTGCCATACCCTCGATCGTGGTGATCTCGCAGCCCTCGGCCTCGGCCCCCAGCATCAGGCACGAACACACAAGCCGCCCATCCACCGTCACCGAACAGGCGCCGCAATCACCAGTGCCACAGCCCTCTTTGGTGCCCGTCAGGCCCAGTTCGTCGCGCAGCACATCCAGCAGCGTCGCCTCTGCATCACAGAGAAACTCGGTCTCGTCGCCATTGACCTTTGTCGTCACATGTATCCGGCTCATGCCTTGTCTCCTTTCGCGCGCGTCTCGGCGATCACCGCCGCCCGACGGGCCAGAACCCCCGCCACATGGCGGCGAAACTCGACCGTGCCGCGCTTGTCCTCTATCGGGGTGGCCGCCTCGGAACAGGCCGCCGCCAAATCTGTCAGCGCCGCCTCATCAAGCGCCCGGCCCATGATGGCCTCTGCCGCCGCGTCCACCAGCATCACCTTGGGGCCAACCGCCCCCAAGGCCACCCGCGCGGCAGACACTTTGCCCGCGTCATCGAAACGCAGCGACACGCCACAGCCCACCACTGCGATATCCATCTCGGTGCGCGGGATGAACCGCAGATAGGCATCACCCGACCGCGCGCCGCACGCAGGCAGAAAGACCGAGGCGATGAATTCGCCCGCCGCCAGCGTCGTCTTGCCCGGTGACTTGGGAATATCAATCACCGCCACGTCACGCGGGCCCTTGGGGCCCACAACCCGCACAACGGCCCCCGCCGCCACCATCGCCGGAACGGAATCCGCCGCAGGCGAGGCGTTGCAGAGATTGCCCGCCAATGTGGCCCGCCCCTGCACTTGGGTCGAGCCGATAAGCCCCGCCGCCTCGACCACACCGGGCCAATCCGCGACCAGCCCCGCATGCTCGCCCATCTCGGCCCCTGAAACAGCCGCGCCAATGCGCCAGCCGCCCGCTTCAGCCGTGATCGCCTTCATGCCCGCAATGCGCTTGATGTCGACCACCAGTTCCGGCTCGACCATCTCAGAGCGCAGCTTGACCAACAGGTCCGTGCCCCCCGCCAGCACATATGCCCCCTGCTCCGCCGCGAGCAGCTGCACTGCGGCCTCGACATCCTGAGGTGCCTCATAACGCATTTCGGCCATCCTTTCCTGTTCACTCTTGATCTGATCCCAATCAGACCTCGGCCTGACTCGATCCCATTTGCCTCGACTATCCCGCAACTCGCGCCCAGACGCAAACCGCTTGCCGACCTTTGAGCGCCGGCGCGCGCCACATCGGCCTTGATCGAAAAGCGCCTTATCAGCGCACAATTCCCGCGCTAAAATCGCCGTAATCCTTTTGCAATCTTATCGCCGTTACAGAGTACACGCATTCACAAGAGGTTATTCATGTCCGACACCGATAAGCGCCCCAAGCTCGACCGCGCCCGCCATGCGCTTTTGTTCGAATTGATCCGGCAACGCGGCATGGCACATTCTGTCTCGCACAGACACATCAGCCAGCCCGAAACCGATCCCTCCGACCTGCACCTCTTTGTTCAGGCCGCCAGCCGCTCCATCGCCCCCGAAGACGGGAAAACCCACTGACCGCTCAGCCGCGAAACCCTGTGGCCACCACGAATTTCTCGGAACTGTCCGCACGGGACGCGGGCGGCTTGACATTGGCCACCTTGTCAAACCGCTTTTTCAGCAGCGTCTGCAACTCGCCCTCGGCCCCACCTGCCAGCACCTTGGAGACAAACGTGCCACCCACCTCCAGCACGTCAAAGGCCAGATAGGCCGCCGCCTCACACAGCGCGATGATGCGCAAATGGTCCGTCTGCTTGTGACCAGAGCTTGAGGCCGCCATATCCGACATCACCACATCGGCCTTGCCCCCCAGCCAGTCCTTGACCTGCTGATCGGCATCATCCGCCATGAAATCCAGCTGATGGATCTCGCAGCCCATGATCGGCTCGACCTCTTGCAGGTCAACCCCGACAATGCGCCCAATCGCCTTGCCCTGTTTCTCGCCAAGCGCATTGACACGCGGCACCGCCACCTGACACCAGCCCCCCGGCGCACAGCCCAGATCAAGCACCCGCGCGCCCGGCACAAGAAACCGGAACTTGTCGTCCAATTCCATGATTTTGAACGCCGCGCGTCCGCGATAGCCCTCAACCTGCGCGCGCTTCACATAGGGATCGTTCAATTGCCGCTGCAACCAACGCGTCGACGACGATGTACGCCCGCGCGCGGTCTTGACCTTGACCGTCAGATCACGCTGGCCCCGCCCCGAGGTGTTTTTCCCATCCGGTGTCTTGGCCATCTAGCCTGCCTCACACATTTTCAATTGTCAGTCCTTCATGGGCGATCTCAATCGATTCAATCGCCACCTCATTGCCCTTGGCCTTCAGATCGGCGGCTATCAGCTTGACCGGAAAAGCGTTTTTGACCCGCCAGATCATCGTCGGCGCACCGCTTTGATCCAGCAAGGCGATCGTCATATCTTTGCGCTTGATCACGTTCATATTGATCTCGGCGAACCAGTCAAAGATCGAGTTATCCTTGATAAAGATTCCCTTTTTCATGGTGATATTGCTCGGTTTTACTATACCCGGCATTTTCACCTGCGAAAACACGGGCGAATTGCCCGCGCGATAGGCAATCGTCTGATTGTCCGGATCCAGCCCAGAGACCTCTTGGAAATTCAGCTCCGCGGTATCCCATGTCACCCGGAAATAAAACTTTGGCAAAGGCCAGATGTTTTGCGATTGCGCCGATCCGTCATCCCCCATCTATCCGTCCCTTTCCGTCAACACGCCATCCGCCGCCATCTGGGCATACAGCATGCCTTCGCGCAGGCCCCGGTCTGCCACGCTCAACCGATCCGTAGGCCAGCACCGCAGCAGCGCCTGCAAGATTGCCGCCCCCGACATGATCAGCGCTTGGCGGTCCTGACCGATACGCGGATCACGACGCCGCCCCGCAGGCCCAAGCGCCAGATAGGACCGGATCACCCGATCAATCTCGTCGCTGGTCATGGTCAAGCCATCCACCTTGTTCCGGTCATAGCGCTTGAGGCCCAGATGACTGGCTGCAACGGTCGTCACCGTGCCAGAGGTGCCAACAATCTGAAACCCGTCCCGCGATTGCTCGTCCTTATAGGGGGCGAATTCGGCAAGGTTCTCTTCAAAGAACCAACTCATCAACGCAAACCGCGCCGCGTCATCCTCGACATCGCGAAACTGATCGCGCAACGTCGCCACGCCTAGCGGAACACTGATCCAATCCACGACCCGCGCTGCTGGCAGGCCAACGGGGCTTGCGTGAAACCCCAGATGCATCCGCATGATCGCGCGCCGCCGCTCGGAATGCGGCACCGCCGTCAGGTCGATCCACACCAGTTCCGTGGACCCGCCGCCAATATCCACCACCAGCAATTGATCGGTGCGCTGATTGACCAGCGGCGCACAAGAGACGACCGCCAATTGCGCCTCTTCTTGCGGCGCGATGATATCCAGCCTCAGCCCCGTTTCGCGCTCCACGCGCTGCATGAAATCGGCCCCGTTGCTGGCGCGCCTGCAGGCTTCGGTTGCAACCAGCCGCATCCGCGTCACCCCGTGGCGCTTCAACTTTTGCTTGCAAACCCGGAGCGCCTGAATCGTCCGGTAAATCGACGCCCGCGACAAGCGGCCAGAGCCTTCCAGCCCTGCGCCCAACTGCACCGATTTCGAAAAGCTGTCCACGACTTTGAACTGATGACCCTCGGGTTGGGCAATCAGCATGCGGCAACTGTTTGTTCCCAGATCAAGTGCCGCATAGAGCGGCCCCCGATCCGGACGGGTCAGTGCGGGGCTCTCAACCGTGTTCGGGACCGCGCCCGCACTTTCGGGACGCTTGGGCGTCATCGCAACACGCCCTCCATTTCAAGTTATCCCCAAACTAGTCCGAAGCGCAGGCGCACGCAAGCGTTGCGAGGGGTCATGATGATGATGAGTATTTTTCGCAATTGCCCCCATGGCCCCTCTGGCGACGCGCCGCTACTGTGCGCAGGTCGCATGACGCGCTCGTTCTGTCGAAATCCGACCCTGCGCAACGTCGCACCTGCATTACGTAGGGACCACGAAGGAAAAAGGAATCAGCCATGGTTGACGTCACCATCGTTTACTGGCGGGACATCCCCGCTCAGGTCATCGTCGGCAAAGGCCGTCGCGGCAGCAAGGTTCAGCTGCCCGAACGGTTTGAGCAGGCCATCGACCGTGCAGCGATGAAATGCGGCGCAGCAGGCACCGATGCCTATCTCGCTGAATGGCGCAAGGCTGATCCCTATCCCATCGAAGGCGAACCCGACGCCGTCGCCCAATCCGAGGCGGCCCGGATCGACGCAGAATTCGATCAGGAGCGTATCAAGGCCCTGATCGCGAATGATGGCTGGGCGTGAATGCGCTCTGGAACTCTATGGGAGGCCGCGATGGCTCTGTTCAATTTCAAGAAGCGTGAGAAGTTCACCCCCGCCAATGGTCAGCTCGAGGCTTTCCTTGAGGGCTATTCCATCGAGGTGATGCCGCGCACCGCCGAAAAGGTCGAGAATTTCCGCGACCTTCTGCCCGCAGGCACCCGCGTCTACATCGCCCATATCGAAGGCACCCCGATCGAGGATATGGTCGCCACCGCCAAGCGTCTGGCCACCGATGGCTATCCCGTGATGCCGCACTTCCCGGCCCGCATCATCAAGGACCGCGCCACCCTCGCCGATTGGATCGCCCGCTACCAGGGCGAGGCAGGCGTCGACCAAGCACTGCTGCTCGCCGGTGGTGTCACCACCCCGCATGGCGATTTCGACAGCTCCATGCAGCTCATGGAATCCGGTGAATTCGACCGCGCAGGCTTCAAGCGCCTGCATGTCGCTGGCCACCCCGAAGGCAACAAAGATATCGACCCAGACGGCAGCATGAAGAATGTCGAGGATGCCCTTCGCTGGAAACAGAAATTCTCGGAAACCACCGACGCCAAAATGGCGCTCGCCACCCAATTCGCCTTCGAGGCCAAGCCGATCATCGCATGGGCCGACAACCTCAAGGCCGCGGGCATCGACCTGCCCATCCATATTGGCATCGCTGGCCCCGCCAAGCTGCAAACCCTGATCAAATTCGCCATCGCCTGCGGTGTCGGCCCCTCGCTCAAGGTTCTGCAGAAACGCGCCATGGATGTCTCGAAACTGCTCCTGCCCTATGAGCCGACCGAGGTTTTGACCGAACTCGCCGCCCACAAGGCCGCCAACCCCGATTTCAACATCGAGCATGTGCATTTCTTCCCGCTTGGCGGGATCAAGGCCAATGCCGAATGGGCCATCGACAACGGCGGGGCCTCCGCCACGCCCGCCAACCAGCAAGGATAAGACCAAACCATGACCCGCACCATCGTCGAGAGCAAAACCAAAACCGCCGTCATCGGCTTTGACGAGCCCTTCTGCGTCATTGGCGAACGCATCAACCCCACGGGCCGCAAGAAACTCGCCGCCGAACTTGAGGCGGGCGATTTCTCCACCGTCGAATCCGATGCGCTGGCACAGGCCGCAGCCGGGGCCACCGTGCTCGATATCAACGCAGGTGTGGTCTACAACTCCAACCCCAACCCCAACGAGACCGAACCGCCCCTCATGACCAAGATGATCGAGCTGGTTCAGGGCCTCGTTGACCTGCCCCTCTGCATCGACTCATCCGTGCCCGCCGCCCTCGAGGCCGGTCTTATGGCCGCCCATGGCCGGCCGCTCCTCAATTCGGTGACAGGCGAAGAAGACCGTCTCGAATACGTCCTGCCGCTGGTCAAGAAATACAATGTGCCGGTCGTGGCCATCTCGAACGACGACACCGGCATTTCCGAAGACCCCGATGTGCGCTTTGCCGTCGCCAAGAAAATCGTCGAACGCGCCGCCGATTTCGGCATTCCCGCCTATGACATCGTCGTCGATCCGCTGGTGATGCCCGTGGGCGCAATGGCCACCGCTGGCCGTCAGGTCTTTACCCTTGTGCGCCGCCTGCGAGAGGAATTGGGCGTCAACACCACCTGTGGCGCGTCGAACATCTCCTTTGGCCTGCCCAACCGTCACGGCATCAACAACGCCTTTCTGCCCATGGCGATGCAGTCGGGCATGACCTCTGCGATCATGAACCCGATTGCCCTGCCGGTGAAACAATCCGAGATCGAGGCGAAAAAGGCCGAAGTCGCCGCCTCTGGCCTGATCCTGCCCGATGACATGGATGACGAGACCTTCTGCCAACTCTTTGGTCTCGGCTCCACCAAGGCGCGTCCGGGCAAGGAGATGGAGGCGATCATGGCCGCCAACTTCCTGATGAACGCCGATCCGCATGGCGGCAACTGGATCAAGTTCAACAAAGCCCCCCCCAAACCCGGCGAAGAAGTCCGCGCCGGTGGCCGCGCCGGAAGCCGCAGCCGCCGCCGCGGCTAACCCCCGCCCCGGCCCCGAGCCGGGGCCTCCCCCCAACACGCCCCGGGCCCGCCCCGGGGCCTCACACACCTCCCCGCCCCGGGCTCGACCCGGGGCCTCCCACACCATCCGCCCCGGGCTTGACCCGGGGCCCTCCCCCCCCAATCACCAAAGCGCGCATTCAAGGCGCATAGCACCGCCGCGCAGCGGTCATGCCAAAGGCATGCCTCCGGCATCACCCGTCCCCGGCAGACAGGCGCCGCGCGGAGCCTAACCGAGGTGAAGATAGGGCGTTTGACGCTTCGTCGGCGGGCGCATCCAGAAATCTAGCTCTGAAGCGCTATACCTTTGATCACTTCAAGCTGCCCTTCTGCATACTTTTTAACGACTTTAAGTGTTTCCGTGCAGGCTAGCTTCAAATCATCTGGTAATGGTTTCTCGTCATAGTAGGTTCCATGACAAAGCGAGTTGATCAAAACGCTCTTCACGGTGATCCCATCCGCTGCGGCTAGATGTTGAACGAAAACTGTCAGGCTTTCAGACTTGTCTGGCCTGCAAAATCTTCCCACCGCCTCCAGTACAGAGCGGATAGCATTAGCTGTTGTGTGGTCTGGATCGCGTCCATTGGCCACCTCATAAATGTCTTTCAGCTGCTCTTGGAAAGGTGCCACATACTTCTTAAGCCGTGAAATTTTATGGTTTCCCTTTTCGGAATGAAGGGCAAAAGCAGCGTTTTCTTCGACGACCTTGTTCGTCACTGATATATTGAAGAAGTAGCTACTGTGCGTAAGAACGAGAAGATCTGGCCGTCTGTGCGAGTTCCCGTTAATGAGACCGGAATTAAGAGATACTTCTCCCCTGTTGGAGATGTTCAGGTTTTTGAGTGTTTGGGCGATCCCAAACACAAAATCATAAGACATCGACGTCACGGGGTCATCGAAAACCAGAAACAGGCGGCGATAATCGCTATTGGCTTTAACCTTCCGATGAACACAAGCCACGAAGTAACAGAACGCAATGGCGGTTTTCTCGCCATCGCTCAGTGTCCGATGTGGCCCACGCACCATCTCATGCGCGCCGCGCTTTAGCACGAAAGAGTCTTTGTCAAAAATGTATTTTTCGCCAAAGAAATCTTTCAACAAAAGCTCGAAGGTATCTGCAACGCGCACTCGCGCGTCAGTGGACGGACTAGACTTCTCCAAAGCTACTAACGCAGTTGCTTTGTCCCTCTTGTCGTTTGCGAGCTTCCTGAACGCTTCGATGTCCGGCCAATGCGAGATTGCGAACTCCTGTGCGAACACGCTACATGCCTGTCGCTGCGATTTTTTTCGCTCGTCATCGGACTTAGCCACAGCCCGCGCGAGTGTTTCGACACTCGTGTTGTTGTCCTCGATTGCTTGATTGAGCGCATCAATCCGCGCACCGAGTTTGTCTTTGGGTAAGGACGCTACAACACCCAGATTCTTCGCCTTGCTATCTATTACGCTCTTGATCGAAGAGATCGTCTCCACGGCAAGTTTAATCACATCCGCGCTGTCGGCGAGCGATGTATATTTCATAGAGGGAAGGTAAACTTTGAGTGCATCGTAGCGGGACTTCTGGCGCGTCAGTTGTGTCTCAGTCTCAGACAGTTGCTTTTCTTTGAAGCTCAGCGCTCGATAGAACGAGTGAAGCTCAGTTTTGTGTTTCGCTTCCTCATCCGAAAAGTATTCAACATAAGCATCAATAATCGCTCTAGGGTCAGGCGCGGCAATGCTTTGCTCGCAAAACGGACAGGAGTTGAGGTGTTTGTGATCAATGATTTCAACACCAGTCTTGTAGAAATCTCGATGCGTCTCAATTTTCTGTTTTAATGACTCGGAAACGCTTGAGGGCGATGTGATCTTGTAGAGGCTGTTGGCGAGCGCAGCCAAATTCAGGTCTTCAAGTCCAATGGAATTTAAAGCTTCTGGATAGAGCGGTTCGGCAGGTATGGACTTGAGGGCATCGAGATCTTTCAAGATGGCAGCAAAGGTTTTTTCGGGTGCCTCTGGTTTTTCTAGATATGTGGTCAGCAACCCGTCGAAATTCAGCGAGGAATATTCTTTCAGTTGCTTTCTGACGCCTGCTTTATCAATTAGCTGCGTGAGCTTTTCTTTATCGAAGTCCACTCGTAGAGCTTCCAAAGCGCTTTTCTCTGCGCTGACTGCTTTCGTTAGCGCGTCCTTTGCGTCTTTGAGTTGGATGTTGCCACTATCAACTGTAATCTGATTTTCTATTTCTCCGTTGAGGCTGTATTGTTGCTCCCTCAACTCTTCTTGAACGAAGTCCTCCGAAAATACGTGAAAAATGGTGTTGTTGACCTGCGCTATGGCTTCGTCCGAGGTTTTGTCGACTTTCAGTGACCCCATAACATTGGTGTCGCGCCCAAATAAAAACTCAGCTTTCCCATCCGGGGACTCATCAGAAACAAGGTTTAGTGGTGCACTGTGAATAGGACCGCCCTGGCCATAGATGTCTAGATAGCGGAAAGCTCGACTTAGAAACGACTTCCCAGTTCCATTACGAGCGAAAACTAGGTTCTGAGCGTTCTTGGTCAATTCGCCGTTAAGGGAAAAAACGGGGCCGAGATATGCTGCTGCAATTGAGAACGGTGGGTTGGCGGGAGTACTCATTAAAACCTGCTCTATAGATCAAGATATAATCGTCTAAGTTGAGTACCGGCGTAACAGTCCGTCCGAGCAAGTCAAGCGACCGTCCGATCCCCGTCCTAAACTCAAAACCCACCCCAAATTTCACTAACCCTCGCTCTCAGCCCCCAAACCTTACAAATTCCCCTCACAAACCTCACAAACCTTGCACGCCCCCCACACGACAGCCCCATATCCCGGGCGATCAAAGCGGCGTGGGTGCGATTTTTGGCGCTGACCCGCCGCCCAAAGGTGCGCCGCAGCCCCTTGGCAGGCCTCTGGCGCGAAGCCCTCTGCGCGGTGCCTGTCCGAAATGATGACAGGCCCAATTGCGTATTCACCCTCCGACCTGACGGCGTCGTTGGGACATGGGATAGTGTCGCACGATTGCCTGCACAACATGGGCGGCGTCCTCTGCCACGCCGAGGAACCGACCGGACCCCCACGTGTGCAACCAGCCAAGACCCAGAAAATAAACGCCTTTCTCAGTGCAGACGCCGCGCTGATGCACGGGTCGGCCGCGCGAGTCGAGGCAATCGACCTTCAACCAATCATAATTCGGGCGGAACCCGATGCACCAAAGAACCGAGGTGATGCCCTCCGCCACAGCGTCGATCTGCGTGATCTCGGCCTTGGGGCGCCACACCTTTTCAAAAGGCGGCTCTACCGGTGCCTCAATACCCTCACGCGCGATAAAGTCGTCGATCATGGTTCGGATCCCGACATAGCTTTTGTCGGCAGCATCAAGATTATCTTCAAGATCGGGGAGAAAGCGAATGGTCGCTTCGTCCATATCCGCGACCGACCCGTACATCTGCAGCCCATCCAGCGCAAAGCGGCGCAGGTCGATCTCGTGACCACCATCGCGACCGGACATATAGTGGTTGGTTTTCGCCTCGGTGCCCTTCGGGTCGGGTTGCTGGTCGATGGTGATGTCGTAATAGCCCATCTGATGCAACCAGTCCGTCGCATCCTTGCCGCGATACCAGCGCGGGCTGCGGGGCGCCGGCCCCACCGCAAGGCGCACGTCGCGGCCCGCGATGATCATATCCTCCATCATCTGGACACCTGATTGCCCTGTCCCAACAACAAGACAGGTGCCATCAGGAATGTCCGAAGGGCGTCGATAGAATTTTGAATGGATTTGACGGATCGAGGGATCGAGCCTGTCCGCAAAGGGCGGCGTTATGGGCAGATCATACCCACCGGATGCGATGATGACATGATCCGCCGTCCACAGCCCCTGATCGGTGTCCACTTCAAAGATGTCGTCAATTTTTTCCACGCGCTCGACCGTCACACCTTCGCGTAGCGGGGCCTCAAAGCTGTTGCAGAACCCTTCAACATATTCAACGATCTCATCCTTGAGCATAAAGCCCTCGGGATCGTCGCCTTGATACGGAAAATCAGGCAGTTTGCATTGCCAGTTGGGCGTCACAAGGCAAAAGCTGTCCCACCGGTCCTCTTTCCATGCGTGAAAGCGTTTGTACCGCTCCAGAACGACGTGATCGATCCCAGCCTGGCACAGGTAGTAGGATGCCGACATGCCCGCTTGGCCAGCCCCGACGATCAAGACAGCGACATGGGTGCGGGCGTGCGGTATCAGCGTATGGACAGGCATGTGACAATCTCCTGAGGATCAAAGCGGGACACGGCAGCGGCGATTTTGGCGGCCTGCGCGTCAGCGGATGAACAGCGAAACCCGAACTTGGCTTCGACCCGCTGCGCAGCAAGCTCAAGCGCCACTCGGCTCCGCTCGTGAAATTCGGCCACCTTGTAGCTTTCGCGCGCCGTCAGATGGTCGTGGATGACAGTGGACGGGGAATAGCAATCTTCCTCTACCCCATCAGGCCAGCGGATGCGGAAAATGGCTTCAGGCATAGGCAGGTTCCTTCACAGGCGGCAGGCCAAGATAGGGCTGCGCGGCGTGGTCCCAGATAGGATGCGCGTCAACGCCGTCCGACAGGCTCAGGACTGAACCTGCGGTAACAGCGCCGATAACCTCGGCCCCAATGGCCCGCGCGTGAAAGCGCGACAGAACCGCGTCAACATTTGCAGGCGTGGCCGTCAGCAGAAAGCCAAAGCTGGGAAAGGCGGTCATCCAGCGGGTCAGATCACCATCGGGCGGCGTGATCTTGGCAGGGTCGATGCTGATCCCGACGCCCGAGCATTCCGCCAGCATCAGCGCCGTGCCCGCAATCCCACCCTGACTGATGTCCTTTCCAGCCGTGACAAGACCAGACTCAGCCAGGAGCGGCAGAATTTCCATATCGCCGCGCAAACGGTCGTGCGGCGCGTCGAGAAAGGCGGGGAAATTGCTGGTCTTCCCCGCATATCCACCGCGCCGGTCGGCGCATGCGATCACCACGTCGCCGGGGCCTGCGTCAAAACTGGTGATCAAGGCGCGCGCCCGGCCCCAGATTGCAGCGGCAAGCTGTGGCTGCTCGGTGCGCAGGTTGGTGTGGCCGCCAACAATCGGAATGCCATAGGCCCCCGACGCCTCCTTCATCCCGCGCAAGATTTCAGCCGCTGTTGCTGCATCGGGGGCCCAAAGCGCGTTGGTCACCGCGATAGGCCGCCCGCCCATCGCGAGGATGTCGGACATGTTGACCATCACCGCGCACCATCCCGCAAACCAAGGGGCGCTTGCGACGAAATCGTTCATGAACCCTTCTGTCGCCATCAACTGCCAGCCGTCACCATCCGCGATGGCTGCGGCATCGTCACCGGGGCGGCCAAAGCTGTCTTGGGTCAATCCAAGGGCCGCACAGGCCACGTCGATGTCACGCTTGCCCGTTACATTCGGGTTCGTGGCAAGACTTGCGGCAAGAGCGGCGATGTCTGTCATCCCGTGGTCTTTCGGGTCAGGGCCATCCACCCGCGAGCCGGGTCCTCAATGGCGGGATATTTGCTCAGATCGGCGCGCATCTTCATATGCGGATGCCCGTGCAGGTCCCGCTGACCCAGCGATGTCCAGTTGAGTTTCTCGAACAGCGGAACGTTTTGCATCTGCACAAAGGCCAAGAAAAGCTTGCACCC